>CAIOHJ010000299.1 GCA_903858085.1 uncultured Chloroflexota bacterium
CAATGATGATCCCCATCGAAGGTTTGAGGATGGCCACCAACGCCATCGCCAGCAGCAGGGTCGGGAACGCCATCATCATGTCGGTCACCCGCATGAGCAGGGTCTCGACCCACCCCCCCCAGTATCCGGCTGTCGCACCCAGCAGGGTGCCGATCGCGACCGTCAGCAGATTGGCCAGCACGCCGACGGTCAGGCTGACGCGGGCACCGTGCAGCAGACGGCTGAAAAGATCCCGTCCGACCGGGTCGGTGCCGAGAAGAAAACGCAGGCTGCCCTCCGGCAGTGTGCTGGGCAGCGGCTGCCCGGCCGGTGTCAGGCCATCTCGAAACTGCTCTGCCGGGTCGTACGGGGCCAGCAAGGGGGCTGCCAGCGCCAAAAAGGCGAGGAAAAGTACCAGCGCCAGACCGGCGACCGCAGCCCGGTCACGGCGCAGCCGCCGCCAGACCGACGGCCAGTAGGTCACTGGGGTGGAGCCGGCCCGGGCCGGCTCCACCCTGACAGCAGACGAAGCGGGTGCACCCACAGACTAGGGCTCCACCCACATCGTTTCGTAGATAAACCCATGCTCCGGGTGGGTCAGCAGCGGCTGACCGTGCAATTTCTCCGAGTGAGCGACATTGTACTGGTCGGCAATGACAGGGACCCAGACCGCCGCATCCATGAGCGTTCGGAAAAATGGTTTGTAGGCTTCCACGCGCGCCGCCCGATCGGTCATGGCCAACAGTTCTTTGCTCTGGGCATGCACTTCTTCGTTGCAGTAACGCGACCAGTTCCATCCACCCGGGACATTGGCGTCACACCCCAGGATCGGCGCGTAAAAATTGTCCGGGTCGGGGTAATCCTGCGTCCAGGCCAGGCCGCCAGACCAGGTCAGCGGGTTGAGCCCGTTGCCGGCGTTCTCGATCACATTCGGCGCAGCCAACGTTTCGATCGTGAGCTGGATGCCGACATTGGCCAGATCTTGCTGGAACGATTCGCAGAGTTTGGGCTGTGGATCGACTGCGATGCACTGGATGGTGGTCGCAAAACCGTCGGCGAACCCAGCTTCGGCCAGCAATGCCTTGGCCTTTTCCGGGTCGAACGCATACCCTTCGTAGGTATCCTCGTGGCCTGGCATGAGCGCAGGCAGAATCTGGTTGGCGACAGTTGCACGCCCGTTCAAGAGCTGGACAATGCGCTCTTTGTCGATCGCATGGTTGAGCGCCTGGCGCACCTTGACATTGTCGAAGGGGGGGAGTGTGGTGTTGATGGCAATATAGGTCGTGTTGACTTTCGGCTGTACTTCGATGCGCTCTGCCCAGGCCGGGTCGGCGGTAATGCGGGCCCACTCGGCGCCAGGCGGTGGGTCGCCCATCAGATGGATATCGCCTTTTTCCAGCTGGAGGACTGCGACGCTGGGCTCGACGCCGACACGGATCGTCACTTTGTCGAGCATAGGCCGCCCTGGCTGGAAGTAGGCAGGGTTGCGCTCAAAGACCAGATATTCGCCCGACTTCCATTCGACGAGGGTGAAGGGGCCAGTGCCCACTGGCTGGCGACCAAAGTCCTGGCCGGCAGCCTCGACCGCTTCCTGGGGCACCAGAAAGGCAAAATTGAGCGCCATTTTGTTCAAAAAGGTGGCATCAGGCGCAGTCAAGGTAAACGCTACAGTCTGCGCATCCAGGGCCTGGATCCCTTCTACGGTGGCTGCACTGCCGTCAATAAACGCTTGTGCCCCTTGAATTCCGACATAGAACCCTGCACCAGGGCTGGCTGTCGCCGGGTTCAAAACACGCGTCAGCGTATAGACCACATCGTCGGCGGTCACCTCGCGACCGTTGGAGAATTTGACACCTGGTCGAATTTTGAAGGTGTACACCAGCCCGTCTTCAGAGACAGTCGGCATTTCAGCGGCAATGCGCGGCTCGAGCGTCGTGCCGCTGTCATAGCCAAGCAGGCCATCAAAGACCATTTTGATTGTCGGCCAGTTGGTCCAATCGTACCCAATCGCAGGGTCGAGGGTCGCCAAATCATCTTTGTAGGCCACGACAATTTCACCGCCAGACTGCGGTGTCAGCACCTCTGCTGCCTCTGCGGCCGGTGCTGCGGCCCCTGGGGCCTCCGCAGCCGGTGCACCGCAGGCGCTGATCCAGAACATCATCATCAGGAGCCAGCTGACAATCACTTTTTTCTGCATCGATCCATTTCTCCTTGCGTGCTGTTGGGTGGGTTGAAGGGCTCAGGCAAGGACAACGTGCTGAGGTTGGGCTGCACGTCTTCTTGCATCCTGACAAAATTACAATCTAAATTGTATAAGGTAACAGATCAGCGTGTCAAGCGCACTATTGCACAGCGAACGTCGCGTTGTTGCAGTGCAAATTGTATACGCTGACGGATCGGCATGTCAAGTGTCCCCAAATTCCCCAGGGCTTCTCAGCACCCCGCCGGTGGCGCCGCTTGATGGCACATGGCAGCAAATGCGTTCGGCTCCCGGCGCTACAGCAGCTGTATTCGTGCGCATTTTGACAGCACACCCGGTCTGTGATGGAATAGAAAACCAAACACCAAAGCAGTTCTGCACATTCTCTGATCCATTTCGAGCGAGAAGCAGCTCTCTTTTCGGCACAGACCTGCTGGGCAGGGTGTGCAGACTCGCTCCACCCAACCAAGGAGACGTTCGATGAGCGAAGGAGCAGGATTTACCTCGATGGCCGCTGCGGCAGCGGAGAACCAGGCACCCGAAATCGGTGTCGGCATGTTGGGCTACGCCTTTATGGGCAAAGCCCACAGCAATGCCTTCAAAAAAATCCCCTACATGATGTATCCGCCACCAGCCATCCCGGTGCTGGCAGCCATCTGTGGCCGCAACGCAGAAGCAACCCGTGCTGCTGCCCTGCGCTTCGGCTACGCCAGATCCTACACCGACTGGCAGGAGATGCTCGCCGACGACGCAGTGCAGCTTTTCGACAACGGCGGCCCCAATGATGCCCACGCCGAACCCTGTATCGCAGCCGCTGCGGCCGGCAAACATATTTTGTGTGAAAAACCGCTGGCCCGCACCGCCGAAGAAGCCAAAACCATGCTCGACGCTGTCCAAAAAAGCGGGGTCAAGCACATGGTCGCCTTCAACTACCGTTTCGTGCCCGCAATCCGCCAGATGCGCAAGCTGATCGAGAGCGGCGCGCTCGGACGCATCTACCACTTCCGTGCAGTCTATCTGCAGGAATGGATCATGCCCCACTACAACATGCCGATGATCTGGCGCCTCAACAAACGTGTGGCAGGCAGCGGCGCACTCGGCGACCTGGGCGCTCACATTCTCGACCTCGGCCGCTACCTGGTCGGAGAAGTCGACAGCGTCAGCGCCATGGCCAAAACCTTCCTCCCCCAACGGCCCTGGGCGGACGGCAGCCCTGGCACAGTCGACGTCGACGACGCCTTTGCCGCAGTCGTCTCCTTCGCCAATGGCGCGCTCGGCACGGTGGAGGCGACTCGCTTTGCCGCAGGACGCAAAAACAGCAATGTAATCGAAATCAACGGAGAAAAAGGCAGCCTGCGCTTCAACCTGGAACGCATGAACGAGCTAGAAGCCTTCTGGATCGACGATGAACCCAAAGAAACACGCGGCTTCCACCAGGTGCTTGTCTCCGAACCCTATCACCCATGGTGGGAAAATTGGTGGCCACAGGGGCACATCATCGGCTGGGAACATACATTCGTGCACGAGATTGCCCACCTGCTCGACTGCATTGTCAACGACAAGCCAGTCGCCCCGATCGGCGCTGATTTCGAAGATGGCTACCGCTGTGCCGTGATCTGCGACGCCATCCTCGAATCTGCCGCTGCACGGCGGCAGATAGACTGCCACTACTGAACGACACGGCTCGTCTCGATCCAAAAACGGGACCAGGCTGGGCAGCCTGGTCCCGTTTTTACCGTTCTGCAATCTCTGCTACAGCGCGTTGCGATAGGCGTAGGTGCGGCGATACCCATAGTCTGTGCTGAAGCTGCCAAAGGCTTTCTTGCCAGCTTTCGAGATCGGATAACGCCCCAGCGAACGCAGTCCACGGCGAGCGATCTGGGTCGGGCTGTAAATTTTGCGGCAGAGCCAGTCATAGGCGCCGCGCAGTTCTTCTACCGTAAAATTTTTGGGAACAAAGGTCAGGTGGGCCGTGTCGTAGTGGCTCCACGGAGAATCCAGCAGCCGGTTCTCCCGCTCAACAACCTCGCGGAAAGGCGTGCCCGGGTATGGGGTCAGCATCGTCGTGCTGACGCTGTCCAGCTCGCTGGTGCGGATGAACTCCCACATCGCCTGGAAGGTCTCTGGGGTGTCTGAGTCAAACCCCATGACAAAAAGCCCCACCACCCCGACCCCTGTCTTGCGAATCGCCCGGATGGCCTCGCGCGTCTGCTCTGCGTTGCCCTTGGACTTCCCCCCCAACGAAGAACGGTTGTTGGGATTTACACTTTCAAAACCGATGAAATGTTTGTCCAGATGGGCGGCGATGCTCATCTCCAAGAGTTCAGGGTGCTTGGCAATGCTCATTTCAGACTGGCATGTCCACCCCTGCAGGTCAAGCCTGGAAAGCCCCTCAAACAGATCGGCGCAGTAGTCGGGCGCCAGCGTAAAGTTGAGCCCAAAATTGTCGTCGGTCAGGAAAAATCGCTTGATCTGGCGCCGCTCAATCTCATCGACGACCTCCTCGACCGGACGAAACCGCATGCGCTGCCCGCTGACCCGGATGGCCGTACAAAAATCGCAGTTGCGCGGACAGCCGCGGGTAATCTCGAGATAGGGGGTCCAGTAATTTTTGTTTTCGTCGACCATTGCGATCACCCGGTCGGTGATCGTCGCCAACCCCTGCAAATCTGCCCAGCGCAGATCTTCGTAGCGGGGCTGCATGCCCTTCACCCCTTCGGCGGCAAAATCCTGAATCAGTTTTTGCCAGGTAAAATAGCCCTCTCCGATCATGACGCTGTGCGCAAAGGTGGCGGTGTGGGTGGGCATCAGGGTGGCATGGACCCCCCCCATGACCACACCGGCGCCCTGTTTCATCGACTGGCGTGCAATCTGCTCGGCCCGCTCGATCGTGACCGTCATCGAGGTGATGCCTACCAGATCCCCCTCTCGCACCGTCTCCAGGGGCAAATCACGCACATTTTCGTCCCAGATCTCGACTGGAATCTCGTTCGGCACCAGCGATGCCAGACGCATCAGCGTATAGGGGGAGCCAGGAGCCCTGCCAAAAATTCGGCCGTCGCGCCGTGGCTGAATCAGAACCACACGTCGCATAGTTCCTCCACCAAACCTTTTGTGTTCGTCAGGTCGCTGTCGCCGCCCAGAGGACGCGTCACCGACGACAGAGGTCCTTTGTCACGACCGACAGCTATTTTTGATTGTATGCCAGATCATACCACAGGCCAGAGAGGGTGACAAGCCATTAATCAGAAAAATTTCAGAAAAATTCAACGCTCGTCGAGGAACCCGGGCCAATCGCCCGGCTCCAGCAAAAAAACCCGGCACAACGCCGAGAATTTGCCGGCCCCCTAGCCAAACCACTGCAGATAGGCCAGGGTGAGGCCAATGCCGACCAGCCCACCGATCAGCACTTGCAGCGTCGTGTGGCCGATCAATTCCTTGAGCTCCGCTTCGGTCAGCGGATGGCCGCTAAAAAATGTCTGCAGAATCTGGTTGATCACACGTGCCTGTTTGCCGCTCTCCTGGCGCACCCCGCGCGCATCGTACATCACGATGATCGCCAGCGCCACCGCCACCGCAAACGACCCGCTGTCCAGCCCATATTCGTAGCCGATCGCAGTGACCAGGCTGGTGACCATGCCCGAATGGCTGCTCGGCATCCCCCCTGCCTGGGTCAGCACCCGCAAATCCAGCCGCCGGGTCTGCCCCCAGAAGGCCATCAGCTTGTACAGCTGAATCACCACCGCCACCAGAATCGGCAACCAGAGGGCCGTGTTGCGCCACAACGCCGCCATTTAGGGCTCCTGCCACCCATCGAAGGGCACCGTCTGGCCGTCACCTTGCCAGCGCCGAACCCGAAGCTCGGCTTCGTCCAACCGGGCAGCACACAGATGGGCCAGCTCGGCTCCTTGTTCGTACAACGCCAGTGTCTGCTCCAACGGCAGGTCGCCCTTCTCCAGCTGGCCAAGAATCTCTTCCAACTGCACCAGTGCAGCGTCATAGCTTAGATTGGGATCAATTTCCACAGACATGCTTTTCACCGTCAACTATCCTTGTTGTCAGGGTACCTGCCCGGCCCGCCCTGCCAAAGGCGGCATCCAGCAAGCAGTATACCCGATCGTCGATTCGGACCGGACAACCGGCCCATCCATTCAGTTGAACCAGCAGGAACTGACCAATGCACGAATCTTCCGCCGATAGAGCTGTTGCACCCGCGATCGTCTGCCTCGAGCCAGATCTCTTTTTTGCCCCTCGCCTTCAAGATGTCATCCGTCGGCAAGGGGGAACCCCTGTCGTCGTCGAGACGCCCGAGTCGTTCGTGGCAGCCATCGACGCCCACGACCCCGTGCTGGCATTGCTCGACCTGGCCACTGAGGGAGACTGGGCCGACGCCATCCTCCGCTGCAAGCTTCGCCCCCACACCAGCCACGTGCCGATCTTTGCCTTCGGCAGCCACGTCGATGCCCAGACATTGCGCGCAGCCCGCCAGGCCGGTGCCGACCACGCCTGGGCACGCAGCCGCATGATGGAAGAGCTCCCCCTGGTCGTGGAGCGCCATCTACATCCCCCCACACGTTACCCCGCAGGCTGGGACAGACCGCCCAGCGCACTCGCCCGCCGCGGGGTCGAGGAGTTCAACCGCGGCGACTATTTTGAACAACACGAATCCTTCGAACAAGCCTGGCAGAGCGAAAGTCGCCCGATCCGAGAGTTCTACCAAGGAATCCTCCAGATCGGAGTCGCCTTTCTTCAGATCGAACGAAACAACTGGAGCGGTGCCGTCAAGATGTTTCGCCGCGGGCTGCCCAGGCTGCGCGGCCTGCCGCCGGTCTGCCAGGGGCTGGCGCTGGAGCCATTTCGGGCCGCCGCCGAAGAGATCCACCGCGAGCTTGTAGCGCTGGGCGCAGAACGGCTCCATGAATTCGACCGGGCCCGCTTTCCCAAACTGCAACCCGCCCCAGAGCCGCTGCCCGACAGCCACTAAAAACGATCCCTGCCTCTTTTTTACGAGATCCGGGCCTCCAGCCAGCCGAGGAGCTCCCCGATCACCTCGGCGTGCTCGGGCTCGTTAAAAAGTTCATGGTAGAGCCCCGGGTAGATCCGGATCGTTTTGTCCGGCGAGCTGACCTTGTCGTAGAGCGTTTGGGCCCCTACAGGATTTACCAGACGGTCGTCGGTGCCCTGCAGCACAAGCAAAGGCAGACGAATCTTGCCAGCCTCGCGCGCCAGCCGCTCTATCGCTTTCAACAGTTCTGCACCCAGCCGAGCCGTCATCTTTCCCTGGTAGTTGAGTGGGTCGGCCAAGGCAGCACGCACCACTGCCGGATCGCGCGAGATGCCGTTGATGTCCAACCCCAAAATCCCAACCTTGGGTGCCACCAGAGCCAACACTTTGCCAGCGGCCACTGTCGCCGCAGAGACCGAACGGTCGACCGCTACAGCCGGGGCAGAGAAGACCACCCCACGAAAATCCGCCTGGTGCTCCAGCAAATGTACCGCAGCAATCAATCCCCCCATGCTGTGTCCGACCAGAAAGACAGCCTTGCCAGGGTGACGGTCTGTCAACAGACGCAAATAGGTTCGCAATGGCTCGGTAAAGTCGGTAAAGCGTTCCACATATTTGCGTGTGCCTTCGGAACGACCATGGCCCAGATGGTCCAGCGCGTACACACCATAGCCGCGCGGCACCACAGCGTTGACGACATTCCCATACCGGCCGCTGTGTTCGCCCAGACCATGCACAAGCAGCAGCAGCGCGCGCGGCTCTGCTGCGGGCAGCCACGCCTGGTAATAGAGGCGAGCCCCACGCACCCCCTCCAACATGCCGTCGATGTGCTCCATCTCAGCCCGCACCGTACTGGTCACGCACATAGGGAAGCAGACCCACCTGCTCGAGCCGGTCAACGGGCGCACGAAAGGTGACCTGCACCACCCCTGGATTGCGCCCGATCTCGATGGCCCCGGTGATCGTCGCACGATTTTTGACCTCCGGAACACTCATGCCGAGCAACGCTGCCGCCCGTTCCAGCCCGTTGTCCGTCGCTGCGTTCAGATCCGGGCCGGTGCCGATCACAGAGATCGGCGCTGACTCCTCCAGCGCCTCCATCCCCCACTGACGGGCAACTGCCAGCGCCTTGGCCTTTTCTGCAACGCTCAACGGCCTGGCCAGATACGGCAGATCTTCGACAACCGGCAACAACACGGGCCCCTCGATCGCCAATCCTTTGATCAGATGCACCTGCAAGGTGACGGTGCCAGAGACATCACAGGTATGGCCCGCAATTTCGCCGTCTCCTTGGAGCGCATGCATGTCCCCCAGATAAATCCCACCGCCCGCCACCTTGACCGGGCAGATCAAAATCGCGCCGGCTCGCACGGCATCAATGTCCATATGCCCATCGGTGCGATGGGCCAGCTGGTCCGCACGCAACCCATACTCGTGCGGGGCACCCACCAAAAAAGAGCCAAAATCACCCGCGTTGTGAGAGTCTGGAAACGGGATCGACGGTGTCGTGCCCAGCTGCCCCAGAAACGGGCGCAGCCGTCCGACCAGCCCCACCAGATCGTGCGGCGCAAACGTCAGGATCGGATTTTGGATCGAATTTTCCGGCAACGCTGCATAGCTGCGGGCATCGCGGGCGATCTCCTCGGCAGCCAGCCGATCCACCGTGACCCCAACCGACCGGTTGGCGTCGAATGCAATGGTGTAGCCATTGGTAAAGGTGAAGGGGGTCGCGTCGGCGCCACAGTGGACACAACGCACGGCACTCTGTCCAATCCCGCGCAAGACAGTCTTGGGATAGAGCGTGCCGCAGCCCGGGCACTGACCCGCCACATAGGGATCGCCCAAAAAACGCCCTGCCATCATCCGATCGTTCCCCGAGGCGGTGGCCAGCGACGTCACCGTAATGTCTTTGATGCGGACGACAATCGCATCCCCTACCTCAGCCCCAGCCACAGCCACGGGCACAGTCACCTCATGCCCCCCTCGAATTTCAGGGGTGATCATCGGGCCCCAGCAGCCCGGTGCCGTATTGGCTACGATATGCCCACCCTCTCTCACAGGCCCCAACATCGGCTTGTTGGGATCAAGCACACCGTTGTTGTACTGGTTTACAAAAACTGTCTCGTGGCCAGCTGCCGCTCCTTCAGACATGGTCAACCCTCCTTGACTTTCTTGAAATCATCAATTGCAAAGCTCTGTGACACCTGGCCGGCCAGCCCCACCTGCCACCGGCATCAAAAAAGCGACTTCTTGCCCCTCCTGCACCCTGGCTGCCGGCGTGACATGGGTGGACCCCAAAATCGGCACCGCACGTGCCAGCTGTGGCTCCAGACCAGGGTAGGTGGCTGCCAGCTGTTGCATCAGATCCCCGATCGTGGCATCGTCCGCAACCACCACACGAAGGCGCGCAGCACCAACCCTCTGCGCCAGAACCGAGTTGAAACGCACCGAAATCTGCATGGATGGCACCTCCCACAACGTGTGCTCTGGACAACGCTTTCCACCGTTCAAAACGCCAACAGACTGTAGCCGCCGTCCACCTCGATCGTCTGACCGACGATCATCCGTGCTGCCTCGCTGCACAGCCAGACAGCCACCTCCCCGACATCTTCTGGGGTGGCCAGACGCCCTGCCGGGGTCCGTTGCTCGGCATGCGCGACCATCGCATCCTTGCTCGGGAAAAAATCGAGCGCGTCCGTGAGGACGATGCCCGGGCTGATGCAGTTGGCAATAATATTCTCCGGGGCCAGCTCGACTGCCAAATAACGGGTCAAGGCTTCGATCGCAGCCTTGCTGACGCCCACCACCCCATACGCCGGAAAGACACGCCGGCTGCCGATGCTGGTGACCGTGAGGATTCGCCCCCAACCGCGTGCCCGCATCCACGGCACTGCTGACTGCGCCCCGACCAGGATGCTGTGCGCGTTGATGTTGAGCGTCCAGTCCCAGGCTTTGCGGTCGATTTCGCTCATCGGCTTGAGCACGCCGCTGGCAGCATTCCCGACAAAGATATCGACGCTGCCCAACGCATGGGCGCTCTCAGCAACCAACGCCTGCATCTCCTCGTCTCTGCCAGCATTGGCTTTGATCACCGCTGCGCGAACCCCCAATTGTTCGGCTGCTGCCGCTGTCTCTTCGGCATCCTCCCGATGGCGCACATAGTTGATGGCCACATTGCAGCCGCGCCGGGCCAACGCCAGCGCAATCCCACGCCCAATCCCACGCCCGCCGCCCGTAATGAGCGCACATTTCCCCTGCAGTTCGGTCGTCACAGGTCACCTGCCCGTCAGTTGGTAAATCTTGGCGCTGGTCTCGCGCCAGGAAATCTTGCTCAACCCCAATTTCTGACGCAGCTGCTCTTCCGGCATTCCGTTGCGAAAATCGCGGACCGCACAGGTCCAACGCAGTGTTTCAAACCCAATTTGAACATAGCGGATGCCAGCCAGCTCTCCCAGCTCTTCCAATACATACTCCAGGTTGCGCGGGGTGCAGTCGAAGAGCAGATCCTGTGGCGAGTATTGGGGAGAGTACTGCGCCAGGTATTGCTGGAGAGCAGGGGCCACCGTTGCAGTCAGACCCAACAACCGGTTCTTGTGTCGGTACCGCTCCTCACGATACCGTACATTCAAAACAGGCGCCTGGGGCTGGGAGATGTCGAGATCCTCGATCGACAGACGCGCGCATTCGGCTTTCTTGATCCCCGTCTGCACCAGCAAGCTCACCAACAAGTATGGACGAGCATCTGGCTCCTGACGGTTGCGGCTGATGTCCTGCGCTTTGAGCAGCAACGTGCGCACATCGCTGTCGCGCACAATGACAGGAAGCGGGGTGCGCGCCTGAATGTGGACGATCGGTTCGGCCGGGTCGGTGCCGATCACCCCCACCCCATGCAGCCAGCCAAAAAAAACTTTCAACGTGGTAATGCGACGCGCCTGGGTTTTGGCACTGAAGGTGAGACCACGGCTTTCCTCCAGCCAGGGCAAGAAATTCTCCAAAGTGACAGTCGAGACCTGATACAGTTTCATCTCCCGCCCCAGGTAGTCTGCCACAAATCGCAGATCGTTGCGAAACGCCCGAATGGTGTTTTCGCTGAACCCTTTGCGCAGCATATACTCTTCGAAGGCACCCACTGCCTCCTGAACAGTGCTGTGGGCACGCAGCGGCGGCTCCAACACAGGTGCATCCGCCTGGGAGGGCTGCTCAGCCAGCACCACGTCGGGCTGCGGGTTCTCCGCCTGGGGTTGCTTTTTCTCAGCCATCATTCGCTCTGTTCACTCGTCCATGTCACTTTTTATTTTCGTATAGATGTCGAATATGAGTATAGCCTGCGGCGCCCCCACTGTCAAAGCCCCCAACTTCTCAGTCAACGTTCGTTTCTCTTTCGTTTGCCCTTCGCACCACCCCCCACCGCTTCTCGGGTTGCAGCGAGAAGCCCTGCCAAGAATTGACTATACCGTCTGGATGGTATAGTCTGTGTGTATTCCGCTTGAAAGGAGCGCACATGTCTCGATCTGCACACACATCCCGCCCGCGCACGAACCGCTTTGCGCAAACAGTCGGCTGGGTCCTCGTAGCCGGCTCGTTTCCCGTCTGGTTCGCGTTGTTCGCCGCACCATTCCTGCCCCTGCCTGCGACGCAACGCGTCCTCGCGGCAGTGAGCCTGGCCGCTGCAGGCGAGATCATGTTCTGGCTCGGAGGAGCGCTTCTCGGTGCGTCGGTAGTGCGACGGTTCCGCAAACCCAACGTGCGCACCGGCCGTAGCTTCGCAGACAACTCGGTGGCTGTCGTTGGAGCGACTGGGGGGCTGGGAGGGGCGGTTGTCGATGCACTGCTCCGCGAAGGCGCCACCACCCTGGCGATCGGCCGCGATTCCGCGAGAGTGGAGGAGCTGCGCGCCGGGCGAAACAACCTGAAGACTGCAGTCGCGGACGTCTGTTCTGAGGAGTCGCTTGCTGCAGCAGCTACAGCCACGTCCGAACTTGACGCGCTTGTAATCGCGACGGGCACGGACGTACGCAAGTCGCTCTCGGCCCATTCGGAGAGCGACATCCGATCGCAGCTTGACACGAATCTCGCAGGTGCAGTGTTCACTGTCCGAGCTTTCGCCGACCGGATGCGTGAGGGTGGCACGATTGTCATTCTCGGCGGATTCGGGGATGGCAGGCTCGCACTGCCGTACTACTCGGTGGACGTGGCTTCTCGAGCCGGAGTCTCCGCATTCGCGCAGGCGATGAACCGGGAGTTCGCCCTCGAGGGGCGAGATCTCCGTGTCTGCTACGCGTGTCCGGCTCCGGCCGACACAGCTGCTGAGCGTCCGTTTGCCGATCTGTGGCGCAAGATGGGCACACCGGTTGTTTCCCCCGAAAGGGTGGCCGACTTCGTGCTCACGACGACACTGCAGCGCAAGCCAATCGCCGTCATGGGGTGGCAAAACACCTTCATCACGTGCATCAACACGGTTTCGCCGTGGCTGGCGAATGTGTTCGGCCTTGATAGCGCATCCAGGCACCTGCGTGATGCCTTCGGCACACCGCACGCCAACCCTGCCAGCTGGCAAGAGGAGCCCAGATGACCCGAACAACAAAATACGACAGACTGCTCGACGCAGCCCAGACGATAGTGCGTCAAGACGGCTCCTCGAAGCTCACGCTCGACGCCGTCGCCGCTGAGGCGGGGGTCAGCAAGGGTGGTCTTCTCTACCACTTCCCGACCAAAGAAGCGCTCATCTCGGCTATGGTCGAGCGCATGCTCGCATCCTTCGAGGCTGCACAGGAACGCTCGATGGCGGCTGATTCCATCGAGCGCGGCCGGTGGACGCGCGCATGGGTCCGTACCAGTGTCAGCGCAAAGGGTCCGTCGGATCACGACGCCACAGCCGCTGGACTGCTGGCCGCAATCGCAACGAATCCTGCTCTCGTCGACCCGATGCGCGACCGCTACGCGCAATGGCGCGCGCGGGCAACCACGGACGGGATACCCGCCGAGGTCGCTGCGATTGTGACGCTGGCTGCGGACGGGATGTGGATGGCTGACCTGCTTGGCTTGTCCGCGCCTGAGGGCGATGAGCGTCGCCGGATCATCGAGCGGCTTCTCGAGATGGCGAGTGGGGACCAGTGAGAGCCAGGACGGCTATCGACCAGGGCAGCCTGCACGGGCTGCGGCAAGTGCGTGCGAGTATGCCCTGGCTCGGTCCTTGCGTATGAAGGCACGCACGCGAGCGTAGCGCGCCCGCATCTGCGCTGCTCCATCGAATGATGTGCGCGGAAGCTCTTCATGTATGACGCCAAACGCAAGCGGATTGTTGCCAAGGGACTGACAGGGGGAGAATGGAGCCATCGCCCAAACAAAAGCGCCGGGCGTTTGCCCGGCGCTTTTGGCCGTTCAACGCGGCCCGATGCAATTAAAAGCCGAGCAGCCCTGTTCCAAACGCCGAGGCAAAGACCAGGCTGACGATCGACATCAGCTTGATCAGGATGTTGAGCGACGGACCGCTGGTGTCCTTGAAGGGGTCACCCACAGTATCGCCCACGACCGCTGCCTTGTGCGCAGGCGAGCCTTTTCCCCCCATCTCCCCGGTTTCGATCCACTTCTTGGCGTTGTCCCAGGCCCCACCCGCATTGGCCATCATGACAGCAAGGAGGAAACCCGAGGCAATGGCGCCGATCAGCAGCCCGGCCAGCCCTTCTTTCCCCAGCAGAAAACCGGTCAGCACAGGGGTGGCAACAGCCAGCAGGCCCGGTACAATCATCTCACGCAGCGCGCTGCGCGTGCTGATATCGACCGCCCGCGCGTAGTCAGGCTTGGTCGTTCCTTCCATAATCCCAGCGATCTCTTTGAACTGGCGGCGCACCTCCAGCACGATCTCCATCGCAGCTTTGCCGACAGCCGTCATGGTCAGCGCTGTAAACAGGAAGGGGAGCATCGCGCCAACCAGCAACCCTGGCAGCACGGTCGGGGTCAAGACGTTGAGCGTATCAATCTTGGCCACATCCATGTAGGCGGCCAGCAGAGCCAGCGCCGTCAACACCGCCGAGCCGATGGCAAATCCCTTGCCGGTCGCAGCGGTGGTGTTGCCCAGGCTGTCCAGCGCGTCGGTGCGCTGACGAACCTCTGGCGGCAGATGGCTCATCTCAGCGATGCCACCGGCATTGTCCGCCACCGGACCGTAGGCGTCGGTTGCCAGCGTCACCCCTAGCGTGCTGAGCATACCGACACCCGCCAGCGCAACCGCGTAAAGGCCCGCTTTGATCCCCAACTCTGGGTTGGCCTGGGCACCCACCCAGAGCGAGAGCAGCATCGCCAGCGCCACAATCAAGACCGGAGCCACCGTGCTGTTCATTCCAACGGCAATCCCCTGAATAATGGTGGTCGCCGGGCCCGTCTCCGCAGCGTTTGAGATCGAACGGGTCGGTTTCTCGGTGTAAGAGGTGTAGTACTCGGTGAAATAGGCAATTGCATTGCCGGCAACCAACCCGATGACAATCGCCAGGAAGTAGTAAAACGATACACCCGCCAACAGCACGGCCAGGAGCGAAAACACCAGCACAATGGCCGACGACCCCCACACCGAACGGCGCAGCGTGGCCAGCAGCTGTTCTTGCGTGGCATTCTCCTCGGTCTTGACCAGATAGGTGCCAATCAAAGAGGCCACGATGCCAGCCCCGGCGATCAGGAAGGGCAACCCCACAAAACCGGCGGCGTTCGCGCCAGCCACACTCATGGTCACACCCAAAGCAGCCGCAGCGACGATCGAGCCGACATAGCTCTCAAAGAGATCGGCCCCCATCCCCGCCACGTCGCCGACGTTGTCGCCGACGTTGTCGGCGATCACAGCCGGGTTGCGGGGGTCGTCTTCTGGGATCCCAGCCTCGACTTTGCCGACCAGGTCGGCGCCGACATCAGCAGCTTTGGTGTAGATGCCGCCGCCGACACGCGCAAAGAGCGCAATGCTGCTGGCGCCAAAGGCAAAACCAGACAAAAACCCAATCTCCGCTGCCAGATCCGAGCCCACAAAGACCAGGTACATGATGCTCAGCCCCAACAGGCCAAAACTGACCACCGCCATCCCCATCACCGAGCCGCTGCCAAAAGCAACCCGCAGCCCATCGTTCAGACTGCGGGCTGCCGCTGCTGCGGTGCGCACATTGGCGCGCACTGCCACATACATCCCCAGATAGCCCGCAGATGCAGAAATAGCAGCCCCCACCACAAAATTCAGGGCTGTCTGCCAGTTGATAAAAGACGCCACGATCAGGGCGACCACGACAACAAAGCCCGCCAGATAGGTGTACTCCCGGCGCAGAAAAGCGGCCGCACCGATCTGAATCGCATGCGAAATCTCACGCATGATCGGGTTGCCCGGGTCCTCCGCCAAAACCCGGCGCATCTGGTAGACCACAAACCCGATCCCCACCAGACTCAAAATCAACGCAATCACCACAGACACAGTGCCTTGTAACAAGGGAAGCCTCCTTCGCAGATTCAAACAGTTTGATTGATGCAGCCCCCAATGGTTTTGGGGCGATTGCAGACAGATTTTTCGTGCCAGGCCAGCCTTCGGCAACATCTCCGGAAAGCGTCTGTACAGTTTTCTCTGCTTCAGGCTCTGTACCGTAGATTCTGTACCCCAGATTACTTGGAATCCAGCGCCAAGCCTTGTATTGTTACGCTGTAGTACGATTTCTGATTTTACACGAAAGACAGTTCTTTCACCAAATAGCCTGGACCCAACGCCGACGAGAGCGAGCCATCATGCCGAATCTGTTCTATCTGGACCATGCCTCGACCACACCGATCCGCGAGGAAGTATTGGGCTGGATGCAGCAGCTCTTTGCCGATGTCTACGGCAACCCCTCCAGCATCCACCGCAGCGGGCGGCAAGCCAGCGTGGTGCTGCAGCGTGCACGTGCGCAGATCGCCGAGGTGTTGGGCGCTCACCCCAGCGAAATCCTTTTCACCAGCGGCGGCACCGAAAGCGACAACGCGGCCTTGCGCGGCATCGCCCTGGCCAGACGGGCAGCCACCGGCGCCAACCGGCTGATTGTCAGCAGAGTCGAGCATCACGCCGTGCTGCAAACTGCGGAGGAGCTGCGCGACCACGCTGGCTTTGCACTGACGCTCCTGCCCGTCGATGGGGAAGGAAGGGTGGCCGTCACAACCTTGGCCAGCGCGCTCGGGGACGGGCGGGACGTCGCGCTGGCCAGCCTCCTCTACGCCAACAACGAAATCGGAACTGTCCTGCCGGTCGCCGAGTTGGGGGCTTGCTGCCGGGCAGTCGGGGTTCCGCTGCACACCGACGCAGTCCAGGCAGGCGGCAAGCTCCCGCTGGACGTCGATCAGCTTGCGGTCGATGCCCTCAGTCTGGGAGCCCACAAGTTTTATGGGCCCAAAGGCATCGGGGTTCTCTATCTGCGCCAGCGTACCCCCTTCTGGCCACAGCTGACCGGCGGTGGCCAGGAGGGGGGCCGTCGCTCCGGCACCGAAAACATCCCGCTGGCTGCCGCCATGGCCAAAGCGCTGGAGCTGGCCGAAGCGGAGCGGGTCAGCGAAGGGGCCCGGCTGCGCATGTTGCGCGACCGGCTGATCGATACCTTTACAGCCACCGTGGCTGGCGTCCACCTGACCGGCGCCCGCCAGGCCCGGCTGGACAACCATGCCAGCTTTGTGGTCGACCATGCCGACGCCGAAGGGCTGCTGATTGCACTGGATCTGGCCGGTTTTGCCGCCAGCAGCGGCAGCGCCTGCAGCTCTGGCACCCACCGCCCCAGCCATGTGCTGAAAGCGCTGGGCCTCCCCGCCGCACAGCTTGGCGGTGCCCTGCGCTTCAGCCTGGGGCGCAGCACAGACGAGAACGCCATCGACCAGCTGCTGGCAGCTCTGCCCCAGATCGTGGCACGCGTCCGTGGCTGACCCCGCTGCGGGTTTTCCCCCGCTTCCCCCCCCCCAATGCCCTCCAAAACAGAGTTTGCAATGGGCCACAACACTGTGCTATACTATTTTGCTATGGGACGCTCCCTGCTTTCCTCCATTATTTTGTTTCAAACAGTTGTGTTTGACGCCAAGGAGAAAAAATCATAATGGCAAGTGTGACGTACGACCACGTTTACAAACGCTACGGCGAGGTAACGGCTGTCAACGATCTCAACATCCACATCGAAGACAAAGAATTCCTGGTCTTTGTCGGACCGTCTGGGTGTGGCAAGACTACCAGCCTGCGCTGTCTGGCTGGCTTGGAAGAGATCAGCGACGGCAACATCCGGATCGGCGAACGCATCGTCAACGATGTGCCCCCCAAGGATCGTGACATCGCCATGGTGTTCCAGAGCTATGCGCTCTACCCACACATGAGCGTGTACGACAACATGGCCTTTGGGCTCAAATTGCGCAAGACGCCCAAAAACGAGATCGACCGCCGTGTCAAAGAAGCGGCCGACATTCTGGACATTGGCCACCTGCTCGACCGCAAACCCAAGCAACTTTCGGGTGGCCAGCGCCAGCGCGTGGCTGTCGGCCGTGCCATCGTGCGCGAACCTGCCGTCTTCCTCTTCGACGAACCGCTCTCCAACCTCGACGCCAAGCTGCGCGTGCAGACGCGCGCCCAGCTGACCAAGCTGCACCAGCGGCTGGCCACGACCTTCATTTATGTCACCCACGACCAGGTCGAAGCCATGACCATGGCGTCCCGCATTGCCGTCATGAAAGATGGGCTGCTCCAACAGATTGATACCCCCCAGACCCTCTACGACCACCCGCACAATGTCTTCGTGGCCGGCTTCATCGGAAGCCCCAGCATGAATTTCTTTGATGCAACCCTGGTCGAAAGCGACGGCAAGCTGGAAATCAACACCGGCGGTTTCCGTCTGGAAGTGCCCAAACCCAAAGCCGAAGAGTGGCGCCAGTACAAAAGCAAGCAGATTGTCTTCGGCATTCGCCCCGAAGATATCCATGCCAAGCCATATGTGCCGCCAGGCATTCTTGAGTCGGACATGCAGGCCAAGGTCGACGTCGTCGAAATGATGGGCAACGAAATTTTCCTGTATCTGGTGACGCGCGACCAAAAGCAGTTTATTGCCCGCGTCGACCCGCGCGTGCGCTCGCAGATCGGCGACGAGATTCAGCTGGCCGTCAACATGGCCAACGCCCATATCTTTGACCCCAAAACTGAGGTTTCGCTGGCCAGTTGACCAGCTCTTTACGATCTGAAATGCGCCGGGGAAGTGTTCCCCGGCGCATTGATTTTGTCGACAGCTGAACGTACTTTTCTCTACGGCTCCCCGGGCCAGCTCCAGACTCTCCCATCCACCAGCACAGAGAGAGAAGCGCCTTCGACAGCCACCGTGAGCGGCAGCGGCGCTGTCCCCGACTGCCGCTGCACCAGCAGCCGATAGGTGTCTGGCTGCAAGGCGGCGGGCAAGGTGTAGGTAAAGGTCACTACCTTGCGCTCGCGCGGGGGCAAGATGAAATACCCGGAAAACACCTGTGTCCGCTGCTCCCCCCGACGGCTCTCCACACTGTCAGGATCGACCCCTGTCGCTTCGACCAACTCGCTGCCTGCCGGCACATAGACCCGCACATAGGCAAAGTAACAGCGTGCAATCAGATCGGCGTAGTCCTTGCCGTAACGCGGCGACAGATCACACCCAGGGTCGTCGGCGTCGACCGGGTGCGTGTAGGTCAAGGTCAGCGTTGCCTGGCCGGGCTGGCCAGCACCCTTCGGCCAGCTGACCTGATAGTCCACAGCCCGCTGCATCGCAGCATCTACTTTGTTGTAGCCAAGATTGGCGTCGACGACAGCCAGAAAGTCGCTGCCGTCTGCGCCCTGCAGATGGCCGTCCCAGCCCCGCTCCTGCATCGCAGCAGCAGCAACACTATTTTTCAACCAGACCTGGATCGAACGATCTTCGAGCGCCTGCAAAGCCGCCGCAGCCAGCTGAAGGGGGTTGGCCCCCCCTTGCTGCACTTTGGCCAGCGCAGCCTCTGTCAGCCGCGGGATGAACTCCTTGCGCTGGCTCCACCACGCCCCCTGGTCGGACTCGCCCAGCGCAACCTCTCCTTCGGCCGGCCGCTCCCACAGCCGCACAATCTGTGCTTCAATCGTTTCACCCGTGATCGGCTCCTCAAAACCCGGCACCTCCAGCGTGCCCAATGCCCCAAAGATCCGCTTGACCGCGTTGAGGTCGACCGTCACAATGCCGTCGACCTCGATCCCTGTCTCGCCCCGATACAGAAGCCGAACCACCTGGGCCACAGTTGGAAAATCGGGGGACCAGTTGGCGTCCCGCAAGACCAGAACCGGCAGATTCATGTACCGCGCCATCGGCGCCGGAGGAGGGGGATAGAGTCCATCGCTGCGATAGAGGGCGTAGCTGTCGACAAAATCCAGGTCGGTCACTTTCCCCCGATCCAAGGTCAGCCGCCCCACCGCAGAGATGAATCCTCCTGTGCCGCGCAGTTCATGGTTGTTTTGTACCAGGATCAGGTAGCTCTGCGGCTGTTCCATGCCGAGCAGACGGGGCAGTTCCGGCCCCAACTGCCGCACCAGATCGGCCAGTTGGAGCATGTTGGGGGCCAGCTGCGCCTGGACAAAGCGACTCCCCACCCCCCCAAGCAACAACGCCACCAACAGTGCAATCCCCCCCTTGCGCCAGCCGATCCGCCGCAGCAGGCGAGCCAGATATACCCCTCGTACGCTCATGGGACTTCCCTTCCTTGTTTGAAACGCCAAAGCGGGCCTGTTTCTTCCAGTTGGGTGGCATCCAGCCAGGCCGGTCGGTAGGCAAAAAAGACAGGCCGGATCCCCCCATAGCGTTCTACTGCCTGGGCAGCCGAAAGATCCAGCCCAGCCAGCTGGGGGTACAGAGCGCGCTGCAGACGGCGGTACCAGTCGAACTGGTAGAGCGATTCGTTGACAGCGATTGTCCCTGGGGCCGCCGCCTCCAGTGTACGGTCACCCCAGAGCCCATACCAGATCGCAAAGGTCTCCTGATCTCCCAGCGTGACCACCAGGCTGCCCGGCTCCAACACGGCAGCCACCTCAGCGAGATAGAGAGCTGCTTGCTGATCGTCGGCCAGAGAGATGGCTGGCCAGCGCCCTGCTGTCCCCCCCCCCAGCAGGAGGGCCAAGGAGAGCGCGCAGGCCGTCCAGCACCGGGGCCCCCAGCGGGCTGCCAGCCAGCCCGCCACGCTGGCTGCCCCTACCGCCAGCCAGAGGCTGGAGAGCCACACAAGCGGCAGCAGGTAGATTTCGCTGTCACGGGTGTGGTAAAAAAGGGCATACAGGCTCACCGGCACCACCCACAACAAGCTAAACGTGCGCAGAGAGGGCTGCCAGCGATCCCAGGTTGCCAGCCCGACAAATCCCAGCGCCAGCCCCACAGGGGTGAACTGCAAGGTGACGGTATAGGCCCACAGGGTCAGCCGCTGCCACAACAGGTCCGCTGGCCCTAAAACCAGATAGCCACGATAGGCAGCCCCGCTGACCAGCCAGCCAAAACCCTCCCAGTTGTCTGCGTACCCCCAGTTGACCGGCGGCACAGCCGCCGCCGCCAGCGGAACACGCACGTACCACAACGCCCCGATCAAAATGCCCCCCAGCAACACCTTCAGAGGGGCCAGCCAGCGCCGTGGCCCAGCCTGCTCCACCATCAGCCTGTAACCAGCTGCCGGCAACAGCAGCAACAGGGTGAGGTGGTGTGCGGTCCCCAGCCCGACCGGCAGCAGGCTGTACCAGAGCCGCTGCGGTTTGACCAGCACCGCCCAGCCCAGCAGGGCGATGAGCAGCGCATGCAGGCTGTAGACTTCGGTCAAAATGGATTGGCTCCACAGCAGCGGAGTCACCGCCCAGGCGCCCCCCGCCAATCCGGCCCAGGCCCACCGCAGCGGTCGTTCTGTCAGCAGATGGCCAGCCACCCGCACACTCACCAGCACGCTGGCTGCACCCAAGCAGGCGCTGAGCAGGTTGCCGCGCCAGACCAGTGAGGTCGACGGCGCCACCCCTTCGAGCAGGGCCAGCCACCCTTGCAGCAACAAAATGTACAGAGGGTAGCCGGGTGGATGGGGCACCCCGTTGGTGGCGGCCGCTGCCAGCAGTTCACCGCCGTCGGCACCCTGATGCGCCCAGGTCAGATCCGGGGCCAGCGAGCCACAGTACAGCCACAACGCCAACCCAGCCATCCCCACGGCTGCCGGCCAGCCTGTGGGCCAGCCTGTGGACCAGCCTCTGCGCCAGCCCTCCTGCACTCTGTCCAGAGCCCGATCTGCGCCGCTCATTTTTCTGTGTTACCACCAGAAATCTGGTGCAACAGCCGGAGGCAAGCCGATGAAAAGGGCGGTGTAGGTGTACGCTGCATTGCTGGAGAGCAGTGCAGCAGCCCCTTGCAGCACACTGCCGTTGGCCAGATCGGCGCCGACCTCTGCCACGATCTGCACCGTCGCACTCGCCCCGGCAGGCACCTCCGGCCAGCTGACCACCACCAGTGCGTTCCCAGCCTCTGTCTCCATCTGGACAATCTCCCCCTGCCCCGTCTCAGCGCTGCCAGCCACGCTGGCAGAGACGGTGACAGCGTCCAGCCCAGCAGGAAGCTCGAAGGAGTACTGAATTTCTGCAGCGGCCACCTCCCCCTGGTTTGTCACCGTGAAGGGAATTGTGAGTTGCTGCCCCTGGATAGCCAGCAGCAGCGACGGCTCGCTCGCCAAAGCGAGCACCGTCTCGGCCGCTGAATTCGCCCTTCCCTCGACCTGGCTGCGCTCGACAGGCCCGGCAACCGCCCGCGCAGCACCGCGGCCCAGCCCAAAGAAGAGCGCCAACAGCAAAGCGGGGAACAACAGCCCGACAACCAGGGCTCCTCTCGAAACGCCGCACAACGGGCGGGGAACGTGCATGCTCTGCTCCTTTTTTGCTTGCGCTCAGCGAGCGCCATGGCCCTGAAAGATCGCGGGGAAGGTGCGGAGGAGGATCTCAAAATCTCGGCGCAGGCTGTAATGGTCAATGTAGTCCAGCTCCAGCTCCAGCCGTTCGCCAAACGCCAGGTCTCCACGGCCGTTCACCTGCATCGGCCCCGTCATTCCCGGTTTGACCGCCAGTCGGCGGCGCTGAAAATCCTGGTAGCGCTGGACGATCCGTTCCTCTTCCGGCCGCGGCCCCACCAGACTCATCTCGCCGAGCAACACATTGTAAAACTGTGGCACCTCATCCAGCGATGTACGCCGCAAAAACCGGCCAATCCGCGTGACCCGCGGGTCTTGCTGAAGTTTAAAGGCTGGCTCCGGCAGCCGTTCCAGATCGACCAGATGCGCAAGCCGGGCTTCGGCGTCGATCACCATCGTGCGCAGCTTGACAATGCGAAAGAGCCGCCCATTCTCGCCGACACGCACCTGCCAAAAAAAGATGGGGCCCGGCGACTCTGCTTTGATCGCCACAGCGGCCACCGCTACCAGCGGGACCGACACCGTCAGACCCACCAACGCCCCGACAATATCCACCGCCCGTTTCACCAGCCGCTGCCAGCCGGCGATCACCGGCTGCCGTTCACCGGGCGCGGTCCCAGCAAAATGCACCGTGCCATGCAGGTAGCCGCTGCCCAACGCTGCCGCCCGCACCCCCAACAGCGGCAACCCCAGCAACGCCAACGTCGGAGAACGCCGGGCCAGCTTGTAGGTGAACGGCGCTGCGGTGATCCCAAAGAGCAAAGCGGCTCCACCTGCCACACTCCAAGACCAGAGCAGCGGCGGCCACAGCAGCCCCCCTCCCCCCAGCCCAATCGCCCCGGCCAGAGCAGCCAACAAAACGATCTGCAACTTCAACACCTGAGGCGTATGGCTGTCCTGCACCATTCGTTCAGGATGCCAACGCATCATCAACGCTTTCCAGAAACCGATCGCATATTTGCGTCGAAAATACTCGCCGACGTCCCGGTCGTGCAGATGGACAACCCTGGCCTCTGGCGCAAAGACAAGACGATACCCTTTTTGGGCCAGCCGGAAGCTGAATTCTTGGTCTTCCACGCTGGCTGTTGTAAAAATCGGGTCAAATCCACCGTTTTCCAAAAACAACGCTCGACGATACCCCGCCGAATAGGTGTCGATAAAATCAATCTGCGGCTGCTCCGCCATTCGGTCGTACCGGTCTTCGTACTCCGCCTGCACAAAACGCGCGACCAGATCGGTCTGCTCGGTCAGATAGGCCCCCTTCACCCCCACCACCGCCGGGTCAGCAAACGGAGCGGTCATGGCTGCAACCCAGTTTGGTGCCGGCGCACAGTCCGCATCTGTAAACAGTACCAGCGCAGAAGCGGCAACAGCCGCCCCCCGGTTGCGCGCTGCGGCCGGTCCAGCATTCGGCTGAATCAGCTGGGTCAACCGAGATTGGGGATGTAGGCTCTGCCAGTGCTCGATCTGCTGCGCCGTGCTGTCGGTCGAGCCATCGTTGACCACGATCAGCTCATAGCAGGCCGACGACACTGTCTGTCGGGCCAACGCGTTCAGACAACGCACAATCGTGTTCTCACCGTTGTAGACAGGGACAACAATCGAACAGAGCAGCGGTTCTAAGGTCAGAGAATGTTTGTCCATACTGGTGCAGCTCCCAAGCCCCCAACCTACTCGGGTGCAGTCACCCGCTCAGCGACCACGAAAAGCCGATGGGTCGTCGTCGCCAACGGCCAGCCGGTCATCAAGGTCAGCTGGGCACGCTGGGTGGGTGCACTGTACAGGGCAGCCTGCGCAGCCTCTTCAGCAGTCGCACCCAGCAACGGGATCGGGTCGGGCAGCTCGACAACCCGGTACAGAAACGTGTGTCCTGCCCCATCCACCAGATACAGTTCCTGGCCGACAGCCAGTTCTCCCAACGAAATCGCCGCAAACACCGCCGCACCGTACGCCTGGTGGCCTGCAACGACCACGTTGCCATCTCCCCCGGCCGGGGAACTGTTCAACGCCCACCCAGCAGCGTCCGCGGGCACCACCCAGCGCGTGGTCAGTTGCCCTGCCACCATCCCCCGTTCCCACCCCATCGGGAGCACCGGGATCTCCAACGAGAGCGAAGGGATCAGAAGCTGTACAGGGGGAGCCTCCCCCGCAGCCAACAGCTGCTGCTCGGGCGTCGGCGAGAGCGGCTGCCCCCCATCCACCAGGTCGGTTTCCCCCAGAGAATCCTTTCCTCCCAAAGCTGCAGAGCTGTCAAGCGGCTGGCAGCCAGCCAGCAGCAAGAGGCTGACCACTGCCGCCTGGACAGAAAACTGACGGAGCCACCGTTGAAAAATCATAGCTGGACAGGAATCCTTTCCAACACGCTTGCTGAGGGACAGAGCCGCTGAACCATTTTGGACAGCCAAGAAAAACCATACAAATTGTAGCGGAGAGCAGGGCAACACGCAAACCAGCCCCCCCAACAACGGTTGCGCGTCTGCGACAACAGTTTGGCCGATCGTCCAGATCTGGCTACAATAGCAGATGGGGGGGAATGTGTCCCGGTGGATGCCTCGGTCTTCAAAACCGCTGGCAGGTGGCGCTGAGCCGGCTGCGGTGGGTTCGACTCCCATACCCTCCCGCTGCCTTGGTTTGACATGGAGCTGCAGACGATGGAAATTGCTCTGTTCGAAGAGAACACCCCAGCGCGCGTCGAGCGCTGTGTGCTCTACCCGTACCCCGATCTGAAACGCATCTGGACACGCATCTGGGTGACGCCGACCCAGGACGACCCCAGGCCCAACCTGGAGGTCGTCGTGCTGAACCCAGACGCCAGCGAAAACTGCAGCGTCTATCTGATGGCACATGCCGACAGCCGCGCAGAGACGACACTGCACATGCACAATCCAGTGCCCGGCACCCACTATCGGGTCGCAGTCGAGCTCACCCAGGGGCTGGGCGACACACAGCAGGTGCTGGATCGCCACCTCTTCGACCTGATTCTCGAATTTCGCAACCCCGACACCGGGGACCCTGGATTCGGGTTCGGGGTCGACTGGGCTGCGCTTGCCCACCAGAAGGGCCAGCAGAGCGAAGAGGCCTCCTGAAAGGCTGTGCCGTGACAGAGCCTCTCTCTCTGGTTGAGCTGCGTTGAGCCCCTTTCATCGTTTCCATGGACTACCTGTTGCCCCTGGTCCTTGGGATGCTGCTCGGTGGGCTGTTGATGCGCTACTGGTACACGATTCGGGGCCACTGGCAAAAAAGCCAGAACGCGCAGCGCGATCACGACAAAACCGTCAAAGAAATTCTCGAAATGCGCAAAAAGGCCAGCAACGCGCGGCGTACAGCACGGGCCAGCGGCCTCCAGGCGTCGACAGGGCTGCTCTTCCTTGTGTTGCTGCTGCTGCTGCTGGCGATCATCGTTGTGAATCTGTTGGATCTCGTTTAACCAGAAAGGAGGTGCGCTGATGGCCAAACCGTTGACTGCGCTGGTCACCTGCGCCGGTTGAGCGTCCAAGCTCCCCCCAGGGACACTGGCGCAGGTCGTGCGCCAACTGGCTGGATTGTTTCCAGCAACTGAATACCCGGATGTCCTGGTCGGTCTGGGTGAACCAGACGATGCGGCTGTCGTGCGCATCGACCCGCAGCGCGCGCTGGTCAGCACCACAGATTTTTTTACCCCGATCGTCGATGACCCCTGGAGCTACGGAGCGATCGCAGCGGCCAATGCCATGAGCGATGTCTTTGCGATGGGGGGAGAGGTCCTGTTTGTGCTCAACATCGCCGGCTTCCCAGAGCAGCTCTCCCCTGCCCAAATTGCCCAGATTTTTGCCGGCGGTGCCGCCAAAGTACGGGAGGCAGGGGCGGTCGTCGCAGGGGGCCACACGATCAGCAGCCCAGAACCCTTCTACGGGCTGGCGGTGACCGGGCTCATCCACCCCGACCAGGTGCTGCGCAAAGGAGGGGCCGAGCCAGGGGATCAGCTCTATTTGACCAAACCGCTCGGAACCGGCGTGATCACCACAGCCGCCAAACAAAGCGGTGCAGGCTGGACGCGCTGGCTCACACGGCTGCGCCGCAAACGCGCTGCGCTCGAACGCAGCGACCTCGATGCCGCTATCGTCTCCATGCTCAAGCTGAACCAGAGCGCCGCGCGCGCGGCGCGCGCCGCCAGTGTCCGCAGCGCCACAGACATCACAGGCTTTGGGCTGCTCGGCCATGCCAGCGAGATGTTGATTGCCAACCAGGCTGCCCTGTCGTTTCAGATCGAGACAGCCCAGGTGCCCGTGCTGCCCGGCGTCTGGCAGTCGCTGGAGGCAGGCTGTCGGACGCGCGGCTCGACGCGCAACCCAGCTCATTTTGGCCAACATGTCCGCTTTGCCCCCAGCCTCCCCCCTGCCTGGCGCACGTTGCTTTGGGAGTCAGAGACCAGCGGAGGGCTGCTCCTGGCAGTGCCCAAAGCCACCCAGGCCACGTTCGAAGCAAGCTGCACCGCGCAAAAACAGCCCGTCTGGCGGATCGGCCAGGTCGTCCCGGGCGAAGGAATCCAGGTCGTCTGAAGCGCCGCACAGGCCAGAAAAAGGTGGCGTCCCTGGCTTGCACAAGGCAAACCAGGGACGCCACCCCCTCGACGGCCACTCCGACGGCCACTCCGACGTCACATGGACTCGACCAGCAGCCGACCCTGCATGGCCGGATAGTGGCCAGCGACCGTGCAGATCACGATATACTCGCCCGGTTCGACGGGTGCCGTGAAGGTGTCCGTCGCCTTTTCGCCGGCCAACAACACGCCGGCTGCCCACAAAATCAGGTCACTGTTTTGATCCGGCATGAACGGAACCGGCAGTTCGGCATCCTTCTGGACGATCGCCCAGTTGTGGTCCAGCCCCCCCAGGTTCTCCAAGTTGACGGTCACCTCTCCGCCCGCCGTCACCCGCCAGACCGGCGGTTCCGCCAGGTTGTTGTTGTTGTCGCCGAAATAGATGTCGTGCATCGCCACCTCCAACGTGGCGGCGATGACTGCCTGCGCAGTCGGGGCCTCCTGTTCCGCTGCCGGCACTGGGGTGGCTGTCGGCTCCGGTGTGCTGGAAGCGCCGCAGCCGGACAGGACCCACAAAACAACCAACCAAGATACAAGCTGCCGACCCATCTTTCAATTCCTCTCTTTTTCTTCAAACCGCTTGTGAAAATTATCGCAAACATACTGTAACACAGCTCTGCTCCTGCTGAGCGTCTGTTGGCTTCCAAATGGCTGTGCAGAAGTTTTTGTGGAGGGAGCCTGTTTGTCGGCTCTCCCCAA
The DNA here is from genome assembly GCA_903858085.1 of uncultured Chloroflexota bacterium. GTDB lineage: Bacteria > Chloroflexota > Anaerolineae > Caldilineales > Caldilineaceae > Caldilinea. The sequence continues at coordinate 27,388 of CAIOHJ010000299.1, forward strand.
TTTGGATATACTGAAAGAACTTTTGTTCGGTGCTGACCCAAAAACTGTTTGGCGGAGAAGAAACGATGGCGCTGGATAAATTGGTGGTGCGGGGTGCGCGAGAACACAACCTTAAAAATATTGACCTGGAGATCCCGCGCGACAAGCTGGTCGTCATCACCGGGCTCAGCGGCAGCGGCAAAAGCAGCCTGGCCTTCGACACAATCTACGCCGAAGGACAGCGTCGTTATGTCGAATCGCTCTCTGCCTATGCCCGCCAATTCCTGGGGTTGATGGAAAAACCGAACGTCGACCAGATCGAAGGACTCAGCCCTGCCATCTCGATCGACCAGAAAGGCTCGGGGCGCAACCCTCGCTCGACCGTCGGCACTGTCACCGAGGTCTACGACTATCTGCGTCTTCTCTACGCCCGCATCGGCCAGCCACACTGCCCAACGTGCGGTGAGCCGATCGCCCAGCAGACAGCGACCCAGATCGTCGACACGATTATGGGGATGGCAGAGGGCAGCCGTCTGTTGGTGCTGGCACCGATCATCCAAGCCCGCAAGGGCAACCACAAAGCGGTCTTTGAGGGTCTGCAAAAACAGGGGGTGCTGCGCGCTCGGGTCAACGGCCTGCTCTATGAAGTCACCGAAGTGCCAGAGCTGGACCGCTACAAAATGCACACGATCGAGGCTGTGGTCGACCGTCTCGTCGTACAACAGCCCGCGGTCGACGACACCGGCGAACCTACCGGCACCGATCTGTCTCGTCTGGCCGACTCGGTCGAGACTGCGCTCAAACTGGGCAATGGCGTGCTGGTCGTGGCCGACGTCAGCAACCGCGAACAGCCTGTCGACCGTACCTTCAGCGAACATTTCGCCTGCGTGAAATGTGGCACCAGCCTGCCCGAGATCGAACCACGCACCTTCAGTTTTAACAGCCCCCACGGCGCCTGTTCCACCTGCACCGGGCTCGGCTCGCTGCAGGAATTCGACCCGGCTCTGATCCTCGACGAGGAGCTGTCGATCGAAAATGGGGCGGTGCTGGCCTGGCGCCGCCAGAACGAAGAGGAAGGGGAAGGCTACTACCAGCAGCTGCTGCGGGCTGTCTGCCAACAGCATGGGGTGCCCTCGCGCCTGCCCATCAAAGAGCTGAGCCTGAAACAGCGCGATCTGATTCTCTGGGGGGTGCCCCAAAAAGAGAAAAAAATTCGCATCGACTACACCAACAGCCACGGCGAAGAACGGTTTTTTGAGACCAGCTTCAACGGCGTGATCCCCAACCTGCAACGCCGCTACCAGGAGACCACCAGCGACTACATCCGCGGCAAGCTGGAAGAATTCATGAGTGTACGCCCCTGTCCGACCTGCCAGGGCAAACGGCTGCGCCCCGAAGCCCTGGCCGTCACGGTGGCCGGCAAAAACATCTGGGAGATCACCCGCATGGCTGTCGGTGACTCGCTGGCCTGGGCACAAGGGCTGCGTGGGGAGCCCGCCGCTGCACCGAGCCCATCCCCGCTTACCCCGCGCCAGCGGACCATTGCCTACCAGATCCTTCAGGAGATCGCAGCCCGCCTCGGCTTCATGGTCAATGTCGGGCTGGACTATCTGACCTTGGAACGCACAGCGGTCACACTCTCCGGCGGTGAAAGCCAACGCATCCGGCTGGCCACCCAGATCGGCAGCCAGCTGATGGGTGTGCTCTACATTCTGGACGAACCCAGCATCGGGCTGCACCAGCGCGACAACGCCCGTCTGATCGAAACATTGCAAGGGATGCGCGACCTGGGCAACACCGTGCTGGTCGTCGAACATGACGAGGACACCATCCGCGCTGCCGACTGGATCGTCGATATGGGGCCGGGTGCAGGGGAACACGGCGGCCATGTGACCTGTTCGGCCTGGCGCGAGGATTTTTTGCGCTCTCCCGACAGCCTGACCGCCCAATATCTGCGCGGGGAGCTGCGCATCCCTGTGCCCGGCACACGTCGAGCCGGCAACGGCAAATACCTGTCGATTCGGGGTGCCCACGAGAACAACCTCAAACAGGTGGATGTGCAGATTCCGCTCGGAAAATTCGTGGCGGTCACTGGGGTGAGTGGCAGCGGAAAATCGACGCTGGTGGTCGATGTGCTGTACAAACGACTGGCGCAATGGATGTACCGGGCCAAAAATCGCCCTGGCGCCCATACAGCCATCGAAGGGATCGAACAGATCGACAAGGTGATCGACATCGACCAGAGTCCGATCGGACGCACCCCGCGCAGCAACCCAGCCACCTATGTCGGGCTTTTCACGGAGATTCGCGATCTGTTTGCCAGTTTGACCGAGGCCAAAGCGCGCGGCTACAAAGCGGGCCGTTTCTCCTTCAACGTCAAGGGAGGGCGCTGTGAGGCTTGCCAGGGGGACGGCATCATTCGGATCGAAATGCAATTTCTGCCCGATGTCTACGTGCCCTGTGAGGAGTGCAAGGGCCATCGGTACAACCGGGAGACGCTTGAAGTCAAATTTCGCGGCAAGTCGATCGCCGATGTGCTGGAAATGACTGTCGAGGAAGGTTTGGAATTTTTCCAGCACATTCCCCGTCTTCGCAACAAACTCGACACCCTCCATGCGGTGGGGCTGGGCTACATCAAAATTGGCCAGCCAGCCACCACGCTCTCGGGTGGAGAGGCACAAAGGGTCCAACTTGCCAAAGAGCTGAGCCGGCGTGCTACCGGCAACACCCTCTATATTCTTGACGAACCGACGACCGGGCTTCACTTCGAGGATGTGCGCAAGCTGCTCACCGTCTTGCACGAGCTGGTGAACAAAGGCAACACCGTGCTGGTCATCGAACACAATCTCGACGTGATCAAAAACTGTGACTGGCTGATCGACATGGGGCCTGAAGGGGGGGTCAAAGGGGGACAGGTGCTGGTCGAGGGCACCCCAGAGCAGGTGGCGGTCCATCCCCGCAGCTACACCGGCCAGTTTCTGCGTCCTCTTCTTCAAAGGGAGCACAACGCTGCATGAACGTGGCCTCTTTGGCGCCCCTCCGGGTTTGCGGGGCTGCGCCCCCGCTGGAGGAGCTGATCGCGCTGGCCAGCCAGCACTCTCTGCCGATGCAGCTGTCGCTTTCTGCCAGCTATGTCGGCGAGGAATTCGCCCAGGTCGACCCGGCACTGCGCGTGGAGTCGGGTCGACCGGACGACGGTGATCCGGCTCCTGGCCTGACCTATGCAGGCTACAGCCCATCCCAGAGGGGCCGTTTTCTGGCCTGGTGCGCGGCCCCCCAGTCGCACGCCTGCCTTGCATTCCAACAGCTTCTGCTTGCCAATCTCGAAGCGGGTCTTTGCGAAGGGGGCGAAAGGGCGCGCAGCGTTCGGAAAGTGCTGACCCAGTTGGAACAAAGCGCCTCCTGGCAGCCGGTCCAGGGGTTCTGGCGTGTCGCTCTGTTGGCCCGCTGGCTGGAACAGGACGGCCTTGCACTGGCAGAGTGGCTGACCCAGGCTGCCCTGCCCGCCGATCTTGCTGGGGTAGCGCTGGGGCTGCAGGCACTCCTCGGCGCTGCGCTGACGGCGGGCGAAGCCCGCACGGTGTCAAAACTCTGGCGGTTGCCCGCAGCCGACCTGAGCGAGGCAACGCTGGCATTTCGTCTGCGGTCGCTCGCAGCCACCCTCAGCACAGAGCCGCTCCAGTTTGGATTGAAACAGCTGGGTCCGGCTGCAGAGCACTTTTTGCCTTGGCGCTGCCACCATCGAGACCTGCGGATCGAAATTCCCCAACCCAACATCCGGCGTGGCTTGGAGCCGTTGCTCGTCGACCTGGCCCTGTCCGAGGAGCCCCCGGATTTCCTTGGAAAAGAAGCCACAGACCCAGAGGCCGCATCTGGCCAAAAGGAACTGGCCCACACCTACCTGGTCGTCGAATTTCGCCAGAGCCGTTCCGAATACTTCTTGACCGCCCTGCGCCAGGCGCAGCGGCGCTCGACCTTTCTCCAGTTGCTCGACGAAGACCGCCATCTGGTCTATCGCGTCACCTTTCGCAAAAACGAAATGAGCTATTTCTGGCAGCTGTGGAACTATGTACACAGCTGGTCCACGACCCGGATCTACTGCAACGGCCAAGAATTACAGAACTGGCAGGTCTACCCGTATTCACAGTACCTGCGCTAGCTGGGGGCCCCGTAGAAAGCAAGTTTCTTGAGCGTCCGCTCGCTTGTCAGCTGTGCCCCGTCAAGCATCTCTCGAGCGTGTTTTCGCCCCGCAAGGATGCCTGCGTTGCGCTGGCTTACCGCACCAGATAGACGATCGCCACCCCCACCCCCACAGCCACCACCCCCACACGCAGCAGCTGTGGGGACACCCGATGGGCCACTTTTCCTCCCAACATCCCACCCACCAGAGCGCCGACCGCCATCACTGTGACCGCAGGCCACAGCACCTGCCCCGTTCCAACAAACCACGTTGTCGCCGCCAGATTGACCGCCAATGCCAACAGCTGCTTCAGCCCGTTCAGACGTGTCAACGTGTCGTCGATCCCCAATCCCAACACCGCCAACACAATCACACTCAACCCAGCACCAAAATATCCGCCGTAGATCGCTGCCAAAAACACCGGAGGAACCGCCCAGACCGCCTGCACCCAGACCAGATGGGCTGTCAGCTGGCTCGACACTTCGATCCGCCGAAGTACCCACCCCCGCACAATCTCCTGCACCGACAACAGCAGGGCGGCAAAGAGAATCAGATAGGGCACAAATTCACCAAAGATCTTCTCCCCAGTGGCTTGCAGCAACATCCCTCCGATAAGACCGCCCAACAGACCGACAGGAACCAGCAGCCGGATGCGCCCCATTTGCCCCTGCAGCTCCTGGCGCTGTGCCCAGGTGGCCCCCAGGTAGCCCGGCACCAACGCCACCGTGTTGGTCATGTTGGCCACCAGCGGCGGCACACCAGCAGCCAGCAGCGCAGGAAAGCTGATCAGGGTCCCACCCCCCGCGATCGCATTGACCAGCCCGGCAGCCATCGCTGCCAGCGCAAGCAGCGCCACATCCAGCCAATCCAAGGAAACTGCCATCCTCCTCCCTCTCTTTTTCTTGAACGCCACCCCCCACCCCTCCTGCCCGTCAAGGGTCGGCATAAAAAACAAGCGACGGTGCTGCCGAATCGCCGTACAAAAACAGCTCACGCCCCCCGATCCAGTAGCGGGTCACCCCTTGCAGCAGACGCGCCACCCGCTTTTCTTGCTCCAGGATCCCGGCAGGGAACACGCACGCCATCTCCACAGCCGGCTCCAGCGTCCCCAAAAGCAGCTGTTCTTTCTCGCGCGCGTAGGCGGTCTCGTAGAGGTTGCAGCCCAACACCCCCAGCCACCTGCCCTGGTCGAAACGAGCCGTCACCGGAGCAATTTGCAGACTGGCCGGCAACCCCGCTTCATCCGCCGCAGGGAGGGCCACCAACCGCCAGTTCGGGCCTTCCAACGGCAAGTCTGGCTCCAACACAAAGACCAACAGCGTGCCATCCGCAGTGCCCAACAGCATCCGATCGCCGCGGACCGTGACCTGCCAGGCATCTGCCAATGCAGCCAGAAACGCCCTTTGCAGCTCCTGCGCAGCGCCGGTACAAGAATCGTTGTCGGCCACAGGGTCGCTGATCTCCAGACGGTCTCCCGCAACCACGAAATCGGCTGCATAGGTGCCGCACCCATCCAGGCCGACCACCCGTCCACGGCTGAAAAGTGCCGTGACCGGAGAGCCAGCAGCGGCTTCCCCAGCCCAGCCTTGCAGCAGCCACGTGCGTCCAGTCAACCGGACCGCCAGCGGCGGCTCCAGCACATAGTCGATCGGCGCTGTACAGCGGGCCGCCACCGGCTGAGTAGGCGCTGCCAAAAACTGCAGTGCCAACTCAGCCACACACGCCCCTGTCTGGTAGAGAAGCGCATGGCTGTAGCCCGGCAGACGCTGCAGACGCGCATTGGGAAGCGCAGCCGCAGCCAGCTCCGCCCAAAGCATCGGGGTCACGGTGTCCTGCGTACCAGCCAGCAGTAACACCGGATGGGTGGCCGTCACCGGCCCCTTAAAAGCCAGCGGCGCTGGCCCGATCCCCATCTCCCGGCAGCTCCGCTGGCTCGCAGAGATGCCCTCGGCAAAATCGTAGGCGGGCAGCAGGGCAGGCAGCGGAATGACCGACTGGTTCTGGCGCAGCAGGTCAGGCTCCACAAAGGGGATCTCTTCCTGACAGTCGAAGATCGCTTTGACGTCGCCCAACAAATGGGGAACATAGAGCGCAAGCGGAACCCCGTAGGCAGCCAAAACTCGCTGCCGTTCGTAGGACGTCATCCGGGCTGCCAGCTGCCAAAGAGCTGCGGGGGTCCTTCTGGCAGCCAGCAGCGCCAGCAAAGCCTGATTGCCAGGATCTTCCACCGGCAACCCCGCCAGTTCACGGCGCACCGCCGCTGCCTGCTCAGACGACAGGCTCTGCAAAAACAGCTCGAAACGCGGGAGGAATTGGTCAGATGCATCCCCAACCCGTGCCGGCACCGCCGGCACCTCCCCCAAATCCTGGTCCAGCAGAGCCCGATACGTGGCCGTCTCGCCGCGATCCAGCTCATCGACAATCAAAGGCAGCAGCGCAACCCGATCAGGCCGCCCAGCCACCAGGTTGTTCAGGCTGTAGAGCGCACTGGCCTCCAGCGGAACATGGCCGACCAACACCGCCGGCGGCGCTTCGTCCAGACGGTTGAGCAAAGCCAGAAAACGGCCCGCCATCCCCCCAAAACGCCCACGACAACGAGGGTTCTGTTCGCAGTCCGCGTAGGGCCACACTCTGGCTTGATAGTCACCCAGCGCCTGCAACTCATAGGTCAAAATCTCCGGGGCAACGGTCGAGTCCAATACCGCTGCCCGCACGACCTGCGGATGCGAACGCATCAGCTCCAGCGCCAGCCGGGTGCCGTAGGAAACCCCCAACAGATCCGCCCGCACATAACCGAGCGCAGCCAACAATTCGGCTGCATCTGCAGCCGCCTGGGTCGTGTTGAACGCCATCGGGTCCAGCCCACGGCTGCGCAGCGCTGCCATACACGTGGACCCCACTCCCTCGTGGACCGTGGCGCGGCAGTCGATCCGGGGCTGCGAAAAACCAGCCCCACGCAGGTCGAAGAAGAGCAGATCCCGAGACCGGCGCAACGGTGCCAGAAGCTCGGCCAACAACGGCACCTCGTAGACCCCCGAAGCCCCTGGCCCACCAGCCAGAAACAGAAGCGGAGGCTGCACTGGCTCCACAGCGTTGAGACGGGCAAAAAAAATACCCAGCTGCACTCCCGCGGGCCTGTCGCGCCGCTGTTCGACCGTCAACACCCCGCAGTGGTACCTGTCCCCTTCCTCTTCACCCGCCAGCTGAAAGGGACAGGGGGCCGCCGCCACCCGCCCCGCAGCTCCGGGCACCGCAGCTCCGGGCACCGCAGCTCCTGTGGGCTGACACCCCCCCAGCCACAACAGGCTTCCCAGCGCCGCTGCCGACCAAACAGCCAGCCAGCCCACCCGCAACCGGATCCTTTTGACGATTTGCTTCACAGCCTCCAGTATACCACACCGACGCCCCCAACCCTCCCGGGGAAAGGGCACCGTCCAGCTTGACCGTCCTGACCTGGATCGTTTACTATTCCTGCTATGAACAAGCCCACCCTCCCCGCCAGACCTGTCTTTTCGCTGGTAATTCCCATCTGGAACGAACAGGCGGTCATTCCGGTGCTGTACGAACGGATTGTCCAGGTGCTGGAGAGCACAGCCGAGCCGTGGGAGCTCCTTTTTGTCAACGACGGCAGCACCGACCGCAGCCTGGCGCTGCTGGTAACCCTGCAGGCGAACGACCCCCGAGTCAAGGTGCTGAATTTCAGCCGTAACTTTGGCCACCAGATCGCCATCACCGCAGGCTGTGACTACGCAGAAGGGGATGCCGTGATCGTCATGGACGCCGATCTGCAGGATCCGCCCGAAGTGTTGCTGCGCATGATCGACCGATGGCGTGAAGGCTACGATGTCGCCTACGCAGTCCGCACCAAACGTGTCGGGGAGACCCGCTTCAAGCTCTGGAGCGCCTCCTTGTTCTACCGGCTGATCCGCTCGATCGCCGAAATCGACATCCCGATGGATGCCGGCGATTTCCGGTTGATGGACCGCAAGGTGGTGCTTGCCATGCGCGGGCTGCGCGAGAAAAATCGTTTTATGCGCGGGCTGAGCAGCTGGGTCGGCTTCAAACAGGTTGCGGTCGAGTATGAGCGGGCCGCACGCTACGCAGGGGAGACCAAATATCCGCTGCGCAAGATGGTGCGGCTCGCCTTCAACGCGATCACCAGCTTCAGCCACCTGCCGCTGCAGATGGCCACCTACACCGGCTTTTTTTTCGCCGGGTTCAGCGGGCTGGGCATTGTGCTGGCTGTGCTCATGCGCCTGTTTGGACACCAACAGCTGCTGGGGCAGGCAACCACCCTGGTCAGCGTCTTGTTCCTGGGCGGCGTCCAGCTGATCTTTCTTGGAATCCTCGGCGAATACCTCGGCCGTATCTACGACGAGGTCAAAAACCGCCCACTCTATATCCTGGCAGATACCTATGGGTGGGAAGAGCAGGCCAGGGGTAAAACAGAGCCCCCATCGCCGTGTTGACAGAAAGCCAGCCCGGCTTTGGCCAGAGAGAACTATGTTTGTCGACAGCCATGTGCGGAGTGTCACCTGATGTTACATGTTTCACCTGCCCACCCTACACAACCCGGGACCGACCTGGCCGGCTGCACGCCGGTGTTTCCGCCTCTGCCCGGCGCTACCCTGCAGACCAGCCACAAATTGGCCAGCCTGCAGACCCGTCAGCTGCTCTTCAACCGACTTGGCCAGCCCGGCCAGGTTCAGATCTACTCTGCGGAATGTCGCGCCGGCGAGCGTCTGCGCGCACAGCTCCTGGTTCCTGTTTTGCCCGCCGGCAGCGCGCTGGCAGCAGCCTTTGCCATCGTGGCGCAAAGCCTGCCGTACAGCGCCGATGTACACAAACTGCCCTTCGCATTGCCCGCCGGCTACAGTGCGGTCGTGGCGACTCCCCCTACCCAACTGGCCGCCCCCATCCAAGACCCGCTGACACAAGTCAGCTACTATCTAGGCCCCTTGATCGACACGCGCACCCTGGTCGGCGGGCGCGTCTATCTGGTCGTCTGGAGCCCCCACAACCACATGGGCAAATATGTGGTCAAGCTGGGACATCGCTGGCCGCTGCACTGGACCTACTGGGCACAGCTCCCCTTCTATCTGTGGCAGATTCGCGGCTGGTTCGGGCTGAGCCGTGTGGCGCTGCTGGCCGCGCTGGCCACCCTGCTCGGGCTGGCCGCTGCGGGGACGGGCTTTCTGCGGCGGCGTCGATGAACGCCCTGCAGCCTGCAAAACCGGGAGGTCAACGCTGATGCGCATCCTGCTCTATCTTGGCAAAGGAGGGGTCGGCAAGACCACGACAGCGGCGGCTTCGGCGCTCCGCTGCGCTGAACTGGGTTATCGCACGCTGGTGGTCAGCACAGACATTGCCCACAGCCTGGCCGACAGCCTGGACATCAGCCTGGGCGCACGGCCTGTGGAGGTTGTCTCCAACCTCTACGCCCAAGAGATCAACGTGCTCGAAGAGGTTCGCACCCACTGGGGTCAAATCCAAGGGTATGTGGGCAACCTGCTGCGCAAACAGGGCATGAGCAAGGCCGTCGCCGAAGAGATGGCGATCCTCCCAGGGATGGAAGAGGTAGTCAGCCTGCTGCATATCCACAAACAGGCCCAGAGCGGCGAGTTTGACTGTGTGATCGTCGATGCCGCGCCGACCGGTGAAACCATGCGCCTGCTCACCATGCCAGAAAGTTTTCAGTGGTATGTCGGCCGACTGCGCGGGTGGAAGGACGCGACCCTCAAACTGGCTGGCAGCCTGTTCAGCCGCATGGCCCCGGAGAAAGATCTCTTTGCGGGGCTCAACAACCTGGTGGAGGGCGTCAAAGAGCTGCAGAAGGTGTTGATCGACCCTGCCGTGACCAGCTGTCGGGTCGTGTTGAACCCTGAAAAAATGGTGCTCAAAGAAGGCGCCCGCGCCATCACCTATCTTTCCCTCTTCGGCTACCCGGTCGACGCTGCCGTGGTCAACCGCATCCTGCCCGGCATCACCAGCGACGGCCACGGCGCTGCCCAGATCACCACCCCCAGCAGCGACAGCTATCTGCGCCGCCTGCAAGAAATTCAGGCGCGCTACCTGGGAGAGATCGAACGGGATTTCTATCCGCTGCCCATTTTGCGTTCTCCTTGGTACGACCAGGAGATGGTCGGTCTGGAACGGCTGCGCCAGCTCGCCAGCACCCTCTTTGCCGATCGGGATCCGAGCCAGATCTTCTTTCGCGGGCAGACACAGTCGATCGTGGAAGAGGGCAACGACTTTGTGCTGCGCCTGCCGCTGCCACAGGTCGAGCTGGAAAAGGTCAAATTGACCAAACACGGGGACGAGCTGTTCATCTATCTTGGAAACTTCAAACGCGAGCTGCTGCTGCCATCGGTGCTGGCCCAGCGCGAGGCCAACAGCGCTACCTTCGCCGATGGGGTGCTCTCGATTCGATTTCCGCAGCCAGCCAGCACCGGCCGGGCCGCTTTTCCCTGAACTTCCAGACAGGAAACAGAGACGATGTCCACATCTCGGGCGCTGGCCAACTTGCTGTATACCGCCGCCGGCGCGCTGGCCGGGTTTCATCTGGCCCAGCGTGCCCTCCAAAACCTCCACCCCGCTCCGCTGCCCCCCCTCTTTGCCCGCTGGCTCGAACACCCCTGGCGGCTCGCCTCCCTGGACCCGGTTGCAACCCTCGACCTCTACGGTTTGTCTGCGCAGATGGTGGTGCTGGAGCTGGGCTGCGGCACCGGTGTCTTCACCTGCACCGCCGCCCAGATGGTCGGGCCGACCGGCCATGTCCACGCCGTCGACCTGCAAGCCCCTCTGCTTCAACAGACCCGCCAGAGAGTGGCCGCTGCCGGGCTCAGCGAACGCGTCCACCTGCACCACCAGGGCGCCTCTTCGCTGCCGCTGGCGGATGGCAGCGTCGACCTGGCCATCGTTGTCTCGACTTTGGGTGAACTCCCCGACAAACTGGCGGCCCTCAGCGAGCTTCACCGCGTGCTCGCCCCCGGTGCCCGGCTCGGGATCACAGAAGAATGGCTGAACCCCGCCTGCGTGCTGCCTGCCACGGTCCGCCAGCTCGCCGGCGAAAGCGGCTTTCAACTGCTCCACAGCCACCAGAGTGCGCTGACCCACCATCAGATCTTCATCCACGCCCCCTGAAACGCCGCCAGCACACTGCCCCAGCCCCTCTGAAGAGGGCCGATTTGGAACCTCCCTTGCTGTGAAACAGGTCAATACCATGCAAACTACAGATGAAATTGTGACAGCCCTGCCCTATCTGACCGCAGCGTTGCCAGGGATCGGCGGGCAACTGCGGGCCAAACCGGATGACTTCGTCGTCGAAGAGATCGGGCTTTACGAAGCTGCCGGCGCAGGCCAGCATCTCTATGTCAACCTGACCAAAGTGGGGTGGACAACCAAAGAGCTGCAAATCCAGCTCTCCAAAATTTTTGGTCTGGAGCGCATGGAGGTCGGGTTTGCCGGGCTCAAAGACAAAATGGCCCGCACAACCCAGACCTTCAGTTTGAATGTCGGCCAAAAGCCAGCAGCCTTTGCCGAAGAAGCGGCCCGGCAGATCGAAGCCGAGCTGCCCGTCCAGGTCAACTGGGTGCAGTTTCATCGCAACAAACTGCGCACAGGACATCTGATCGGCAACCGCTTTACGATCAAGGTCAGCCACCTGACCATGGACGCCGAAGAAACCAGGCGCCGCAGCGACGCCATTGTCGCTGAAATACGTCGCCGTGGGGTGCCCAACTTTTTTGGCGTCCAACGCACCGGGCTGCAGGGGAGCAACGTTCGTCAAGGGCTGGCGCTTTTGTTGGGGAAACAAAAACTTAGAGATGTATGGCTGCGGCGCTTCTTGATGGCAAGCTACCAAAGCCATCTCTGCAACCAGTACCTCATCCGTCGCCTGGAAATTGGGGCCTTTGACCAGCTGCTGACAGGAGATGTCGCCAAAAAAGTGGCGACAGGAGGAATGTTTGACGTGCAGGATCTGCAAGCTGAACAGCTGCGCTACGCAGCCCATGAAATCAATTTTACAGCGCCACTTTATGGGCCCAGAATGTGGAACGCCCAGGGCGAAGCCGGTGAACTGGAAAAACAGCTGCTGGCCGCTGCCCCGGTGACCATGGAGGAGTTCGCCCGCCACCAGCTCGACGGCACCCGTCGTGCAGGACGGCTGTTGGTGCCCGATCTGCAGGTGCAGGTGGGCGAAGGCGAGCTGACCGCTACCTTTGTGCTGACCAAAGGAGCGTTTGCCACCGTCCTGCTGCGCGAGCTGATGAAAGTAGACGACGAGAGCTTGTCGGTCGTTCAAGAAGAAGACGAGTAAGTCAGACAGATGATGAATCCCCATTCCCCAAGGCTACCCGGCGATCGCAACGATGGAGTGCAGCAGAATCGCATCATGCAAATGCCAATCTTCCCACTCAAAAATGTTGTTCTGTTTCCTGGGATGCTGCTGCCGCTGCACATTTTTGAAATGCGGTATCGAGAAATGATCCAACGCTGTCTCGACGAACACCTCCCCTTCGGCGTCACCCTGATCGCTGAAGGCCGTGAGGTCGGGATGCCCGCCACCCCCCACGAGGTGGGCACAGCGGCCCGCATCACCCGTGTCGAAAAACTCGAAGATGGGCGGATGAACATCACCGCAGTCGGCACCCAGCGCTTTCGCATTTTGGAACTGCACCACGACCAGAGCTATCTGACCGCCTCCGTCAGCCATTTTCCGGTCGTCAACGGCGCCACCCAGCGGGCCGCCGACCTCAGCCAGCGGGTACGCCCACGGGTGCTCGACTACGTGACGCTGCTCTCCAAAGCAGCCAACGTCGAATTGACGCTGGAGCAGCTCCCCGAAGACCCACTGAAGCTGGCTTTCCTGGTGGCCATCTCGCTGCAGATCAACCACCACGACAAACAGCGCCTGCTCGAAGCGGCCGGTGTCCCTGAAATCCTGGAGCTGGAAAACCGGCTGCTTGCGCGCGAATCCCTGTTGCTCGAATATATGATCGCAACCGGAGAAGAGATCAAACGACTGAACCAGGGCCCCAGCGGCTACGTTTTTCCCAACTGACCCGCAACCGCTCAATCAATCCGATGGCCATCCTGCAATTTGGCGAACGCACAACGACCTGCTATACTGCTTTTGAAGTGAGGGGGATTAGCTCAGCTGGCTAGAGCGCTACGTTGACATCGTAGAGGTCACTGGTTCAAGTCCAGTATCTCCCACCAGACAGAATGCAATCATTCAACACGTCGAGCAGGACAGCGACGAAAACCAAGGACTGGCAGAGAGCGCTGTCCGGTGGCTGAAAGACAGTGCAGGACCCTGTTTTCGTAGACCCCCTGCGAGTGAAATACCGAACAACCCTTCAGTAGGTATTTCCGGTTCGCACCGTTAAAGGCGCCACAAGTGGCCTTTTGTAGCAGAAGGCAACATGGGTGGAACCGCGGGCAAGAGCCTCGTCCCATGAGACGAAGCTCTTTTTGTACCTGATCGGCAAAGATGCTTTTGAGACGAGAGAGCATCTTGCCAGGCAGCAGCCCGACTCGAAAAACGATGAGCACCCATCCTGACGTCACCCAACAGATCATCGACCTCAGCATCGCCATCCAGCAGATTCCAGCACCGACCGGCAGCGAAGCCGAACGGGCTCGTTGGGTAGCTGCCTACCTGGAGCGCCTGGGCTACCAGGTTGAGCTCGACGAGCTGTACAACGTCTACGCCCGGCTGGCCGGCACCCAGGCTGGCCCAGCTTTGGTCGTCAGCGCCCACACCGACACCGTTTTCCCCGCCACCGTCGATCTGGCCATCCGCCACGACGCCCCCCACCACACTCTCTTTGGAGCGGGGCTGGGCGACAATGCACTCGGCGTCGCTGCGCTGCTCTGGCTGGCCAGCACCCTCCATGCGCTCCCGGCCCCCCCGGTCGACTGCTGGTTCGTCGCCAATGTTGGTGAAGAAGGGAACGGAGACCTGCGTGGGATGCGCGCAGCCCTCGACCGCTTGGCCCAGACCTCACCTGCTGCGGTCGGAGCAGCCATTGTGCTGGAAGGGATGGGGCTGGCTCGCGTGGTGCACCGGGCGCTGGCCTCCCGGCGCTTCCGCATCCATGTCACCGCACCCGGCGGACACAGCTGGAGCGACTTCGGCACAGCCAGCGCAGTCCACGTGCTTGCCCAGCTGGCCGCCAATCTGACCACGCTGCGCCCCCCAGAGTCCCCCCGCACGACCTTCAACATCGGCATCCTCCAGGGGGGGACCTCGATCAACACCATCGCCCAACATGCGGCCCTCGAGCTGGATCTGCGCAGCGAAGACCCCGCTGCCCTGGCCAGCCTCGAACGCGAGGTCCACTCGATCGTCGCCCGCTACCAGAGCCTGCGCTGGCAACAGGCAGGGGTCACCGTCTCCAACACCCTGATCGGCGACCGACCCGGCGGTTCCATCCCAGACGACCACCCGCTGGTTCGGGCCGCCATCGCCTCGCTCCGCCAACAACGTGTCCTCCCCCAGCTCTCCCTGCGCATCAGCAGCACCGACGCCAATATCCCCCTCAGCCGCGGCATCCCCGCAATCTGTATCGGGATCAGTGAAGGGGGCAACGCCCACCGCACCGACGAATGGATCGCCACGGCACCGATCGCCAGTGGCTTGCGCCATCTTTTCGACATTGTCTGCTGGACAGCCGACTGGCTGGCCGCAGGCCGCCACGCTTGAAGAGCCCAATCCCAAAGGTACCCACCATGAGCCTCCTCAAAAACAGACCAGAAGATGAACAGCTTTACAAAATTCGCCACAGCAGCGCGCATATCCTGGCCCAGGCTGTCTTGGAAATTCATCCTGACGCCAAAATTGCGATCGGGCCGCCGATCGACCAGGGCTTCTACTACGATTTCGACCTGGGCAAAGATGAACAGGGCAAAATACGCACCTTCACACCGGAAGAGCTGGAGCAGATCGAAAAACGGATGCGCCAGATCGTGGCAGGCAAACACCCCTTTCTCTACCGAGAGGTCAGCGCCGAAGAAGCACGCCAGATCTTTGCCGACCAGCCCTACAAGCTGGAGCTGATCGCCGGCCTCGAACGGGGAGCCATCGACGAGTACGGCAACGAAACCGCAACAAAACCAGTGATCAGCACCTACCGACAGGAGAATTTCGAGGATCTCTGCCGGGGCCCCCATGTCGAACACACCGGCCAGATCCCCCCCGATGGCTTCAAACTGATGAGCGTGGCCGGAGCCTACTGGCGCGGGGACGAAAACAACCCAATGCTGCAACGCATCTATGGGACCGCCTGGCGCAACAAAAAAGAGCTCAACGAACATCTCGCCCTGCTCGAAGAAGCCAAAAAACGGGACCACCGCAAGCTGGGCCGCGATCTTGAAATTTTTATGTTCGACGAAGAGGTCGGCCCCGGCCTGCCACTGTGGCTGCCCAATGGAGGCATCCTCATCTCCGAACTGGAAAAACTGGCGGCCGAAACCGAACTGCGCGCCGGCTACCAGCGCGTCAAATCCCCCCATCTCTCCAAACAAGATCTCTTCCTGCGCAGCGGACACCTGCCCTACTACGCCGAAAGCATGTACCCCCCGATGGAGCTGGAAGGAGTCAAGTATTATGTCAAACCAATGAACTGTCCCTTCCACCACAAGATCTACGCCAGCAAACCGCGCTCTTACCGCGATCTGCCGGTCCGGCTGGCTGAATACGGCACCTGCTACCGCTACGAAAAGAGCGGCGAGCTCTTTGGCCTGATGCGGGTCCGCTCCATGCAGATGAACGATGCCCACATCTACTGCTCGGAGGAGCAGTTCGAGCAGGAATTCATGGCGGTGATCGACCTGTACCGCGCCTATTTTGAGATTTTTGCCGTCGAAAAATTTGTGATGCGCCTGAGCACCCACCACCCCAAAGGGCTGGGCAAAAAGTATGTCGACAACGAACGGCTCTGGATCCAGACCGAGGCAATGGTTCGGCGGGCAATGGACAATGGGGGGATCCCCTATGTCGAGGTTCCCGACGAGGCTGCCTTCTACGGCCCCAAGATCGATGTCCAGATCTGGAGCGCAATCGGGCGGGAATTCACGCTGGCCACCAATCAGGTCGACTTTGCGGTGCCCCCGCGTTTCGACCTGGTCTACACCAACCGGGAAGGCAAGGAGGCGACGCCACTCTGCATCCACCGGGCGCCGCTCAGCACACACGAACGGATGATCGGTTTTCTGATCGAACATTTTGCCGGCGCGTTTCCGCTCTGGCTCGCCCCCCAACAGGTGCGGGTCATCCCGATCACGGCAGAGCACAACAGCTACGCTGCGCATCTGGCGCAACAGCTGCGCGAGCAGGGGGCCCGCGCCGAGGCCGACCTGAGCAGCGAGCGGATGAACGCCAAAATTCGCGATGCACAGCTGATGAAAGTGCCCTACATGCTGGTGGTCGGCGACCAGGAGGTGGCCAATCAGACGGTGGCTTTGCGCAAACGGGACGGCTCCCGCATCAACGATCTGCCTGCTGCCCAGTTTGTGACGCTGCTCCAGAGCAAAATCGCCGACCGCTCTCTGACGCTTTGAATCCTTGCACTGCTCCTTTGAACACTTGACGCCCCAGAGGGGCAGTGCTATACTCTCGACAAATCGTTGGGCGATGGAACACCAAATGCAGGCCAGCCATCTGGCGAAACGCAGCGCCCGGACGTGTGTCGGTGATTGTCAAAAAGGAGACCTACTATCACGCAGAAAGAATTCGTTCAACGGAACGCGACCGTGGACACAACGCGCATCAATTCGGAAATCCGTGCCCCGCGCGTCCGTGTGATCGACAAGACAGGCGAACAACTCGGTATTTTGTCCATGCGCGACGCGCTGGCCCTCGCCACAGAGCGGGAGCTGGATCTGGTGGAGGTTGCCCCAAACGCTGACCCCCCGGTATGCCGGCTGATGGACTACGGCAAATATCTGTATGAAAAACAGAAACGGGAACGGGAATCACGCAAGGCACAAAAGCAGATCGAAGTCAAAGAGTTGCGTCTGCGCCCCAAAACCGACGACCACGATGTGGGCGTCGTGATTGCCCGCATCCGCAAATTTGCCAAAGAAGGTGCCAAAATTCGTGTGCGGATTCGATTTCGTGGACGTGAGATGCAGCACCCCGAAGTGGCGCGTGTCTTGCTGGAGCGGATTGCAGAAGACACGACCGACGTGGTGACGGTTGAATCGATGCCGGCCTTTGATGGCAACAGCATGGTGATGATTCTGGCCCCCCAATCTTGACCGCGCCGATGCAAACGGGTTGTCGGTGAAAATTGACTTTTTTCAGCCGATCCCCTATTCTTGACAGGCGCGGTGCTCCCGGCCAGATTGATCTTTGTCTGTTTGGTTGGGGGCTGGGAAGCCGCCAGAAGCTGCGATTTGAAGAGGAGGCTACAATGCCAAAGATGAAAACACACAAAGGAACCGCCAAACGCTTTCGCTTGACCAAAAACGGCAAAGTGATGCGCATGTTGGCTGGCCGCTCGCATCTGCGCCGCCGCAAAAAGGCGAGCAAAAACAGCGATTTTCGCCATGCAGTCCCCAGCGATGTCAAGTACATTGCTCAGCAGGTCAAGCAGATTGGTGGCAGCGCTGTCAAGTAACGCGCTGCATGGTTTGAACTGCAAGAAATTTTCGCCCTGTCACTGCTCTGACCGTCACTGTTCTGACGGTCAGACCGTCACTGTCCGACCGTCACCCTGCCGCACGTGAACGGCCTGTAAGTGGTTCAGTGTTGTCCGCCTGCAAAAAAAGCAGTGCCGGCCACACCAGACCCGCCGCCACGAAAGGAGAAAATTTATGCCACGTTCTCGACCCAAGGTCTACGCCCACCGGCGCCACAAAAAGGTGCTGAAATTTACCAAAGGCCAATTTGGCACCCGCTCCAAGCTCTTTCGCCGTGCCAACGAAGCCATGCTCAAGTCGCTCTTCTACGCCTACCGCGACCGGCGCAACCGCAAGCGCGACTTTCGCAGCCTGTGGATCCAACGCATCAACGCTGCGGCCCGGCAGAATGGCCTCAACTACAGCCAGCTGATTCATGGTCTGAAAAAGGCCGAGGTGCAGGTCGACCGCAAAGTGCTTGCCAGCATCGCCGCCAACGACGCCGCCACTTTTGGTCGGCTGGCCGATGTCGCCAAGGCCCAGTTGAACTGACTGCGCTGGACTCCCGTCACTTTCTGGCTTCCCACGCCCGCTCTCCGGCAGGGTTCACCTGTGACTCTGCCGGAGTTTATGGATGATCACCAGCAGCGCAAACCCTGCCATCAAAGAAGCCCGCCGCCTGGCGACCCGCAAAGGGCGCTACGCCGCCGGCCAGGTCTTTGTGGAAGGGGTTCGGCTGGCCACCGACATCTGGCGCAGCGGGGCTCTGCCAGAACGGCTCTTCTACGCCCCCGACCTGCTCTCCCCAGAAGGCAGACAGCTCCTGGCGGAACTGGAGGCAGCAGGTTGTCGGCCTTTGGCCTGCACCGCAGCTGTCTTTGCCAGCCTCAGCGAAACCACCACCCCGCAAGGCATCGGCGCCATCTGGCCACTGCCCCAGCTCCCCTGGCCTGCCCAGCCCAGCCTGCTTTTGATCCTGGACGGGGTGAGCGACCCCGGCAATGCCGGCACACTGGTACGCAGCGCAGAGGCAGCAGGATGCGACGGCGTGCTCTTTGCCCCGGGCACGGTCGATCCCTTCAACGAAAAGACGCTGCGCGCTGGCATGAGCGCCCAGTTTCGCCTGCCGACCCGTGTCTGTGCGAGCTGGTCCGAGGTGGAGCCCCTGCTGCCACCCACGCTGCGCTGTTTTGTGGCGGACGCCCATGCCCAGACCCCCTATACCGCAGTCGACTGGCGCCCCCCCGCTGCCCTGGTCGTCTGCAACGAAGCCCACGGTGCCAGCAGCGAGGCCAGCAGACGCTCCGCCCCCGTCACGATCCCGATGCTGGGAGCCGGAGAATCGCTCAACGCAGCCATCGCAGGTGCCGTCATCCTCTTCGAAGCAGCCCGCCAGCGCCGCCCAGACAGCCGCAGCTCGAAATCAATTTCGAGTGACTTCTGACCGTGCGCCAGAGAGAACGGCTGTGTCTGAAAAATCGCTCCCCCCAATGACTGAACGATGCGTTTTCAGAGTGAGAATTGCGGATCCACGCGTTGACAGCTTGATCTGCCCGTTGTATGATTGCCATGAGGGGTCTCCTGGTTTGCTTCGCCCAGGCAGGTCAGACTGTCGCGGCAAAAAAGGGTCTCCCCGACAGAGGAGGAAGAGATGGCTGAATCTTTCTGGTGGCATCTGCTCGCTGGCTTCACAATCGGGTTTATTCTGTCCACACTGTGGGAGTGGCTCTACTTTCGCCGCCGTCGCATGGTGCTGCGAAACCAGCGGATCGCAGAACTCGAAGCCCAGTTGCAAACCTACGTCCACGCAACCCACGTTCTTACCCCAGAAGCCGTCCACCTCGACGACTGGGACGAACCCCGCTTCGAACCTCTGCCCGTCTATCTGGAAAGCGAAGAGCCCCTCCAGCCAGCAGAAACCCAGCCAGCAGAAACAATGACGGCCGCTCCAATCAAGGAGACAGCCGCAGCCCAGGTTGCAGCCCTCCCCCCAGCACAGCACTCCCTCGCGTTCGACAGCGCCCCGCTCCGCTGGAATACGCCGGCCGCCCCCCCCGAGTTTTCCCGCCCGCCCCTCTCTCCCCCGACAGAGCGCATAGAAATGCAGGAGCTGCCCGCCCCTCCCACAAACGGCTCCCCCCGCCCAAGACACCTTCAGCCCGAGCAGCCCGCCACACAGAGCCGCATGGCCCCCCAGCGATCCAGCTCAGCCAATCCACCGGAACCGAGTGGGGTGTATGTCACCCAGATCCAAGGCCGCACAGAATGGCTCCTGGTGCGGCTGGTACAGACCTTGGTGCAGTTTGTTCGGCAGCTCCGCTCCCTGCTCAACAGGCCCTCGCCGCCCCCTCCTTCACCGGATGAATTGACACAGCTCCGTGGCTTGACCGAGGTTCACGCGCAGCGGCTGCGCTCCGGCGGGATCACCACCCTGGCCCAGCTGGCCAACCTTTCCGTCGCTGAATTGCAGCAGCTGACGCCAGGAGATACCCTGGCCAGCTACCGCCGTTGGCTTGCCGACGCTGCCACCTTGACCGCTGCCAAGGCTCTGCCCAATGGCTGACCATCCCTTGGGCCCGCGTCCCTGGATCGAACAGGCCCTCGACCGCTGGAAACTGGCGCTCATCGGGCTCTGTTTTGTCGCACTCGTCGTCTGGGCCCTCTCTACCTGAGAGGCCGGTCAGTTGATTCGGGTCCACCAGACACGGATGACGGCCGAACCCGTGCGTTCGTAGTATTCCACCCGAATCGTATGGGGCCCGCCCCCGATCCGCCGAAAATTGTTGGTCGGTTCCTTGTACCCATCCCACCAGCTGTCCAACACCAAAATGTTGTCGATATACAGGCGGACACCATCATCGGCGCGCGCATAAAACTGGTAGTCGCCGGCGTCGAAGAAAAAGCTGCCTTCAAAACGGGCTGAAAAATACTCTGCGTTGACATTGGCCGCAGGGGAAGCATATCCCCAGTCCAGATCCAATGGATAGGCGCCACGCGGCACATACTGTGTCAGCAGCGAGCCGCCAGCCAGGTCGGTATTGTTGAAATAGGTGGCCAGCCACTGGTTCTGCGGCACCCCCCCCACAGACTGTTGCACTGGCTGCGGCGGCGCACTGGGGAGAATCGACAGTTGTACAGAGGCCTGGCCGCTGTCCTCAAAATACTCGACCCCATAGGTATGGGCGTTGCCGTCCAGATAACGCACCACACTCACCTGCCGAAACGAGCCAGCCCGCCAGTCGTTGAGCACAAGTTCTCCGTCGATGTACAGGCGAGCGCCGTCGTCCATCCCCAAGGTAAACTGGTAATAGCCAGGGTTCATCGCCAGCGTACGTTGGAAGCGCGCCGAAAAATAATCGACTGGAACTGCTGGTGCCGGGCTGCCAAAGCCCCAGTTGAAATTGATATCGGGCACACTCTGCAGCTGCACAGGGCTGCCCAACAGGTCACGATTGGCAAAATAGGAGGCACTCCAGCCGTTCACCGGGGGGGGAGGGGGCGTCTGAACCGGTGCCGCCGGTGCCGGCCCGGAGACAGCATAGAGCGGGACGTTGTTGGGGTCGCCGACAATGTTGACCAGATCCATCGAGACCCAGCCGGTCACACCCACCGGACATTGCACGAGCCACCAGCCGCTCAGGGTGTCCCGGCCGATCACCGGACAACTCTGCCCAAAAGCAAGGACCCCGACAACAGGAAACCCCGTGCCCGGCCCCGAACGGACGTTGACCGCATCCACTTTGGCAACACCCACAGTGCCGCCGATCTGCGGTGCAGGAGCCGCAGCCGGCGCAGCAGCGATCTGCCCTTCCCCCAACATACCTCCCAGGAACAAGAAGAGCAGGATCGCCGATGTGCGCAGACAGAAGTCAGAGAAAGATCGGTTCATGGTGCAGACCACCTTGGGTGAAGGCGATGCAGTGCACTCTGCTGAGAAGAGATCTGTCTCCTGACAGACATCTCCCGCTGCCCCACATCACCGGGTCGGGTTCAATTGCGCATGCCTCACACAATTCATTATACGGACAAACTGCCAGGATCGCAATCAGCCAACTCTTTTCCAGAGACCATGGCAAGAAAATTGGCCAGAATGCGCAACCCAACGACATGGCTTTTTTCAGGGTGGGGCTGAATGCCCCAGGCGTTGCGATAGCGCACAATGCTGGGATAGGCGATCCCATAGTCGGTGGTCGCCAATACGGCACCCAGGTCTGTGGCGTCACAGTAGTAGCTGTGCGCAAAATAGGCGTGCGCGCCCTCGGGCACGCCACAGACCAGCGGGTCAGGCCGCCGGATCGTCAGCTGATTCCAGCCGATCTGGGGAATCCGCAGGCTGCGCCCCGGGTGGCCTGGATCCGCCATCTTCTCCGGAAAACGACGCACAGCCCCTGGAATCAGATGCAGCCCTTCGTGCTGCCCCATTTCCTCGCTGGAATCAAACAGCAGCTGCATTCCGACACAGATGCCCAGCAGGGGCATCCCCCTCTCGACAGCGGCGAGGAGCGGCTGCTCAAACCCCTGCCGACGCAGGTTGTTGATGCTGTCGCCAAAGGCCCCCTGTCCAGGCAGCACGACGGCCCGCCAACGGGTCAGATCGGTCGGCCGATCGACAATATCCACAGGAATCTGCAGCGGGGCGGCGACCTGCTCAAACGCTTTGTAGACGCTGCGCAGATTGCCGACCCCATAGTCCATGATTGCAATCATCGTTTTGTATTTTGTATCGAACCTGATTGGCCGGCGGGTTGCAGGGTCACTTCCCCGGCAGAGTCGACCAGGGTCAGATTGCGCACAAGCGCAGGCGGATACCGTTTGTGCGCAATCGCCGTCGTCAACTCACGGATTTGCTGTTCGGCATGCTCTGCCTCCACCGGCGCAATGATGCCCTCCGCCACCGCTTTTTCAAATTCCACTTCGTTGAGCACCGTGACACGGGCATCCTCCGTGATCCACAACCCCAAAAGCAGATCTACCGCGCTGAGCCCGCGGCCACGAGAATGTCTGGCCAAGGCAATCCGCGCGTACATGCCAAGGGCACGCCCCTGCTCGTCAAAGTATTTTTCCAGGAGCTGTTCCCCATTGGACAACCAAAAACGAAACCAGATATAGCCGGGCGCCCCAACAACCTGGCGCTGAATCCGCTGGAGGCTGGCGTGGGGCAGCCAGGTCGCACGTTCGACCAGCGTGTCGCTCAGCCACTCGGCCCGGTACCCGGCCAGCTGTGGGTCATTTTCCCACTCTCCACTGGCAATGATCGTCGGTGAATCTTGCATGCCAACCTTTCTAATATTTGCGCACAACCGCCCGGTAGGCCAACGGCTCACGGTACTGGATCAACTGGCGCTCTTCGCGCACACTGCGCACCCGGTCAAGATCGATGGTTGCCACAGCGTAGCCCTCGATCGGCTGGTCCAGCATGGTGTACATCTCCGCCGAAGGGCCCACCAGCAGGCTGTCCCCCATAAAACGCATCGTCGGCTCTTCCCCCACACGATTGGCAGCGGCGACAAAGATCGAATTCTCACAAGCCCGGCTGATCAGATGGGCGCGCCAGGAATCAGCATGCTGCTGCTCCCAGTTGGCGCTCACCGTCACCAGCTCCGCACCTTCCAGCGTCAGACAACGCGCCGTCTCGGGAAACGCCAGATCAGAGCCCACAGAGAGGCCAAACCGACCCCACTCTGCATCGATGATCTGAAAACGAAAACCGTTGCGATAGACCTGGCGCTCCTCCCCCAACAGATGCACCTTGCGGTAGTCGGCGACCACATCCCCCTCGGGGCCCAGACAGACGACACCGTTGTAAAGAATGCTCTCGACACGCTCTTTGATCACCAGCCCAAAGACCACATAGGTGCTGAATTCGTTGGCCCGTTTGGCCAGGTAGTTGCTGGCATGCCCAGGCACACGCTCAGCCAGATCCGTGGCGCGCAACCCAAGCTCGGTTCCCGTGTAGCTCAGCTCTGGAAATACGATCAGATCGGTGCGCTGTTCGGTACAGATTTTTTCGATGAAATCGCCCATCTTCCGCAGATTTGCCTCGGGATTGGCCAGCTCTGGCACCATTTGCACCAAAGCGACTGTAATTTCGCGTGGCATGCAAGCCCCCTCTCAAAAATGTCGACCAGGTTTGATGACTGCACAGACAAAGCTGCAACCGGGCCCCGCCGCCACAGCTTCGCCTGCACTTTCGTCTACACTTTCCGCCGCTCCGGAAATCAGCCTACGGAAGCACAGCTCTCCTTTTCAGATAATAGCACAGGAGAGCCAATTCTTCATTTTGTCTGCTCTGCGGTAAGATTGTTGCACAAACTTGTAAAGGTGTACGAACAGCTGTCTCTGACAGGATTCGCTGCACAACAAGGGGAGCCTGGGAGCTCCAAGGAGAAAAATTGATGTTGAACTTCATCCCCAAATGGGCCAGCCGTGCCTGGCTGGTCCTGGCCGTCGCAGCGGTCATCCTCGTGCTGGATCAGTGGACCAAAGAATTGATTCGTCAGTCCATTCCAGACTACACCTCGATCATTCCGATCCCGGCGTTGGGTGAATATTTTGTCTTCGAACATGTCCACAACTACGGGGCAGCCTTTGGGATTCTGCAAAACCAGAGCAACCTGTTCGCGGTCATTGCAGGGGGGGTCGCTGTCGCCATGCTGGTCTATGTCTACCATCTGCCCCCTGCGGCCAGGATGGTGCGCGTCCTGTTGGGGCTGATCCTGGGGGGGGCGCTCGGCAATTTGATCGACCGCCTCAACCAGGGCTACGTCACCGATTTTGTCAAGATGGGCATCCCAGGCGTCTATTACTGGCCCAACTACAACATTGCCGACAGCGCAATCGTCGTCGGCGTGATCGCGATGGGGCTCTACGTGCTTCTCGACGATCTGCGCAAACAGCGCCAGCAGGCCAGCGCAGTCGCCGAACGCAGCTGAAACAGATGCAACTCTTTTGGGTCGACTGTGCAGAGGCTGGCCAGCGCATCGACCGCTGGCTGGCGGACCGCATGCCAGGCCGCAGCCGCAGCGAGATCCAGCGCTGGATTCGCCAGGGCGCAGTCCAGGTGGGTGGCCAGCCAGCAAAAGCAGGCCACGCCCTCTCGGCAGGAGAGCAGATCACCGTCGATGTGCCGCCCATCAGCCCGGCAGCCACGTTGGCCGGCGAACCCATCCCGCTGACCATCCTCTACGAGGACGACGACCTGCTGATCGTCGACAAGCCCGCCGGCATGGTCGTCCACCCCTCCCCAGGCCACGACCACGGCACTCTGGTGCATGCAGTGCTCCATCACTGCCCCCAAATCGAAGGCGTCGGCGGCGAACAACGGCCCGGCATTGTCCACCGTCTGGACAAAGAGACCTCAGGGGTGATTGCTGTCGCCAAAAATGACCCCGCTCACCGCTACTTGCAGGCACAATTCAAGGAGCGGACTGTCTACAAAGAGTATCTTGCCTTGGTAGAAGGACGGATGACGCCGCCGCGCGGACGCATTCATGCCCCGATCGGGCGCCATCCAACCGATCATACCCGCCAGGTTGTGGTGCCGCCCGATCGAGCTGGCGGCCACTCGGCTGGGCGGGAAGCGATCACCGACTACACCGTGCTGGCGGTCTATTCGCTCCCGCTGGCCGGCTCCAGCAGTGCGACTGCCACCTTTTCTCTGGTCAGCGCTGAACTGCATACGGGGCGGACCCACCAGATTCGTGTCCACTTTGCCTGGCGCCACCATCCGGTCGTCGGCGACAGCGTTTATGGCTTCCGCCATCAACGGCTGCTCTTGTCGCGCCATTTCCTCCACGCCCACCGACTTCGCCTGCGCCTGCCTCAAGACGGTGCGGAACATGAATTCTGGGCCCCGCTGCCCGGCACGCTCCAGCGTGTGCTGGAGCGGCTGGCCGCAGAAGAGGCCGGCAAAGGGCCTACAGCCCCGATCTCCCTCTGACCCGTCGTTTCATGCGGA
Source organism: uncultured Chloroflexota bacterium (assembly GCA_903858085.1). Lineage (GTDB taxonomy): Bacteria > Chloroflexota > Anaerolineae > Caldilineales > Caldilineaceae > Caldilinea. Next base: position 53,133 of record CAIOHJ010000299.1, read on the forward strand.
GAAGCTCTCGGTGATCAAGATGCAGCCCACTGTTCAACCGCTCAGCGCCGTCGAAAAAGCGGTGGCACGGCCGCTCGGGCGCTCGCTCTACCGACGCTGGCTGTTGGCACTGGCGCTGGGCGCTGTCGGCCTGCTGGCTGGCTCGGCCAGCGTCGACAGCGGCAGCCAGCTGCGCCAGAGCCTGCAGAGCAAAGTGCATGGTGACACCTGGGATCTGCTTGGCTGGGAAATACAGGCGATCGCAGCCAAACTTCGCGCCGGGCAGCTGACGCTGTCTGCGGACGAACCAGCCAGACAGGTCACAACCTATCTGGAAAGAGCCAACCAGGCAGGTGAGCTGGAAAGAGAAGTCGAACGGCTGTACAGCGAAGCAGGGGCGCCGGCAGCCAACCACCCGCAGCTGGCCCTCCTTGAAAAGCAACTCTCCCAGCTGCGCGCAGCCCAACAAGAGGCCAGGCCAGCGGTCGAGACGATTTTAGAAGCACAGATCAGTGCCGAGGTGCGTGCAGCCGGGCTCACCTTCTGGGGCCAGGCCTTTCCGCCGGTCTGGTTCACCTTTACCGACCCACCCAAAAAACTGGTCGTCAGCCCGCGCGGGCGAATCCTGACCGCTCACTATGCGATGTTGCGCCCGGAGCTTCTTCCAGAGCGCCGGGAGTCGATCGAACAGGCCATTCTGGCCGACGACAACCTGAGCGCCTACATCACCAATATCGGCGGATTGGGCGCCTACCCAACCCAGGTCGTCGACCGTGCCCCGCTCGAATGGGTGCTCACGACCGTGGCGCACGAGTGGGTACACAACTACCTGACCCTTCACCCCCTCGGCATCCTCTACAATCACACCCCCGACCTGACCCTCATCAACGAGACCGTCGCTGAAATCGTCGGCAACGAACTGGGGCAACGTGCGCTGGAAAAACAGTACCCGGCCTACGCGCTGGCGGCCCACACATCCGAGCAGACCGAGCCCGCCGAGCTTTTGGCGTTCGATTTCGACCGCGAGATGCGCCATACCCGCGAGATCGTCGACCAGTACCTGGCGCTCGGGCGCATCGCAGACGCCGAAGCCTACATGGAGATTCGCCGCCTGCTCTTTGTCGAGAACGGCTACCCCCTCCGCAAGCTCAACCAGGCCTACTTTGCCTTTCACGGCAGCTATGGAACCCGGGCAGCTGCTACCAACCCCCTTGGCTCCCAGTTGATCGAGCTGCGTTCTCTGACGCCAGATGTGAAAAGCTTTCTCGAGGCGGTGCGCGGCCTCACCGCTGCCGAACAGCTTGCTCCGGTGCTGGCAGCGTGGCGGGAACGTGGCTGAGCCATGTGGCTCTCCCCAGGAATTCTATCTTTGAACTTCTGCTTCTGCACTCTCCTGCTTGACAACCCACAAGCGGGTATGCTACATTGGGGACAGATGAGAAATTCTCATGCAGACGCTCTCTAAAATGAGCTGACAGACAATGGAGCTTTTGATGATGAACCTTTCGCCCCAAGCTGGTCCCGTTGATAGGGTTGCCTGTCAAGGAAGCAGTGTGTCTGCCCCGCATGAGTAGACTGTAAAGTCGCATGACAAAGCCGCACGCACTGCATCGGTGCCTGCGGCTTTTTTGTTTGCTTCGTCTGTCCCTGGCGCGAGCGCCTTGCAGACAGCAACCTCCTCCAAGCCCACCAGGCATCGGCATTTTTGTCCGGATGCCTGTTTTTTTTTGTTCAGAGCGCAGGAAAACTTATGTTCGCAGACAATTCACCTCCTCCCACAGCACTCGATTTCGACCTGAAACAGACCGTTGGCGTCAACAAAGTGATCGGTTTTTGGCGGTTGATGACCGGTTTCCGCATCAGCTATCTCTTTTCGACGCTCAGCATGGGGCTTGCAGCCATTGTGAACACTGCAACCTTTTTGCTGCTGCGCTATTTTATCGACCACTATCTGGTGGCCAGCGACCGCACGCTACATCTGGCCGTCTATGTCGGTGGTTTTCTCGGATTGGCGGCCATTCAGTCGCTGAGCACCTTCAACAGCCGACAGCTGGCAGCCAAAACAGCGGAAGGCATTGCCCTTCGGCTGCGCGAATACCTCTACGACCATCTGCAGCGGCTACACTTTACCTACCACGACCAGAACCAGACCGGCGATCTGATCCAACGCTCCACGTCAGACATCGATACGATTCGACGTTTTTTTGCGGACCAGGCGATTGAATCCGGGCGGATTCTGGTGCTCTTCGTGGTCAACCTGCTCGCGATCTACCTGCTCGATTGGCGGCTGGCCTGGGTCTCCATCCTCGTCGTGCCCTTCGTGCTCATCCTCTCCGTCTTCTTCTTTCGCCGCGTCGAACAAGCCTACGACGCCTACCAAAAACAGGAAGCCAAACTGTCAAGCACGCTGCAAGAAAATCTGAGCGGGGTCAGGGTGGTCAAAGCATTTGCTCGCCAGGCCTACGAAGAGGAAAAATTTGACAAGGTCAACCGCGAAAAATATGCCCGCGGCCGCCATCTGCTGCTGATGCATGCCCTCTTCTGGCCCATCACCGACATCCTCTGCGGCGGGCAGATGATCGGCGGCTTTCTCTTCGGCGGCTGGCTGACCATCCAGGGGGAACTCACCATCGGCACCTATATCGCCTATGCCGGGCTGGTCGGCTGGATCCTCTGGCCACTGCGCAATCTGGGCCGGCTGATCGTGCAGATGTCCGAAGGGCTGGTTTCGTTCGGCAGAATCCGAGAAATTCTCGTCGAGGAACGTGAACCCATCGCCGAAGGCACTGTACGCCCGGACCGCCCGCTTCGCGGCGAGATCGTCTTCGAGAATGTCTCTCTCACCTATGCAGGCACCGACCGGGCAGCGCTGAACGGGGTCAGCTTCACCGTACGGCCGGGCCAGTCGGTCGCACTGCTGGGGGGCACAGGTTCGGGCAAGTCCTCTTTGGTCAGCCTGCTCCCCCGTTTTTATGAGTACAGCCACGGCCGGATCCTGCTCGACGGGATCGAACTCAAAGAATACCCACGACACTTTCTCCGCCAGCAGATCGGGATCGTCGAACAAGAACCTTTCCTGTTCAGCCGCACGGTGCGAGACAACATCACCTATGGGGTGGTGCGCGCCGTCGCCGACAATGAGGTCGAAGCCCACGCACGCGCCGCAGCCATCCACGATGTGATCCGAGACAAACTGCCCCACGGCTATGCCACCCTGGTCGGCGAACGCGGCATCACCCTCTCCGGCGGGCAAAAACAGCGCGTGGCGATCGCCCGAACCCTGCTCAAAGACCCCAGCATCTTGATCCTGGACGACTCAACCTCGGCAGTCGACTTCGAAACCGAAGCCACAATCCGCCACGAGTTGCACAGGCTGATGCAAGGACGCACGACCTTTATCATCGCCCACCGCATCCAAAGCGTCATGCAAGCCGATCTGATCCTGGTGCTGGATCACGGACAGATTGTGCAGCAAGGCAACCACGCCGAACTGGTCACCCAGCCCGGAATCTACCGTTCCATCTATCTGGCCCAGACCCGTCTGGAAGCCGAACTCGAAAAGGAGCTCTCACATGGCTGACCCCATCGAATTTGAAGAGGAAGAGTTCAACACTTCTTTTAACGGCCAGACCTTTCGGCGCCTGGTCGGGCTGATCTTTGTCTACCCGCTCTGGGTGATCGGCTTTCTCAGCGCAGTGATCCTGGTCTCCAGCCTGGATTCCTATTTTACCTTCCTGAGCAAACGCATCATCGACGAAGGGATCATGGCCGCCAACTGGGAACTGCTCGTCCAGATCGCCCAGCATTATGCCGCCATCCTGCTGTTTCAGGCAGGTGCCGTCTTCGTCTTCATCTATCTGGGGGGAGTGCTGGGAGAACGGGTCCGCTACGACCTGCGCCGCCGCCTCTTTGCCCATCTACAACGGCTGTCGTTGCCCTATTACAACCGCACACCGGTCGGCTGGATCATCAGCCGCGTCACCTCAGATACCGAACGGGTCGCCGAGTTGATGACCTGGGGACTCCTCGATGTGACCTTTGCCGCCGTCAATATTCTGACCGCACTCTGGTTTATGGCGCAGATCTCCTGGCCGCTGACCTGGATTGTCATGGCGATCGTCCCGGTGATTGTCGCAGTTGCGATCTTCTTCCAGCAGCGGATTATCACCCAGTACCGCGAGGTGCGGCGGATCAACTCCAAAATCACCGGCTCCTACAACGAGACGATCACAGGGGTGCGTGTGATCAAAGCGCTCGACCGCGAAGAGGCCAATCTGCGCGAGTTTGGCAACCTGACCAGCGAGATGTACCGGGCCAGCTACCGGGCGGCCTGGTATTCAGCCCTCTTCCTGCCCTCCATCCAGATGATCGGCTCGCTGGCGGTCGCCGGTATTCTGATCTACGCCGGCGTGACAGCAGAGCAGGGCGGGCTGAGCGTGGGCAGCATCTACGCCTTCATTTCGTACGTACTTTTGATGATCTGGCCCATCCAAGAACTGGCCAGGGTCTTTGCCGAGATGCAACAGGCGATCGCTTCAGGCGAACGGATCTTCTCGCTGCTCGATGCGCTCCCCGACATCGTCGACAACCCCAATGCCTACACCGTTGACAGCCTGCGCGGGGAGATTGTCTTCGAACATGTGGACTTTGCCTACGAAGAAGGCAGACCCATTCTGCAAGATTTCAACCTGCGCGTCTCCTGCGGAGAGACGATCGCCCTGGTCGGACCGACCGGCGGCGGCAAAAGCACCATCGCCAATCTGCTCTGCCGGTTCTTTGAACCGACCGGCGGACGCATTCTGATCGCCGGACACGACTACACCCACCTGACCCAGCACTCGCTGCAGTCGCATATCGGGGTGGTGCTGCAGACACCCCATCTCTTCTCGGGCACTATCCTCGAAAATCTGCGCTATGGCCGGTTAGACGCCAGCGACGCAGACATCGAAGCCGCAGCCCGCCTGGCCGGCGCCCACGACTTCATCATCGGGCTGGAAAAAGGCTACGCCGAACAGGTCGGTGAGGGGGGGGTGCTCCTCTCGACCGGACAAAAACAGCTGCTCAGCCTGGCGCGCGCTGTGCTCGCACGGCCTGATATTTTTATCATGGACGAGGCCACCGCCAGCGTAGATACACTCACCGAAGGGCTCATCCAACAGGGGATGGATACACTCATGCGCGACTGCACCAGCTTTGTGATCGCCCACCGCCTCTCCACCATCCGCAACGCCACTCGCATCCTGGTCGTCGAAGATGGTCGAATCCAGGAGCAGGGCACCCACCGCGAATTGCTTAGCCAGGGCGGACACTACTATCGACTCTACACCCAACAGTTCCAACAAGACGTGGTGGGGCAGATCAACGAGCTGCAGGCAGCACAGCCCCAGAACGGCCAGCGCGAGCCCGCACTGACAGCCTGCTGACAGCTGAACGCCGCACACCCATTGCAAACTTTGGCCCCTTGCCCGGCTGACAAATTTCCACAAATCGTGTATGCTATGCTCAGGTCACAGGATACCCAATCTGCAAACGCTGTGACCTGAGCAACACAGCTGACAGGACAAACGATTCCATGTTCGGTTCTAGCAATCGATGGCGGGACGGCGGAATTCTGATACTCTTGCTTGCAGCCCTGGGCGTGCTGATCGGGTGGCTCAACGAGCCAATTGCAGGCGCGTTGGAGGCTGCAGAGAATGTGCGCAGCTGGATCATTGGCTTTGGCCCGTCGGCCCCGATCGCCTATGTGACCTTTTTTGCGGCACAAATTTTGATAGCCCCCCTGCCCGGCAGTTTTCTGTCGGTGCTGGGAGGCTACCTGTTCGGTTTTTTTCAGGGTCTGTTGCTCAGCCTGCTCGGACTTTCGATCGGCGTTCTTGCGGCGATGTGGATCGGCCGCTCCCTGGGGCGCCGACTCCTGGAACGGTTTTTCGACCGCAGCGAGTTGATCCGCTGGGAACGCAAGTTGCGGCTGCGTTCGCCGCTGCTCTGGTTTGTCCTTTTTCTCTTCCCGCTGCCAGATCTGGTGATCTATCTCGCCGGCATGGGGACGATGCCGCTGCGTTGGCTGGCCCCCGCAGCGCTGCTGGGCCGCGGCATCGGGGTCGTGATCGGCAGCAGCGTCGGCACCGCCAGCCTCTACCTGCCCGCCTGGTTCGTGGTCGGCCAATGGGCACTGCTGCTCGTGCTCGGCGGGCTGGCCTATCGCTTTCAACGCCCGCTGCGCTATCACCTGATTGTCCAGCTGCGCCGGGGCCGCCGTCTGCTGCGCACCGTCGCGCGCGCCCCGCTCGGCTCAACCTTCCGCTGAAGGCTGGCTTGCCTTTGGGCAAGCCAGCTCTCCCTGCATCGACTACCGCTGTGCGCGGTATTTCTCGTCCAGGCTGTCGATCTTGGCAACTTTGGGGGCAGAGCGCCCCCCCTGAAATTCGCTCTCCAGCCAGACATCGATCAGCTTCTCAGCCACCGCAGGGCCCGTAATCTGGGCCCCAAAGGTGATGATCTGGGCGTTGTTGCTGGCGACTGCCCGCTCAGCCGTGTACGGGTCCTGCACACAGACCGCACGCACCCCCGGCACTTTGTTGGCCACAATCGCCATCCCCGCCCCTGTCCCACAGACCAGAATCCCCCGCTCGTACTGGCCAGCCCCTACCTCTTCTGCCACCCTCGCCCCCACATCCGGATAGTCGACCGGCGTCTTCTCGTTGACCCCCATGTCCACAACCTGGTACCCTTTCTTGACCAGATAGTCGCGGATCGCATCTTTCAACGGCATTCCCAAATGATCGGCGCCCAGCACGATCGGTGAATTTTTGTCCATTCTCCTCCTCCTCCTGGTTGGTCTCTTTTCCACCCTCTTCTCACAGCGTTCTCAGCCAAGGGCCGTTATAGCCCCAACGCACGCACCAATTTGCGCACCGTGAAGCGGTCGCGCAGGTAATGGCCGTTGGCCACCGCCAGGTCGCGCTCGCTCTCCTCCAACCCAAGTTCGGCCACTGTCGCAGGCCCCCCCACCCGCACCAACAGCTCGGCCACCTCCTGCGCAGCAGGAACCTGCGCAGCGATCGCTTGAATCTCTTCCCAGCGCTCCAGGATCGTGCGCCGCAGCGTTTCCACCTGTGCCGCTGTGGGATCCAGGAAAGCCTTGTGTTCCGCCACAATGTCGCCAGCCAGCTCCCCGTAGGCTTCCCGAATCAGCGCCTCTTCCTCGGCGCGCGAGGGCCAGGTCGCAGCCTCCAGCAGATCGCTGACCTGCTGGCGCGAGAGTTGACGGATTCTGTCGTAAAGGCCCGCCACCAGGACAGTCGCAACCCCTACCTTGGCACCATGCAAAATGGCCGGCCGCCCCTCCCGCAGCAGTTTCATCTCCCAGTAATGAGAGTAGTGATGCTCCGCCCCGGAAGCAGGTCGCGAGCTGCCAAAATCCAACATGCAGTAGCCCGATTCCAGCAGCGCATCCAGTAGCCGGCGGATCCCTGCGGGCGAACCCTGCCCGATCGCATCGGCGTTGTCGACACAGATCTGCACCGCAGCCAGCGTACGCAGCGCAATTGACTCGTCGTACGGTTCGTTCCAGAGCAAGTGCCCGATTCGCCAGTCAGCGATCGAGGTGAGCTTGCCCAACATATCGGCAAAACCGGCCGCAATCATCTTCTGCGGCGCCTGGGCCAGTGTGCGAAGGTCGGCAAAGAGCGCCAGCGGCGCCTGGCAGATCACCGTAATTTTGACACCGTGAACGATCAGGGGCGCCCCGATCGAGGCAAAGCCGTCCACAGAGGGGGCCGTCGGCACCGCAATAAACTGGCTGTGTGTGCGGTGGCTGGCAAAACGGGTGATGTCGGTTAAGGTCCCTGAGCCGACCGCCAGATAGGTGCGCGCCTCCCCCCCGGCAGCCACCAACACGTCAAAGAGATGGGCTGCATCGGCGATCACCTCCTCGTCCGTAAAAACGATGCTTTTGAAATCAAACCCCGCTGCGACCAGGGCTTCCTGCACCGCACGCCCCTGGGCGGCAAAGGTGTGGGTGTCCGCCACCATAAACAGCTTCTGCAGCCCCTGAGCCCGACAAAATTCGGTGAGATGTTCGACGGCACGATCGTCGATCGTGACCACCTGCGGACGGTAAGACATGGCAGATTCCTCACTTTTGCAGTTGCTTTTCGCTCATCTTGCGCATCAACGCATGCATCTGTTGATACGTCTCTTGATACTGACGCACATAAAATGTGTACTCGAGATGGCGCTGGGCATTGGGCTGATACGCTCGCTCGACTGCGACCATCTCGCCGGCCGCAGCTGCCAGGTCCGGGTAAAGCCCGGCCCCCACCGCAGCCACGATGGCCGACCCGAGCAGCGAGGCCTCTGGCTCACGGGTGACCGACAGCGTCTGACCGGTCACGTCGGCATAGATCTGCATGAAAAGGGGGCTGTGGGTGGCTCCCCCGCTGGCGATGATCCGTTCTATCTGGAAGCCCTGCCGCCGGAAGGTCTGCAAAATGTCCTCCATTCCATAGGCAATCCCTTCCATCAGCGCCCGAAACACATGCGCCCGCCCACTCTGCAAGGACAACCCCCAGATCATCCCGCGCGCTGTCGAGTCGGTGTGCGGGGTACGGTTGCCCTGGAACGAATCCAACACCACCAGACCTTCAGAGCCCGCTGGCAGGCGTGCTGCCTCTTCGTCGAGCAACGCATAGACCGACAGCCCGCGCGCGGCCGCATCGGCCTCGGCCCCAGCCCCAAAATTGCGTTTGAACCAGGACAGCAGCGAACCAGTCGACACCTGCCCTGCCTCTACCAGGTTCAACCCAGGCAGGAGCGCATCGGGAAAGCTGCCAAAGACCCCCGGAAAGTGCACTTCCTCCGCTGCAAGCGCAGACAGGACGTTGGAGGAGCCCATCACCACCCCAAGGTCCCCCGGCTGGGTCACACCCTGGCCCAGCAACCCCACAAAGGCATCTCCCCCCCCCATCGCCACTGGGATGCCTGGGCGCAGCCCCAGCTCGGCGGCAACCTCCCCGCGCAGCCCCCCTACCACTCTCCCCAAAGGCAGAAGCTCCGCCGGCAGCTTGGCCGCCAGATCCGCCAACCCAATCTCTTCCCAAAACGCCAGCGGCCATCCCCCGCTCGGCCCATGATAAAACCATCGCTGGGTCGCAGTGTTCAGGTTCAGCGCCAACCGGCCGGTCAGCCGGTAGGCAATCCAGTCCGTGAACTCCAACAGGGTGGCCGTGGCCCCATACCGTGCCGGCTCGTTCTCCTTGAGCCAGAGCATCTTGGGAGGCATCCACTCGGCATTGACCCCCGCCAGACAATAACGCAGCGCTGGATGGCCGGTCGCATAGATGCGCTGCGCCTGCGCAGCCGAACGCACATCCATCCACAACAACGCCCTGCCCAGCTCGCTGCCGTCCGCCCCCAACGGCACAAGCGTGCAGGTGGTCGCATCGGCGCTGACAGCGACAATCTCGTCCGCAGATACACCTGCCTTCTGCAGAGACTCCTGCACAGCGCCCACCAGACTCGCCCACCATTCTGTCGGTTCCTGCTCGGCCCAGCCTGGGGCCGCAAAATAGGTACGGTAGGGGCGAGCGCCCAGCGCAACCCGCCGACCTTGTGCATCAAATATCCCGGCTTTGACCGCTTCAGTGCCTGCGTCGATCCCCAGCACGTAGGGAGCTCTCCTGAGATAGCTCACGACCCCTCTACCTCCTTGCCCTCATTCCATCAACAAGCCGCCGTTGACCGCAAGGGTCTCTCCCACAATATAGCTGCTGGCCGGTGAGGCCAAAAAAAGCACAGCCTCTGCCACCTCTTCAGGCACACCCAGCCGCTGCGCCGGCGTGTCCGCCATCCAGCGGGCCTGCTCCTGGGGATTCTGCTGGGCAAGCAGCAGGTCGGTCCCTATCCGGCCAGGGGAGACTGCGTTGACACGAATGTTGTGGCCGATCACCTCGCGCGCCAGCGAACGGGTGAAGGCCAGAACCCCCCCTTTGGCGGCTGCATAATGGGCGTGGCGCGCCGAACCCCGCTGGCCAGCGATCGAGGCGATGTTGACGATCGCCCCCCCTCCCGCCGCGATCATGCCGGGCAGTACTGCCCGGCTGCAATAAAAGACCGAAAACAGATTGGCCCGCACGACCCTCTCCCAGTCGGCATCTGTCATCTCCAGTACCCAGGCCGCAGGAAAGACCCCAGCGTTGTTGACCAGCACATCGACCTTGCCTTGGCGCTCCTCGACCTGGGCCACCAGCGCCGCCGCCGCTGCGGGGTCAGCCACATCGGCCTGGTACGCTTCGATCTGCAGACCTGCCCCCATCTGCTGCACCGCCGCAGCGGCCGCATGGTCGCTGCGGTAGCAAAAAGCAACCCGGGCCCCCGCCCTGGCAAACGCCAGGCTGACCGCTCGACCAATCCCGCGAGAGCCGCCGGTCACGAGGACCTGTTTGCCCGCAAAGGTCCCGGATCCCTTCACGCTTGCACCTCAGCCAGTTCGACAAACGCCTCGCGCAGCGCCGGGTACAGCGAGCGATAGACCCGGTAGCAGGCCTCGTAGCAGGCCAAATTCTCCGCCTGGGGCTGGTAGCTCTGCCCAGGCTTGACCATCGCAGCCACAGCAGCCTCGATCGAGGGGTAAAGACCAACCCCTGCCGCCGCCACAATCGCGTCCCCCATCGGCGCGCCGTAGGCAGCCGCTGGCAATGTCACCGGCCGGGCAAGCACATCGGCCTTGATCTGGTTCCAAAGCGCGCTGCGCGCCCCACCACCGACACAGGCCATCGTCTCCAGCACAAAGCCAGCCTCCGCCGCGGCCTCTACGTTGTGGCGCAGCCCATACGCCCCCCCCTCCAGGATCGCCCGCACCAGATCCCCTTTGGTCGTCGCCAGCGACAGCCCAAAAAAGACCCCGCGCGCGGCAGAGTCCCAGATCGGGGAGCGCTCCCCGTAGAGATAGGGCAAAAAGATCAGCCGATGGGCGCCCGGCACACTCTGGGCTGCCTTCTGGCTCAGCAGATCGAAGGGGTCGACCCCCAGCTGGCTGGCTTCGGCGATTTCACTCTCCCCCAGCTGGTCGCGAAACCAGCGCAGCGCGCCGCCGGTGGCCACCATGGCGCCTACCACCAGATGCAGCCCTGCGATCGGGTGGCCCAGCGGGAAGAGCACTCTCCCTTGATAGGGGGTCCGGCTGCAGATCAACAGCACCGTCGACTGCCCGGTCATCTCTGCCGCCTCCCCAGGGCGGACCAGCCCCACTTCAATGCTGGCCGCCGTGCCGTCCACCATCCCGGCGATCACCGGTGTCCCTGCAGCCAACCCGGTCGCTGCAGCAGCCTGGGGCGTGACAGCCCCCACCACCCGCTCACATGGCTCGACTGCTGGAAGCTTGGCCGGGTCGATCCCCAGCTCCGCCACCAGCTCCGCCGACCAGCTGCGGCGGGCACTGTCGAAACAGAGGGAGAGCGGGCCGTGCGAGCTGTCCATACAGAAGACTTGGGCCAGCTTATGGACGATATAGCCGTTCGCCTGGAGAAGTTGATGGCAGGCTGCATAGGCGTCTGGCACCATCTCGCGCAGCCACAGAATTTTCGGGCCAAGAAAATAGGGGTCGATGCGCCCTCCGTTGAGGTGGGCAATCCGCTCTTCGTCGACTGTCGCACGCAACCGGGCACACTGCGGCTCAGCACGGCGGTCCATCCAGATCAACGCTGGGTAGACCGGGCTCCCCTGGGCATCCACAGCCACCAACGAAGGGGCCTGCGAACTGACCCCGATGGCTGCAACCGCCTGCGGGGTGACCCCAGGTGCGGCCAGCACGCGCTGCAACACTTGGCAGGTTGCTCGCCACCAGAGCTCCGGGTCTTGTTCTGCCCAGCCAGGCTGGGGAAAGGAGGTCGGATATTCGACACCAGCCTGGGCCAGCACGGTGCCCGCAGGGTCACAGACGACCGCCTTGGTGCCCGTTGTGCCGACATCCACCCCAACCAGCAGCTGCGCTGGCATAGACGCTTACCTCCGCTGTGCCAGCGCAGCTGCATTGGCACAATAGTCGAGCGAGCGTCCTGCTAGAAAATGAGCGACATCCCGCACCACCTGGTCGGGGCCCCGTTCTGCCGAATTTTTGGAGGAGCCTGCAATGTGCGGGGTGACTGTGACATTGGGGAGCGAAAGCAGCGGCCAGTCGGGCGCCGGGGGTTCCTCTGGAAAACAGTCGATGCCCGCGCCGGCCAGATGGCCGCTCTGCAGCGCTGCCGAGAGCGCCTCATAGTCGACCAGCGGGCCGCGTGCTGTGTTGATGAAATAGGCCCCCGCTTTCATCTGCGCAAACTGGGCAGCTCCCATCATGCCCACCGTCTGCGGCGTCACCCGGGCATGCAGGCTGACAATGTCAGAACGGGCCAGCAGGCTCGGCAGATCGACCGACTCAACCCCCAATGCGGCGCAGCGCTCGGCCGACACATAGGGATCATAGGCCAGGATGTGCAGCCCAAACGGCTGCAGGTAGGTCACCAAAGACTGCGCAATGGCGCCAAACCCCACCAACCCCAACGTCTGCCCGCGCAGTTCACGGCCCGTGCGCTCATACCGGTAGAGATCCCCCCGCCAGATACCCTGGCTCAGCGCAGCGTGGGCCCGGGCAATCCCGCGGCATTCTGCCAGAATGAGCCCGACAGTAAACTCGACGACCGCCTGCGAGTTGCGCGCCGGCGCATGGACGACCGGAATGCCCCGTTCGGTGGCGGCCGCCAGGTTGATATTGACCGGCCCCCCCCGGCAACAGCCGATGACGCGCAGGTGGGCTGCCCCTGCAATGACCTGCCGAGTCACCGGCGCCACGTGGGTGAGCAGAACCTCCGCCTCACAGGCGAGCGCTGCCACCGCAGCCTCGTCGCCGACAAATTCCTGCACCTCGTCGTTGTGCTGCAGCGGCGTGTCCGGCCAGGACACCTGCAGGGCAGCCACGTCGACTGCCCCCACCGCCGGCACCAGATGGCGCTCCAATGCAGCGACAAACAACTCGCTGCCCACAAATTGATCGCCGATCACGGCGACCCGAAGCTGTTTCGACATGCTCGTTCTTATCCGATCGTTTTCCGCTTTGTCCAGACTGCCAACATGGCCTCGCGCTCGGCCCGGTATCCCTGCAACAACGCCAGATAGTGCGCGCGAAGTCCTGGGGTCGGCGCAACAGTGCGTGCTGGCCGCACCATCTGGGCGACAGCCTCGGCGTAGGAGGCATAGAGCCCGGTTGCCACGGCGGCGTTGATCACCGCCCCGCGCGCGCCGTACTCGCTCCCTTCTGCCACCACCACGGGTGCCCCCAACGCATCTGCCAGCATCTGCGCCCACAACAGGCTGCGCGCACCACCTCCTGCCAGCCGCAGCGAAGTCACAGGGACGCCCATCGTCTCATAACAGTCGAGTACCGAAAGCGCCACACCTTCATACACCGCCCGCAGCAAGGTAGCCCGCGTGTGGCAGGCACTGATCCCGCTGAACTGGGCGCGGGCCGCCGAACAGAGAAACGGTGCCCGTTCCCCCGCTGGGTCCAGGTAAGGATGGTAGCAGACCCCCTCTGCCCCCAACGGTTCTTGGCGGGCAATCTGCTCCAATTGCTCCCACAGATTGCCCCCCCTCTGGCGGGCCGCCGCCCACTCGGGGGCGTAAAACTCACGGGCAAACCACTGCAAATTCTGCGTGCAGGTCATCGTCGGCAGCAGCCGCACCCACACCCCCTCCGGCGCGTGGCACATGTTGTAGCCGATGTCGGCGGGCGTCAACAGAGGCCGGTCGACCATCAACTGGTGGACACCCGCCGTGCCCAGCACAGAACAGGCGTCTCCAGGAAAGGCCGCACCCACCCCCAACGCCGATGCGGCCACATCAAAGGGACCCGCCACCACCGGTGTCCCTGGCAGCAGCCCCAGCTGCCGGGCCACCTCCGCCAACAACGGGGCCTGGTTGGCCGCAGGAGGGGGGGTCGCCGGAATGGCTGCCCGCCAGGGCTCAATGCCCAGCAGCGCAAAAATTCGCTCCTCCAACGCCTGGGTGTAGACCGAAAAATAGGTGTGCGAAGCGTCGGTGCTGTCCGAACGGACCAGAGCGGTCAGACAAAAAAAGATCCAATCTTTGGCACGCAGCACCGCTGCAGTACGCTGCAGCGTCTCTGGCTCATGTTCGAGCAGCCACCGCAGCTGTACAGCCTGGTTGCAGGTGTTGAGCGCTGTGCCGGTGATCTGAAACAGCTCCTGACCCACCCCCTCCTGCCAGAACTGCTCGACCAGCGGCGCAGTGCGACCGTCGCACCAGAGCAGCGCAGGCCGCACCGGCTGCCCCTGACGGTCGATCAGCCAGCTGCCATCCCCCTGACCCGTCACCCCCACCGCGACCACCTCGGCCGGATCGACAGCCGCCTGCGCCAGGGTCCGGTGAATTGTCTGCTGCACAGCCTGCCAGACCTCCCCCAGATCCGACTCGGCCCAGGAGTTCTCTGGGGCCAACAGACTCGACGGATGCTCTGCGCCGGCCAGCTCATGGCCGGCCAGATCAAAGAGCGTGCTCTTGATCGCCGTTGTGCCTGCGTCGATACCCAACAGATAAACGCCGCCCACCTTCACTCTTCTCCTACAACGCTGCTTGCGTTTTGGCATCAAAGAGATGGATCTGGCTGGCGCGCAGCCGCAGGTGGACCGTATCCCCGCGGCGGAGGCTCAATTCGGGCGGGGTCACGACCAGCAGCGCCGCTGCACCGATGGAGACCGCCAGCTGCCCTTCTTCACCCAACGACTCATAGGTGGAAACCACCCCCTGCAGCTCGCCAGGGCCGTTTCCCGGCTGATCCAACAGATCCAGATGGACCGGGCGAATGCCCAGATCCACCTGCTGAATCCCCGCACGCTCCAGCCGGCTGCGCAGCAGATCGGGGAGCAACAGCCTGAAGCTGTTGTCAGCAGAGATCAAAAAGAGCTGCCCCCCTTCACTTTGTGGCCGACAAGGCAGAAAATTCATGGGCGGCTCGCCGATAAACCCCGCCACAAATTCGTTGACCGGGTGGTTGTAGACGTCCTCAAAAGTACCTACCTGCTGCAACACCCCAAAATTCATCACGGCAATGCGCTCGGCCATCGCCACCGCCTCCAACTGGTCGTGGGTGACCAGAATCGTCGTACTTTTGGTCTCCGCATGCAGACGCTTGAGCTCCACCCGCATGTGCGAACGCTGGGCCGCATCCAGATGGGAGAGCGGTTCGTCCATCAAAAAGACATCCGGGTTGCGCACCAGCGCGCGCGCCAGCGAGATCCGTTGCTTGTGTCCGCCTCCCAGTTCGGCCGGCGTTCGGTTCAAAATATCGGTGATCTCCAACATCGCAGCGACCGCACGGACCCGACGGTCGATCTCGGCGGGCGCCACCTTCTTGGCACGCAGGTTGAAAGCGATATTTTCGTAGACAGTCAGCGGCGGATAGAGGGCGTAGGTCTCGAAGGCCAACGCCACGTTGCGGTGGTTCGGCGCCAGTTTGTTGACCAGCCGGCTGCCGATATACATTTCGCCGCCGGTGATCTCTTCCAACCCGACGATCATCCGCAGCGTCGACGTCTTGCCACAGCCAGAGGGGCCCAACAAAGCCAAAAACTCGCCGTCAGCAACGGTCAGGTTGAGGTCTTTGACAGCCTCGACCCCCCCTTTGTAGGTTTTATAGATATGGACGAGGCGCAATTCAGCCATGACGGAACCCTTTATTTCATAAACAGGATGTTCTGTTCGGTTGCACGATCAAAAATCAGCAGATGACGCGCGTCGATCGCAAGCTCGACAGCCTCGTCGATCGCAAAGTTCCTCTCGATCGGGGTCAGGACATCCAATTTCTGCGCGCCTACCTTCGCCGTCAGCACCCCGCGCGTCCCCAGACGCTCAAAGACATAGACCGTGCCCTGGCAGCTCTTCCCCTCTTTCTGCTCTCCCGCCACCACCTGCAGATGCATCGGCCGGATGCCCAGGAGATACTGTTCAGCCTGCCGACGAAGCAACGCTGCGGCCAAAGAATCGGGCACCCCGACCCGAATCCTGCCATCGCGGCTGACCAGTTCCAGCAGATCGCCGGAACGCTGCACAGTGCAGTCGATCAGATTGATCTGAGGGTGGCCCAGGATCTTGGCAACCCAGACATTGGCCGGGTTGGCAAAGACCTCATGGGGCTGGCCGATCTGCTGGATCACACCTTGGTTCAACATCACCAGCCGGTCGCCCAGGGAAAGCGCCTCCAGGTAATCGTGGGTCACGTAGATCGTGGTGTAACGAATGTCGGCCTCCAGGGCTTTGAACTCCTGGCGCATGCGGTGGCGCAGCTTGGCATCCAGATGCGAGATGGGTTCGTCGAGCAGCAGCACACTGGGCTCTCGCACCATGGCCCGCCCCAGAGCGACCCGCTGTTTTTGTCCATTGGAGAGTTGCTGGGGGAGGCGGTCCATCAACGTCTGAATGTTGAGTGTCTCGCAGACTGCCTGCACACGCCGTTGGATCTCAGCCTCCGGCAGCTTGCGGCCAGGTGCACGCAGCGGGAAGGCCAGATTCTCTTTGACCTTCAGGTGTGGGTAGAGCGCATAACTTTCAAAGGCCATGGCCACATTGCGAAAGTGGGGCTCCACCGCATTCATCAGCTGGTCGTCGATATAAACTTTGCCCAGGGTCGGTGTCTCGACCCCGGCGATCAGCTTGAGCGTCGTCGTCTTGCCTGCCCCCGAAGGACCCAACATGACGATGAATTCGCCGTCCTCGACCGCGAGCGAAAGATCGTTGACCGCACGGAGTTTGCCAAAATCCTTGGTGAGATGTTCCAGTCGTAAAGTTGCCATGCTGCGTTCAGCCTTTCACAGCGCCAAAGCTGAGGCCACGGATAAGATAGCGCTGAATGCTCAACGCCAGAAGAATCTGCGGAAGGGTGGCCAGCACCGAAGCGGCAGCCATGCGGTTGAAAAACCCCTGGGCCGACGAGATATAGCCGAGCGAAGCAACTGTCACCGTCTGCACATTCGAACCGCCCAGCACCAACGGAAACATAAAATTATTCCAGGCAAAGATAAACGCCAGCAAGGCAGCCGCCGCCAGGCCAGGCCGAACCAACGGCATCAAAATTCTAAAAAAGACGTGCCACCACGAATAGCCGTCGATCATCGCCGCCTGTTCGATATCCGGGGAGATGTCTTCAAAATAACTGCGCAGCACCCAGATCAGCAGCGGCAGGGTCACCAGCTGATAGACCCACATGATGCCCAGGTGGGTGTCGTAGAGCCCCAGCTGACGATAGACAACCGACAGCGGGATAATGACCACCAGCTCGGGCGCAAAGCGAAACGAAAGAAAAGTGAAGGCAAGGTCTTCTTTGCCACGAAATTTGTAGCGGGCCAGCGCGTAGGCCGCTGGAACCCCCACCAACAACGAGATCAACACAGCCCCGCTGCTGGTGATCAGGCTGTTCATAAAATTGCGGGGAAACTCCTGTTTGGCCACTACACCGGCAGCCGCGCGCGCGTCTCCAAAAAGAATCGCAAGATAGTTGTCGATCGTCGGGGTGAACACAAACTGTGTGGTGAAAAGCTCTGGCCCGCTCTTGAGTGAAACCAGGACCATCCAGACCAAAGGAAACAGCGCAAACAAAAAGTAAAGAATCAAAAATGCGTCGGAGAGTACCGCCGCCAGTCGGCCCTGAGCTTTTTCAGTCTGCATAGGTGCGCGCCCTCCTCCCTAGTACCCGGCAGCCCGCCGCTGTGCACGGCCCCAGGCTTTGATCAGGTACATGCTCACAAGATAGATCATGATGTACAGCAAAATGGCATAGGGCAACCCGCCGGCGAGCCGCTGGAACTGGATGCTGGTCCGATAGGCGGTCAGCTGGTAGGTCATCAGCGTGTTGCCAGGCCCGCCTTCGGTCATCGCAAAGATGATGTCGAACATCTTCAGCGAATCCATAAAGCGAAACACCACAATAATCAGGATGAAAGGGCTCAACATCGGCAAGGTCAGGTTGCGAAATGTGAACCAGAAGGAAGCCCCATCTACCCGCGCCGCCTCAAAAGGTGCGTTGGGAAAAGAACGCAGCCCAGCCAGAATCATCAGCGCAGCGAAGGGTGTAAACATCCAGATGTCCACCAGCGCCACCGAAAAGAGTGCAGTCTCGGGTACCGCTGCCCATTCCAGCGACGGCAGCCCGACCCGGTTCAAGATCGGGTTGAGGATTCCGACGCTCGGCTGCATCATCATTTTCCAGACCAGGGTGCCGATGACCGGTGCGATGATCATGGGGAAGATCAAAAGCGGGGTAAAAATTTTGGCAATCCGGCTCTCTCGATTGAGCAGCATGGCCACCAGCAACCCCAGCCCCAGCTCGATGGCTGTCGAAACCACGGCATAGGCCAGCGTGATGTAGGTCGAATACAAAAAATCCCCATCTGTCACCATGCGCGCATAGTTGCGCAGCCCGACAAAATTGAACTGGCTGTCCGGCACCTTGAAATTGAAGGCGGTGAAGGAGTAATAGACCCCCAACAAAAAAGGGTATAAAATGCCGATGAGCAGCAGCAGGGCGGGCAACAGAATCAGATAAGGGCGAGCACGGACCAACCACGGGAAGTGCATCTCTTCTCGCTGGGCCGACGCGCGAAGGGCTTGTTTGCTCATGGTATCGTTCTACTTCTCCTGCCTGAGACAAGCGGCGCAGCACACCGCAAAACCGTTGTTCCAGGCTGGAGGGGGGGCGGCCCGGGAATGAACTGCCCCCCCCCCAGCCAGGCTCACTATTCGAGAATTCCGTAGTCCTGCAGCTGTCCGGTCAGGCTTTCAACCAGCGCATCCAGACGTTCCTGCGCGTTGGCGCCTGCGTAGATGTCCTGCAGCGCCTGCGCCCACTCGGTCGTCGTCTCGAAGAAGATCGGAGACGGCGTGAAGTGAATCCGCATATCGCCCTCGGAGATGGCGTTCAGCGTCTCCATGTAGTTGATGTGCGATTCCATGCGCTTCTGGAAGTCCGGGTTGTCGATGATCGACGAACGCACCGGGTTGACCATCGTGTACTGGTCTTCGACGACTGCGGTGGTCAGGAATTCTTTGCCTGTCGCCCACTGCATGAAGAGCCAGGCAGCATCCTTCTTCTTGGACCCAGCGTTCATGGCCAGCGACCAGATCCAGACATTGGTGTTGAGCTGGCCCTCTGGCCCGCGCGGGCCGGGTGCCCAGGCGATGTTGCCCAGCACTTCCGGGGCCGCCGAGTCTGGCTGATTCTGGAAGAAGCCCAGGATGTCGGCATCAAAGAGCGTGGCAGCCTTGCCCGCACCGAAATCGGAGCCAGCCTGGTACCAGGTGTAGGTCGTCCAGGCCTCAGGCCCGGCGCTCTTGATCATGTCGATCCACTTCTCGGTGACCTCGACTGCACAGGGGCTGTTCATCTGGGGGACCATGTTTTCGTCGTAGTCCACACAGCCCTGGCTGGCGTACATGGTCATGAAGCCCGGGTGAATCGTCGCCCAGTTCAGGCTGCCGCGCACCACAATGCCGGCCATCTCCGGGTTGATCTCTTTGAGCTGCTTGGAGACAGCAACCAGCTCGTCGAGTGTGGCCGGCGGCGTCAGGCCATTGGCGTCGAAGATGTCCTTGCGGTACATGTAGGCATTGGATTCCCAACCCCACGGAATGGCCCACTGCGAGCCAGCCCCCATGCTGTTGCGGCCCGCCTCGCCCGTCCACATTTCCGAGTTGCGCAGACCTGGCAGAATGTCCTCGAAATCGTAGTCGGGGTTGGTCTTGCTCGGGTCGCCGATGTAGCCTTCCAGGGGCTCCATCCAGCCAGCCGGGGCGTACTGCCAGATCATATAGGCGCCGGTCATGAAGACATCGTAGGTGCTGGCCTCCCCTGCCTGCAGGTCGATCGTCACCTTGTCAAAGTAATTCTGCTCGGGGAAGACATCGTAGGTGACTTCGATCCCGGTCAGTTCGGTGAATTTGGGCAGTTCACCAACCAGGGCCTGCTGGTAAGGGTGCTGGTTGAGCAGCAGCTTGAGGCTTTCGCCCTCGTGCGCCCGCCAGTTGAACTCGCCAGCTGGCGCCGCGGCCGCTTCCTCGGCAGCCGGGGCGGCCGCTTCCTCAGCAGCCGGGGCGGCCGGCGCTGCACCGGCACAAGCACCGATCAACATCGACATGATGACAAGTACGGCAAAGACAAAATAGCTCTTGCGTGTTTTCATCCTGTTTCTCCAGTGGAAATTTTGTGTAGCCAATTTTCAGATCCATTCAGATGTCGGCCGCTTTCAGCAGCTCCAGTTGTTCTGACACTCGAATCCAGTATCACCTCCTTCTCCCCATCTTCGACAGACTGTACACAGAGGTGCCGTGCCAGCGTTTGCAGCATCGCACCCCCACAGGCAACAAGCCCGCCGCTCACTCGATCAGGGCGGCCAGCTCGTTCAACTGCTCGATCGCAAAGGTCGGGGGCGTGGCCATCTGGGCGACATCCGCCCGGGTGCTCACCCCGCTCAACGCCACTGCTGTCAACATGCCCGCGTTCTGCCCCATCGCAATGTCGGTCTCCAGACGGTCGCCGACCATCATGCACCATTCTGCAGGCAACCCCAGCCGCTCCAGCGCCACCTGCATGGTCAGGGTCGACGGCTTGCCCGCCAGCAACTGCAGGCGACGCCCGGTCATCGTCTCCAGGGCCGCAATCGTCCCCCCCGCATCGGGGATGGCTCCGCCCGGCATCGGGCAGCTCTTGTCTGCATTGGTGGCACAAAAAAAGGCTCCCCGCATCAACGCCTGATAGGCAGTGTTGAGCTTGCGGTAGTCAAGGGTGCGGTCAAAGGCCACCACCACCCCATCGATCTCCTCCACCTTCAGCACCTCTTTGGGGTCCTGATCTTCCAGTTCACCCAGCACCGTCAACCCGTGCCCGCGCAGCTCCTCCCGCAATGGCTCCTCACCGATCACATAGTAGCGCAAAGCGGGCTGGTATCTGGCCAGATGATGGCCCAACACAAAGCCCGAGGTGATCACATCCTCCGGCGGGGTCGGAATCCCCAGCCGAGTCAGCTTGGCTGCATAGCGGGTGCGCGGCTCCAAAGGCTTGTTGCTCACAAAAAGCACCCGTTTGCCACGCTGCCGCAGCGCAGCAATTCCCTCGACGCTGCCGGGCAACGCCGCATCCCCCAGATAGACCGTGCCGTCCAGATCAAAAACAAAACCGTCGCAGCGCACACCCATGTTGATCAAGCTTTCTGTCCGCACATTTTGCCCAATGCAACCTGTGCGGTCGCGCAGTTGAAGTTCAGGTCTCTTTGTGGGAGCAAGAAAATTCAAATGTTGAAAATTCTTGCACCAAAGATATCATACCCGCCCTCCTTTGTCAAGCGTGCAGGAGACTCAACAGCAATTCCAAATGAGGAAATGCTAGTGACAAGGGCGCAAAAATCTGTTACTGTAGGTCATCGAATTCAAGGAGCGAACGATGACCAAACAGATAAAAATGGGCCGGATCATTGAGCGATTGCGTGCGTCATGGCTGACG
>CAIOHJ010000300.1 GCA_903858085.1 uncultured Chloroflexota bacterium
GGTGCGTTGGGTCGCCGCCGAGTCCGATTTGGACATCGATTTGGGCGTCAAGGGCGACGCAGGCATTTTGCTGAATCGTCAAACCCGCACCGCCTTCCTCAGTGATCCGACGCATCGTATTGTCTTTCATTACACGCCCAAACACAGTTCTTGGCTCAACCAGATCGAAATCTGGCTCAGCATCTTGGCCCGCAAACTGCTCAAGCGGGCGTCTTTCACATCGGTTGACGAACTGGTTACCAAAGTCCTGGAGTTCATCCACGACTACAACCAGACGATGGCAAAACCCTTCAAATGGACCTACGAGGGCAAACCGCTCACCGTATAAATACCATAGGCTTGTTTAAGCCCACCTGTACCAGGGGAGTGGGCTGCTTGTGGCGCCCCAGAGGGTGCACGCAGCCTTAACGGTCAGGAGGGAAGTTCCTGTTCAATCAGGTTCACAAGTTCGATGGTGCTCAACAATCTGCCAGGCTCCACGACCCCAGTCAACCCGACATGCACGTGATGGGGGAAATTGGCTAGCCCAGGGAAGTGCGTAGCGTTATCCCAGCGTTTGCGCAACAGCTGCCGGTCATGGTCCATCCACTGGTATCGATACTCGACTGTCTGTACCTCTCCCTGGAACTCCTGAAAAAACTCTGCAACCTCCAGGAAGTCGTCATTCTATAATGTCAACCGCGCACGGAAGAACCCCTGTTCCCGTATCACATATTCCTGGACAATGTCGAAATGCTTGATGATGACACTGTTCACCAATTTCGCCTTGATCGCTGTCAGATACGCTTCCACGTTCATTACGCGACCGACAGTTTCAGCACGTCCAGTTGTTCATGCGTTGAGAGCCACATCTGGTAGAAGGCGCTCCATTCAAAGAAGTCAGCTTCGTCGCCCATCTCTCCTGCACGAAACAGGCGGTAGAATTCGGCTGAAGAGAGATGGTACTGCGTCTCCAGCTTGTGGAGCCTTTCCTCCAGGCGCGCCAACTCTTGTTCCACGCGCGTCTGTTCGAGTCCAACCAGTTTGTCGATGGCTGCATCCACGGTATTGCTGTGATACCCATTCCGATAAAGCTGTTCCAGCGACTGGATTTTGAGCAGTGTCTGCTGATTAACCGCCATACGTTTGATCTCCTCTCACCACACCTTTGCTGCCCCTCGATTCTATCATGAACGTGCCACAGACGCGACCTGGGCGCAGGCTGTCCGCAGCGCCAAAGCGCGCGTGGTCTTCTTGCAAGTCGGCCTCGATCAGCGGAGGATACCGCAGAAGATTATCTAGCAAGCAGCAAGGCATACCGATAATCGAATTCGCTCCAAGCTAGCATCAAATCTCCTCAACTCACCGATATGGGAGCGGTGAATTGATCGGGATCGTCAAGCAATACTTGCGTCTCATCATAGCCGACCATGAGCACCGCGTGCCGCAACCGGACGCTCCAGTAGGGTAAGTCACCGGTATCTACGAAAATGATCGGTGGGATTCCACGGTCAATGGCCTCCCTGAGCGTTGTTTCATCGCCGGAGGCATAGACGACCTGGACTCCCAACTCGCTCAGACGCCGTACACGGGAAGACGGCGTCCCCTCAGGCGTCAGGCCAAGCAAGCGGTTCAGTTGAGCTTGTGACTGGTTGACGCCGATGTGCTGGAGTGCCATCTGTGCACATGCAGCCAGACAGCCGGCTCGCTCAGTTTGTTGGCGATGCTCAACGGACAGCAGCCGCAGCACTGGTGTGTAGCTCCTGGGCTAGTTCTTCCTGGTTCAGGACTTCCCCGGTAGTGGCATCGACTTCGATCATGCCAACGCGAAACAGGTCGCCCGTGCCCGGGTGAGCCAGGTCTGGCAGGCCTAGAATCACATCATAGCGCCAGCGCAGGGGCTCGCTCAGAATCAACTCGGCGTTTTCTGCACCGAGTAAATTGCCGACGGTCTCCAGCAACCACACGTTAGCCCGTCGCCTGGCAAGCTCCGGATCCATCACTTCGGTGTCTACATGCACCTTGACCTGCATGCGCGCCGCAGCCCCGTTGCGCGGGCCAGCCACAGGCTTTGTTTTGGTGGGGACGGTCATTACGGTCATCGGTCTCTCCTTTGCTGCAAGGCTGACAAGACGGCAACTCAAGGCGCTTGCAGCAACTTCCACTCCCGCTCTCGCGCGGTCGTCACACCAGCAACGATGCTGGGTATTATAGCATTGGAAGCCGATTTTGACACGCAGTCGGCAATCAATGCCGCCATTACCCCAACAGGTTGTCCACCGCGCCAAAACGCGCGTGAGCCTCCTGCAGGTCTCCCTCGAGCAGCGGCAGGTACTGGCGCAGGATGGTGATGTCCGCATGGCCCATGAGCCGCGCCAATACATAAATGTTCATGCCATTGCGCAGGCAAGTGATAGCGAAGGTACGCCGGAAGGTGTGGCAGGTACATTGAGCGACGCCTGATTTCTCCTGCAGGCGCCCCATCATCTGCACGACGCTATCGACCCGAAGCCGTCCTTTGTGTCGCTCTGAGACAAAGACCGGCTCGTGCGGCTGCATTTTGCCCCGTTCGGCAAAGTAGCGCCTGACCTGTTTGCGCGTGCGGGCGCCGATGTAGGTTGTCCGGCCCTTTTGCCCCTTGCCCAGGCGGACGAGCACCACACCTGTAGTCAAGTCAACGTCGGCCACGTTCAGCGCCACCAGTTCGCTGACGCGTACCCCCGAGTCCAACAATAACAGGCACATGGCCTTGTCCTGTTCGCTGCTGCAACTGCGCAAAATCGCCTGGATATCCTCGCTGGATAGGGCAGCCAGGATCTTCTTCTCCAGCCGTGGCATCTGCACCTTGTTGAAGGGCGAGACGGCGAGGAGTTCATCTCGCACGCAGTAATTCAGGAAAGCTCGAATCGCTCGGGCCAGGTTGTTCTGGTACTGGCTGGATAGCTCGCGGCGGCTCAGGGAAACGAGATAGCGCCGCAGGTCGTGCGCGGTCAGTTGCTGCAACGTCGTGATGCCTTGATCGCCGCACCAGCGGACAAAAAGGGAGAGTTTCAGGCGATAAAAATCACGCGTCGCCACGGTCAGGCGACGCGCTTCGCAGTCCAACAGGAATAGATCGAGGGCATCCGAAAGTTGGTGAGTTCCTAGGTCAGTCACAAGGTCCGTCCTTTCATGGTATAGGACGGGTACACTATCTGTTGTGGCCAACCAGTTTAAGAACTACTGCCTATTGTGGTTCAGTGGCGATGTCGTGACTTGAACACGAGACCTAGGGATTATGAATTCCTGGTTGCCGGTAAGTCACTCGCAAACCACAACATAGCGGATCACAGCCGGAGAGGATGTCTATATATTGTGGTAAGAGCCTCTATTTCAGAAAGGAGATCTTACCATGCAGCGAGGGACTATTACTCTTCACGACAGTCTCGACATCTTCCTGTTGGACTGCGAATCCAGGCGGCTGACCAAAAGCACGCGCCAGTTTTACAAGGCCAAGCTCTCTGTTTTTATCGCCTGGTGCGATTCCGAAGGCATCCAGGATCTGGGAAAACTCGGCGCCCATGACATCCGTCGCTTCCTGGTGCACATTCAGCGGCGCGAACTGTCATCCCAGTATCAGCACAACTTAGCGCGTGCGATCCGCGCCTTTCTTGCCTTCTGTGTGCGGGATGAACTGATCGAGAAGTCTCCGTTTGCCAGAGGGCAGATGCCCCGTCTGGAGAAGAAGATCCTCCAAGCCTTTTCAACCCCAGACATCCAACGCATCTTACGCCAGTGCACGACAGAC
>CAIOHJ010000301.1 GCA_903858085.1 uncultured Chloroflexota bacterium
ATTCTGACCTGGCTCTGGCAGAGGAACTGGCGCAGCGCTGGGTGCGCCAGTATGCCATGATCGCCTGCCAGTTCGAGGCAATCGACGATCCGGCGGTGTGCCGGACGATCCGCCTGGAAGATACCAGCCTCAGCCAGATCCGCGAGCTCTATCGCTTTCTTGGCCTGGAGGGGTTTGACGCGGCGACCATCACGGCTCTGCTGGACAATGACACCAAAGAGGTGCGCCATTCGCACCTGGACGAGTCGCCGCTGCCAGCATCCCAGGAAGAGCTGCGCGTCTTCTGGCGCATCTGTGCCCCGCTGGCTGTGCGGTACGGCTACGCCGAGGAGCAGGGCCTCTATGCCGGCGCGCCCAGCCGGCCTCTGCCCCGGCCGAGTGCGCCGGGCCTCCAGCAGGCTGTGGACACACCCGCCACGCAGCCGACCCGGATCAAGCTGTTCGAGGCGCAGGCGGTGGGGCTGATCCTCCAGGCACCGTCCGGCATCCACTATGTCAACCAGGCGGGAGGTCCCATCTGTTTCTGGCTCAGCGCCGAAGGGGCGTTCGTTCCGCTGGCGCCGGGGGGCGACCCCTCGCTCGGCCACCGTTTGTTCGAGTACTTCCAACACAGCCGTGCCAAGACGTTTGTGCGCGCCCTGCACGACGCAGATGCCGACGCCATCGATGCCCTGCTGGCTCAGCATGGTTTTGGCTTCGTGGCCGTTCACCGCGCTGGCCTGGGCAAAGTATGGGACGCTTTGGCCTGGCAGCGCTGGGATTGGGAGGAACTCTGCGCTTCGCCCTGGGAGGCATGGGTGCCCGTCCGTGTGAGCGCGCCACCCGATACGCCATGGGCCGGAATCATGGGGGGGATCGAGGTCGCTGACGCGATTCTGGTCTGGGAAAATTCGAACTGACGGCGAGACAGCGGCTGAGTGGACAGGCCCCTGCCGGGCGGCGTCTGTCGCCGAAATTGACAATCCGGTTGCCAGCGACGAGAATGATCGACGAGCTACAAAAGCCCTTTCTCGACGTAGCGCAGATCGCAGCGAGCCGCGCCATTATGGGGCTGGACACGCAGCTCATCGACGACGGCACTTACTTTGTGGTGGAAATCGACGGCGATCTGGCGGGCTGTGGGGGGGAGCCGCCGCGCCACACTCTACGGCAGCGTTCAGACGCCGTAGCCCTGCGCTGTTGAACCCTGCCATCGATGCCGCCCGCGTGCGCGCGATGTACACGCATCCGCGCCCGCAGTGGTGTGGCGGTGCTGCGCATGCACAAAGTGCTGTGAGCCAGGGCTCCGGCCCGATATTCCCTGTTTTGTCGATTCTTGCGCCGTGATTGGCGCCGTCTGCTGTGGAGGCACAGGTGAAACTCAAGCAATACCAGGTCGATGCCTTTGCGCAGCGCGTTTTTGAGGGCAATCCGGCTGCCGTCTGTCCGTTGGATGGCTGGCTGCCCGACGCGACGCTGCAAGCGATCGCCCAGGAAAACAATCTGTCGGAGACTGCCTTTTTTGTGCCGGACGGGCCGGGTTTTCATCTGCGCTGGTTCACGCCCGTAGCGGAGGTCGATCTCTGCGGCCATGCCACGCTGGCAACGGCCCACGTTCTGTTTGCCGAGCTGGGCTATGCAGGCCCGGTCATCGAATTCACCACACGCAGCGGCCGGCTTGCCGTCGAGCAACGTGCTGGCCTGCTGGCCATGGATTTCCCGGCCCAGCCACCCCTTCCCTGTGCGGCGCCCGCTGCGCTGCTCGACGGGCTTGGTGGTACGTCCCCGCGTGCTGTACTGGCGGCAGAAGACTATGTGGTGGTGTTCGAGGAGGAGGCAGTTGTGCGGCGGCTGGCGCCCGATCTGGGGAAGCTGAGCACGCTTGCGCTGCGCGGTGTCTGTGTCACTGCGCCCGCTGATGCAGGTGCAGGGATCGACTTTGTCAGCCGCTTCTTTGCGCCTCGCTACGGCATTCCGGAGGACCCTGTGACCGGGTCGGCGCACTGCGAACTTGCCCCCTATTGGGCGAGCCAGCTCGGCAAGCAGCGTCTGATCGCGTACCAGGCCTCGGCGCGCGGCGGCACCGTTCTGTGCGAAGTGCGCGGCGACCGTGTGATTCTCTCCGGCTCTGCCGTCACTTTTCTGATCGGCGAGATCGAAATTGGGGGGCGACTGTGACCCAGTGCCTGCGTGCTCACCTTTTTCAACGATGTGATCGGCTGGCTGTGCAGGCGTGCCAGCGGCTCTACAGGGACGGGATGCAGGCGGGTCAGGTGCAGGTGGATTGCCACGGCGGATCGGGCGTCCATGCGGAGCCTGTTGTGGCAATAGAGCGCCGCATCCAGGCGCAACTGTGTCACGATTGTCACGGGTTCCGCCAGGCCCTGACTGGCGGCCGGCAGGGCCAAGGCTGCATAGGAACTATCCGCCGTCACGATCAGTGGGCGTTTGGGCAACCAGACCCGCACTTGCGTGATCATCTGGCGCGCCCAATCGGTGAGCAGATCGCAGAGCACTGGTCTTGACGAAGAACGACTTGCTCGACCGCACGGGATCCCGGTAGATGCCCCGCGCCGCGATTTTGGCGCCACGCCGCTGTTCAATGTGGTCGTCGAGGCCGAAGACGATCTTAGCTTGGATTTCGCACACAACAATATGGCATGTTGGAGTGGGGAGATTTGTATACCGCACGGCAGAAGCTGTGGCTTGCGACTCTGTCGTTGATCGTTAGTAATGCCCAACCTGCCCTTCTGTGTCCGTTATTAGCTTGTGCCGTCAGTAGACAAGCCGATTTTGGCTCAAGCATTTCGCGAGGGGCCAATCATACCAGCTGGATGGCCCCGGTGCGCCACCGTCCAGAATGGTGACGTATCGGGGCGCAGTACTGCCCCTTCGAGACCGCAGCTCATCTCAACTCCGGGCGCATCAGCCATTCGACAAACTCATTCGCCGCAATGCTGACCCGCTACTTCTCTCTCTATTCGATTCTCAAGGTGCGAAATGTAGGCTGAGAAACCAGAAGGCCAGGATCAGGGCGAGCGGGCACACCGGAAACCCGTGAGTTGACCCCAAGAGACGGGGGTGTCGGGTTGCCGATAGGCGGAGCGTACAGTACTGGCACTATTATCCCACCCCCCGCCCCGCACCACACGACTTGTGCCCGAGGTTGGTCCCGGTGGATTGCTTGTGGGCGCTGTGTTGTAATAGGTGCTACTGTACCAGTCGTTTACCCACTCCCCCACATTCCCTGCCATGTCCATCACACTGTACGGGCTGGCACCGGTCGGGTAGGCGCCTACCTGTCTCGTAGTATCAAAACAGTAGGTGGACCCATTCAGGAAGTTCGCCCTGTTGCAGTCCGGCGCCTGACCACCCCACGGGTATACACGCCCGTCTGTCCCGCGCGCCGCCTTTTCCCACTCCGCCTCCGTCGGCAGGCGCCTGCCTGCCCAAGTGCAGAAGGCTCTGGCTTGTGTCCAATTGACATTGACCACCGGGTAGTTGGCATAGGTGGCATTGCCGTAGTAGGGGATGCGACTACCAAAATTCACATTCCCCGGCGCCGTGCACGTTCCAGCATCCACGCATGTCTTATAGCGGGCATTGGTTACTTCGTACTTGTCGATGTAGTAGGCGGACAGCGTGATGCTGCGCTGAGGTCTCTCATCAGTGTTACCCTGGGTGCTTAGGCTTCCTCTCAGAAAACTGCCTGCGGAGATCAAAATCTCCTCGGCGGCGTTGAAAGTTGCCGTTGCTGTTGGTGCGGTCGTCGGCGTGTACGTGGCCGTCGGCGTGTGCGTGGCCGTCGGCGTGTGCGTGGCCATTGGCGTGGCCGTCGATGGTACGGTCAGCGTGACGGTCAGTGTAGGAGTCTCCAGCGGCATTTCCGTTGCCGTAGATGTACCGGTCGGTTGGGGTATTGGCGTTGAAGGATCCACAATTGCAACAAAGTCAATCTCCTGATTTTGCGTTACAGCCATCTTGACAGAGTCCGGCTGCAGACGATGTGTCGGGTGGCTGGGAAGAATCACATAATTGCCTGCCGGTAGATTGCTCAAGACATAATTGCCATTGCCATCGGTGATAGCGGTGACGACAAAGTGGATGTTGGCAGGGGAGGAGCCATTTCCAGTGGGTTCGAATACAGGCAGAGACAGATCACCAGCGGTGTTGCTGTTCAACACCGCTGGCAAGTACAACCGTTCGGGGATCAACGGTTCGTCACTTGGTTCAATCACCGTGGGCAAGTCTGAGATTCGACTGGCTGTGAGCAGCACATCAGCCACCCTACTGCCATTCTCATCGGTGACCCGGCCGGCAATGGTATAGACAGGCGGTTGCTCCTGTTGCCCCTCGATCCGAGCACCGGCGACACGTCCTGGATCGCCAGGCACATTCCATACTGCAAGCTGAGCCGTGTCGGTCAGGCAAAACACGCAAGCAAGAAGAATGACGGCCGATTGGCGTAGTCGCATAGAGCGTTTCCCTCACTTGTAGAAAACAAGGCAACGCACCTGAGCTGGACACAGCCAGTCCTGTTTTTGCTTCAGTGTTGGGCGCAGGCAGGGCTTTTGCGTTGAGGGGTATCATAGTTTGTGTAATTTCCACTGTCAAGTTGTCAAATTTTATGGGCCGCCCCGCCATTTGGCGGCACTTGTCGAATCGCAAACTTCCCTCCCCCCCTCATCTTGTCATCCCGTTATTCCAGAATTTGACACCTCAGCCGCCAATCCCTGTACGGTGCTGCCACTCGACGAGAACTACCGCCAGCGTATCGAAGCGGCGAACCGTACGCTGGCCGAAAACGGGATGCGCGTGCTCGGCATTGCCTTCCGCGTACAAGCGGATCCAACGCCCTCTGAGACAGCTCTTACCTTCATCGGCTTCGCCGGCATTGTCGATCCCCCGCGGCCAGAGGTCAAGACAGCGGTTGTGATGTGTAAGAGCGCCGGCATCCGACCGGTGATGCTTACGGGCGACCACCCGCTGACGGCACTGCACATTGCCCGCAATCTGGGTATCGCCGATGCGTCGAGCTACGCCAAGACCGGTGTCGATCTGGCGCGAATGAGCGCTGAGGTGTTGGACACTGTCGTCGACACTGTCACGCTCTACGCCCGCGTTTCGCCGGAGCACAAACTGCGCATCGTCGACGCGCCGCGCCGCCGCGGCCAGATCGTGGCGATGACAGGGGATGGCGTCAACGATGGGCCGGCACTCAAGCAGGCCGATATTGGCGTCGCCATGGGTATCACCGGCACAGACGTCTCCAAGGAGGCTGCAGACATGGTATTGCGTGACGACAATTTCTCGACGATCGTGGCCGCCGTCGAAGAAGGTCGCGTCCTCTACGACAACCTGCGCAAATTCATCAAGTTCAGCATTGGCGGCAATGTCGGCAAAATTCTGGCCGTGGTGGGAGTGTGCAAGCATGAACCTGGCAGCGACGCCGGGTTCTTTGCTGTGTGTTGCCCCTTTTTGTGCGGTCTGCGGCTATGACGGGGTGCTGCGCCCAGCGATACACCACTGCATCACTGCGCAGAGCGCCCTTCGATCCAGGCGATCTCGGCCGCGCACAGCGGCGAGCGCGCGGCACGGCAGCTATCTTCTACCTGCGCCACCGTGCGGCAGCCGACAATCGGCAACACGGGGAAGGGTTGCCCCAGCAGGTAGCCCAGTACCACGGCGCTGATGGAACGGCCGGTTTCAGCGGCGAGCGACTGCGCGGCCTGGCTGCGGCGACGATTTTCGGGTGTATCGTAGAGACGGCGGCTGGCCGCATTCATGGCATCCAGCGTACCCTGCGCAGCGCGCTGGAAGTAGCCATTGGCCTGCGCCGCATAGGGAGCGGCTGGCAGACCGCCGGCGACATGCAGATCGAACAGCGCAGCGTCCATCGCGATCATGGTGGGGTCAGGCAAAGCTTCCTGTGCCACAGCGGCGAGGCTCCACAGCATCTGATCGGCGGCAAAGCC
Organism: uncultured Chloroflexota bacterium; assembly: GCA_903858085.1. Classification (GTDB taxonomy): domain Bacteria; phylum Chloroflexota; class Anaerolineae; order Caldilineales; family Caldilineaceae; genus Caldilinea. Next base: position 5,955 of record CAIOHJ010000301.1, read on the forward strand.
GGGCCAGCCCTGGCTGCGCGCATAGGCCTGTGCTGCGGCAATACGATCGGCGCGCCAGTTCGAGCAACCGTAGGCACGAATCTTGCCCATGCGCACCTGATCGCGCAGTGTGTCGAGAATGGCGGCGACGGGCGTCTGCGGGTCGTCGCGGTGCAGCCAGTAGAGGTCAATGACGTCGGTCTGGAGATTGCGCAGGCTTTGATCGAGGTCGGCGACGATCGAGGCGCGGTCGAGGCGCGGCCTGTGCATGGCTGCCAGCTCTGGATGCGCGCCCTTGGTCGCAATGACCAGGCGCTCGCGCTGCCCGCGCCGCTGCAGCCAGCGGCCAATGGTCTTCTCGCTGGCGTTGCGCTCGCCGGGCAGCCAGTCGGCATAGACCCTGGCTGTATCGAGAAAAGTGCCGCCATGCGCCACGAAGGCGTCAAGCAAGGCAAAAGAACGCCGCTCGTCCAGCATGCTGCCGAGCGGCACACCGCCCAGACAGAGTACGGACGGTGCCAGGTCCGTATCGGGTAACGTTATCGTCTGCATCGCCATCGTCTCCACAACACGGGTGAGCCGATCCAGAGCGCCTGCCCACACCCACTATCCTATCATTGTTAGACTTCGGCAGCCAACACCGCTAGGGCAAATTGTCTAGGACTGTTCCGGACGAGATCATCGAGAGCAAAGGCAAAGAGGATCAGAGTCTGCTTTGTCGTGAGCGGTACGTGCAGGCAATCAGTTGCCAGCGGGCGTCCCGAACCATCGATCACAGGCGCAAGGATCGCACCTTGGTAGCCAGATCTGGAGCGATTGCGGCACGACGCCCTCCCCGTTGACAGCTGAGCCGAGGCTCTGGTAGACTACCGGCCGATCCACTCTGCCGGCCTCGAGGTGGATCGGCCGGTTTGTCGTGTCAAAGAGCAATGGCTGCGTCTGCCGCAGCAAGGGGCGGTCGTACAAGCCATGAAAATCTCTGTCGTGGCGACAGTCTACAACGAACGAGACAGCATCGAACGGCTGCTGGCTTCGCTGGCGGCGCAAACAAGATGCCCCGACGAAGTGCTGATCTGCGACGGCGGCAGCACAGACGGAACCGCAGAGGCAATCCGCGCCTATGCCGCCAGCCACCCCGACCGCCTGCCGCGGGTGCAGGTGCTGGAAGCCCCAGGTGCCAACATCAGCCAGGGACGCAACCTGGCGATCGCCGCGGCAGAGGGGCCGATTGTGGCGGTGACCGATGCCGGCGTCCGGCTGGATGTGGCCTGGCTGGAGCGTCTGACCGAGCCCTGGCTGCGCGACCCGGCGACCCTGGCGGTGGCTGGGTTTTTTGTGCCCGACGCCCGTGGGGTCTTTCAGACAGCAATGGCCGCCACAGTCCTGCCGCTGCGGGAGGAGATCGACCCGGCACGATTTTTGCCCAGCAGCCGTTCGGTGGCTTTTACCCAGGCGTGCTGGGCACGCAGCGGGGGCTATCCCGAATGGCTGGACTACTGCGAGGATCTGCTGTTCGATTTTGCCGTCAACGCACAAGCACCGGGCCAGCGCAGCGGGTTTGCCTGGGCACCGGAGGCCATCGTCTATTTCCGCCCGCGAGAGTCGCTGCGCCAGTTCTGGACACAATACTACCGCTATGCGCGCGGCGACGGCAAGGCGGATCTCTGGCGAGTACGCCATGCTGTGCGCTACGCCACCTATCTGGTGGCACTCCTGCTGCTGGGACATGCCTTCTGGGGAAGTTTTGCACCCTGGCTGGGCTGGCTGGGGCTGCTGGCAGGGGCGTTGTTCTACTGCTGGCGACCCTGGCAGCGGCTGCGTCTGCTGGGCCAGCCCCTGTCACCCGGCGCATGGCTGGCGGCCGCCGCATGGGTGCCGCTGCTCCGGGTGACCGGTGACCTGGCCAAGATGGCCGGCTACCCGGCAGGGCTGCTCTGGCGCCGCCGCAACGCCCCCCCCGATTGGAAGCGCGCCCTCAGAAAAGTGAGCACGATGACGGCAGCACAACAAACATCCGCTACACTGAAAGAGCTGTAAAGAGTATATCCATGCTCCGTCCAAAGCAGAGGAATCGATTTGAGTACAACACCGATTGAACGCCGCCAGGTGCTGGCTGATCTGATCGAAGCGACCCCCTCCCCTCTGGGACAGTGGCTGCTCGCCTCCCCCCTGCTTGGATTTGTGCTCTGGGCTTGGGTCGATCTCTTTGCCCATTACAGTCCGCTCCCCTGGTACTGGCTGGATGCTCTGTTGGGGACGTTGCTGTTCCTGGCTGCGGTGGTCCTGCCGTTTGGCTGGCTGGCGCACCGGTTGGTGACCGCTCTCCCTCGGCTCTTTCAGCAGGCCGGTTGGGATGTCCAGCCGCTGGAGCCTGTGCGCGAACAGGAACTCTATCTGGTGCGCTATCGTTTTCAGACCCGACACCGTGCGCCACACTCCTGGTCCCGCCAGTGGCTGCGCGCAGCCCAGGGGTGGGTCTATATCGAAATTGCCGCCATCCTGCTGGGGGGAATTTTGGTGATTCCGCTTTTTTTCAGCGCAGTCGATTTTGGCTTTGGACGGTAGCCATATGCTGAAACGGCTGGCCTGGCTGCTCTGTCTGGCCTGCGCGCTGCTGGCGGTGACCCCCAACGAGCTCCAGGCCGTGGAAGGAGAGCCGCCCGACCCTGCACCTTGGGGAGGGTGGGTGGTGCGGGTCCCCTTTGCCGACGCGCAGGATCTGCAGCAACTGGCCGCGCGCTACGACGTCTGGCAGGTCGACCCACAAACCCGTCAGGCCACCCTGTGGGTGACCCTGACCCAGTGGCAGCGTCTGGTCGCCGAATCTCGCCGGGTGGTCGTGGATCCGCTCGCCACCGCCCAGGCCGCCCATGCCCAGGCTGCTGCCCGCCAGACAGCCCCCCGTACAGCAGGAATTCCCGGCTACAGCTGTTATCGTACAGTCGAAGAGAGCGATGCCAGCTTGCGGGCGCTGGCCGAGCACTCCCCAATGCTGGTCCGTGAGGTAAAGATCGGAGAAAGCTGGCAGTATGTGCGCAACACCGGCCAGCAGGGCTATGAACTGCGCGGGGTGGTGCTGACCAACCGGGCCAGGCCAGGCCCGAAGCCAGTCTTTCTGTTGATCGGTGCGATCCATGCCCGCGAATATACGACCGCTGAGACCGCCCTGCGCTTCGCCGAACAGCTGGTGCACAGCTATGGGAGGGACGCCGACGCCACCTGGCTGCTCGACCATGTCGAAATCCATGTCATCCCACAGGCCAACCCTGACGGGCGCAAACGGGCCGAGGCCGGCCAGTGGTGGCGCAAGAATGTCAACAGCGATCTCTGTGGGGTGGACAGCGATTCCTACGGACTCGGCGTCGATCTCAACCGCAACAGCAGCTTCAAATGGAACCAGTGCACCAGTGACTTCTGTTCCAGCTCGGATCCGTGCGCGCTGACCTACCGTGGGCCCTTCCCAGCGTCGGAACCGGAGACACAGGCGCTGGAAACCTATTTGAGAATGATTTTTCCTGACCGTCGCGGGGCAGGGGACAATGACCCTGCGCCGGCCGATGCGTCCGGCGTGATGGTGACGCTGCACAGCTACTCCCCGCTGATTCTTTATCCTTGGGGCTGGACCGAAGCTGCCGCGCCGAACGGGGATGCGCTGCGGACACTGGCGCGCAAATTTGGCTACTATACAGGCTATCCAGCCTGTCAGTCAGGGGCGGATGGCTGCATTTATATGACCGACGGCACGACCGACGATTTTGCCTACGGCGAGTTGGGGGTGGCCGCCTTTACATTCGAGCTGGGCTGGAAGTTTTTTGAGAGCTGCAGCACCTTCGAGAGCTTGATCGTAGCCCCCGCACTGGCCAGTTTGACCTATGCGGCCAAAGCAGCGCTTCGCCCCTACGAACTGCCGTCAGGTCCTGAGATCGCCGCTGCCACGCTGGAGCCTCCCGGCTGGGTAACGGCCGGTGAAGCGGTGACGTTGACGGTGACCGCCGACGACACCCGGTTCGCTTCGGGCGGCTACGGCGACGAACCGGCCCAGCCGATCCAGGCTGTACGCTACAGCATCGACGCGCCGAGCTGGGTCAGCGGGACCCTCACCCTGCCGCTGGCACCGTCCGCTGGTCTCTTTACCGGAACAGTGGCGCTGGCCACCGCAGCGATTCCCACCCAGGGTCTGACGCCGGGTACCCGTTTGCTGTTGATAGAAGCCCAGGATGCTGGAGGCACCTGGGGGGTGCCCACAGCAATTTTTTTGCAGATTGGCAAAATCCCCTCCTTGTATCTGCCCCTTGTGCAACGCTGAGGATGGAAAGCAACCCGATGGTCAATCTTCTGTCGATGGGTGTCGGCGTCTGGCTGGTTGCCGTGGCTGTTCTGTACCTGCGCGGCTGGCTGCGGCTGCGCAGGCGTGGCGCGGCGTTCGCCAATCTGCCGAGGCTGTTTTTCTTGGGAGGGGCCGTGCTGCTGGCCGCAACCGTCTTCCTCTCCCCGTTGAACTGGCTGAACCAGCTCTATTTTTCTGCACGAGTCGCCCAGTATGTGCTGCTCTGCCTCTTTGCCATTCCCGCCTTTTTGATCAGCTGTGCCTTTGATACGCTGGTATGGGGGTTGCCCGCGCGCGGGAGGCGGGCTGTTGGCCGCTGGATACGCGGTCGGGGGACGTTCCGTCGTCTGGCCGGCACGTTGACACGCCCTTGGCTGGCAATTGCGCTCTTCATCGTCTGCTTTGTGGCCTGGTACGACAGCACAGTGGCTGGCTGGCTGTTGGCTGACTCCACCCGGCATACGCTCTCGCTGCTGGTCCTGGGCGGTGCTGCACTGTTGCTCTGGTGGCATCTGATCGGGACGGGGCCACGGCTGCATGTTGCGCTTTCTCCTTGGCTGGGGGCGATCGCGCTGCTGATCGTAGAGCTGGCCAGCATGTCGATCGCAGTGCCGACAACATTTGCGACCGAGCCGCTTTATCCCCACTATGTGGCGGCTTTTGGCGCAGGAGAAGAGCGGGCGCTGCGTCTGGTCGACGACCAGGCGCTGGGAGGAGGGCTGATCTGGGTTGCTGGCAGCGCAGTCTATCTCTCCAGCATCGTCCTTGTCCTCAACCGTCTTTTTCATCGCCACAAGATGGACGGATCGGAGCCCCTGCCCGGCTGGGACGCAGACGAACGAATGATTATGCCCGGTCTCGAACACCGGGTAGGTCAAAAAGGTCGCGGCCGCCACGGCTCCTGAAGGGAGCGTGGCGGCTGGCATGCGTTTGCGGAGAGGCTCTGGGCCGCTTTTCGCTGGAGGCAGCGTGCTTGTGGGCCCTGCGGTCGTTGGGGGGGAAGGGAACGGCGCTCAGGGGCCTGGCCGCACGTAGGCGGGGAGGGTCAGCTCTCGTTCGCCGCTGCCGTCGTCGTAGAGGATCCGCCAGACAGGGGCCCAGGCCAGCGCGGTCAGCCGTACATTCACATCGGTGCGGCGTGGTCGGATCAGTTCCGTGGTCAGGGCTTCGGCGCTCTGTTCCCAGCGGGTTGTGAGGAGATCGATCTCGGCCTGCAGCTGTTCTTCAAGCTTGCGCTTCTCTTCTTCCAGCCGTGCGACGGTCTGTTTGCTCTCTTCGACGCGCATGCCAGCCTGCTGCGCCTGATTCCACTTGTTGGTTGCGCTGGAAACAGCCCGCCCGACGCTGCGTCTGCCTGTGAAAAAATTCAGCACGCTCTCCCCGATGTGGATCCATTGGGCGGCTTGCCGGGCCTGGGCAGACGCCTGGCTTTGGGCCAGGCTCTGTTCTTCTTTGGCCAGGCGCTCTCCCACCCGTTGGATCTCTCGCGCCATTTTCGAGCGCAACTTGTCGACTTCCGCGTCGCGCTGCTCGCGTGCGGCCTGTTGTAGACGAATTTTGAAGCTGCGTTCGTCTTCACGGGGGCTGCGGAAGAGCCCCAGCTCGGTGTGGACGGTGATCGGCAGCTGGCTGTTGTAATAAAGCCAGTCGCTCAGCTCTTTGGCAGCGCTGGCCAGGGCTTTGGCGTTGGCCAGCCCGGCGGGCAGCTCGGCAAAAAAGAGGGCTCTGTCCGTGCCAAGGGCACTAGGCGATGCAGACAGCTCCTGGGGGGAGATCGGCAGCGTTTCGGCTCGTCCCCAATCCAGCCCGGTGAACTGGCGCCCTCCCAAGGCCAGCAGCACTTTGTCGACCTCCTCGCTGATCGAGCGACGCTGGTCGACAAAGCGGATCGATGCTGCGCCGAGCAGCCCGGCCTCGTAGAGGAGCTGCACGCTTTTGGGGGTCAAGGGGCCCCCGCCCTGTCGGCTGGCCTGCTGGAGAGCGGTGCGGTCGTCGACGACACAGGGCAGATAGAGCTGTTTGAGATCGGGGGGGACGACCGGCTGGCTGGTCAGAAATCCAGGAGGTGCGCTGGAGAGTGGGGTCTGGGGCAGTGCTACGGCCGGTTCGTCTGCCTTGGCGGGGGTGGGGGTTCCGACCAGGGTGCGCACCTGGGGGAGCGTCAGAGGGCCACGCAGGTAGCTCATGGCCCAGCGGGTATGGAAGACGACAGGGCCGTCGTTGTGGACATTGTTCATCAAAAAGACACGATTGCCCAGCTGGGTGATCAGGGTGCTGAAGTCGGTGCTCTCGCTTTTGCCGGCTTCGGAGAGGGCCCCTTTGAGTCCGGCCAGGACCCGTTCTTTGTCGCGCTCTGCCTGCAGTTTGCCGATAAACCAGGTGCCGGCATTGGTCAGCCCTTTGTAGTCGATGTCGACCGGGTTCTGGGTGACGAGGATGACACCCAGCCCAAAGGCGCGCGCTTGTTTGAGCAGGGTGAGCAGCGGGCGTTTGGAGGGGGGCTCGGCGGTAGGTGGAAAGTAGCCGAAGACTTCGTCAAAATAGAGCAGCGCGCGCAGGCTGGTGGTCCCGCTCTGTTTGCGCATCCAGGTGACCAGGCTTTCCAGCAGCAGCGTGACGATGAACATGCGTTCGCTGTCGCTGAGATGGGCGATGTAGAGGATGCTGTGGCGTGGCTTGCCGTCGGCAGTAAAGAGCAGCCGGTCGATATCGAGCGGCTCTCCTTGCAGCCAGCTTTGAAACCTGGGTGAGGCGAGCAAGGTGTTGAACTGCATGGCCAGCTCGAAGCGTTCTTTGGCGGGGTAAAAGGTATCGACCTCGAAGGCGCCCAGCTGTTTGACCGGCGGGTTGGTGATCCCGTTGATCAGCTGGGTCAGGTCCAGGTCTTTGCCTTGTTGCCAGAACTGTTCGAAGAGGGTGGCGAGCAGAATGCCCTCTCGGCTGCGCACCGGGTCGGCTGTGACCCCGGCGAGGCCCAGCAAGGCGGCGACGGTGCCGCCGATGCGCTCTCGTATCGCCTCGATCTCGGTGGCCCAGTCGAGCTGTGGGGCGGCCAGGCTGCCCATGATGTTGATCGGGGTCCCCATTTCTGACCCCGGCGTGAAGATTGTGTAGTCTGTGTGGGCGGCCAGGAGGCGCATTCGTTCTCCTTGGATCCCCCAGTCGGCCAGACCGTTGCGCCAGGTTTCGGCTGTCGAGGCTGCAAACTCCTCGACGCTTTTGTCTTTGCGGCGTGCGTCGTCTACATTGACCCAGGGCTGAAAATCGGCTGGCCGCAGCTCTGGGAATTGCAGCAGCAGGTTGGTGATGTCTCCTTTGGGGTCGATGAGCAGAGCGGGCACCTTGTCCAGGGCAGCCTCTTCGAGCAGTCCGATGCAGAGTCCGGTCTTGCCACTGCCGGTCATTCCAACACAGACGGCATGCGTCACCAGATCGCGCGCGTCGTAGTGGAGGGGGCTCTCGGTTTTCTGGCCACTTTCCAGGTCGTAGATTGCCCCCAGATAGAATGAGCCGAGTTGTTCAGGTGGTGCTTGCATCATGGCGGTGCCTCGCTTGAGCGGCGAAAGGTTGAGCGACAAAACAGAGAATCGACCTGCTGGCTGGCCAAAAAGCGCGCCAGCTTGCTGCCTCAATCGGTGACGAGCAGCGCTGCGAGGGCGGCGTCGTCGAGCTGTCGTCGTGGCTGCAGGGTGCGGCGTTTGTGCAGCTGGCCGGGCAGCCCAAGCAGGCCAGCCAGCTGGCCTGCCAGACGGGCGCGTGCAGCAGCCCCGCGCCAGCTGCGCAGCGCGTCGAAGGCTGTGCGCAGCTGCCCGGCCACAATCGACCGGGCGTTGCGCAGTAGCAACGAGCGCGGCATATTTTTGGCGATCAGCCAGAGGGTGTTGCGGCCCACGTAATAGCTGGCGAGCACGTCGCCGCCGCTGGCGCTCAGATGGTGGTAGACGCGAGCCTGCGGGGCAAAGAGTGCATCCCAGCCGGCCAGACGGGCACGAAAGCCAAAATCGACATCCTCCAGATACATCCAGAACTCTTCGTCGAAACCGCCCAGTGCCTGCCAGACCTCGCGCCGGTAGGCTGTGGCGCCCCCGCAGCCGCTGAAGACCTGCACCGCTCGGTCATGTTGGCCGGTATCGGTCTCCCAGACGCCCCGGTTGCGCGGGATTCCGTCTACCCCCAACAGGTCTCCAGCGGTATGTAGCGTGTCGCGGCGGTCGAAGAGCAGCAGTTTGCTGGTGACGGTGGCTGCCTGTGGGTTGGCCACAAACACCTGGATCAGCTCTTCCAGCCAGTTGGCTTCTGGTTCGGTGTCGCTGTTGAGCAGCACGAGCACGCGCCCGCGCGCTGCGGCGGCCCCCGTGTTGCAGGCACGGGCAAAGCCTGTGTTGTGTCGGTTGGCGATCAGGCGGACATCGGGGTAGTGGGTCGTCACCAGCGAGACCGAGCTGTCGCTGCTGGCATCGTCGACGACGAGGATCTCCAGGTCGCGAAATGTCTGGCGGTGCAGAGCGTCGAGCACGGTAGGCAGGTGGCGGACACCGTTGTAATTGGGCACGACCACGGAGACAAAAGGCGAAGTGGTTTCCTGCAACGGTGAAAAGGTACGTACAGGCCTGGGCTCAAAGTCGTCCGGGGCAGGTCGGAAGTTGTCCAGGTTGATCGCAATGGTATGGCGCATGACCACACGATTGTTTTCGCGCAGCCCGCTGTAGGTCTCGTCGAGCACGATCGGGTTGCGGCGTGGTTCCTGGTTCTCCGCAGCGGCCAGTTTCTGGCGCGCCTGCTCGGCCTGGGCTGCCTGGGTTTCCCTGGCTTTGCGCGGTGGCGGGTTTGCGGAGGGTGGATGGGATGTTTCAGACATGAATGTTCCTCACCGATGAAATTGTTGGCGACAGTACTCTTCCACTGCTGCGTGCCAGGGGCGCAGCTGGAGACCAAGTGCGGCACCGGCCTGGTTGACCAGTACGGCGTGCAGCGGTGGCTGGCTGGGACGCTGCCATTCGTGTTGCGCGATCGCTGTGACCTCTACGCGGTCACAGCCGCTGCACGCCAGCACATGCTGTGCCAGCTGGTAGCGGCTGCACCACCCTTCGTTGACCAGGTGATAGCTGCCGTAGCGTTCGGTTTCGATCAGATGGGCGATCGCGGCGGCCGCGTCGGGCGCATAGGTGGGGTTCCCATATTCGTCGTCGACGACCCGCAGGTTGCCCTGCCGTGCGGCTGCAGCGACAATTTTGGAGGGGAAGTTGGTGCCTCCCGGCCCGAAAAGCCAGGCGACACGGACCAGGTAGACCTGCGCGTGCAGGGCTGTGACGGCTGTCTCGCCAGCCAGTTTGCTGCGGGCGTAGACGCTGCCCGCCTGACGCTGGTCATATTCGCGGTAAAACTGGCCAGGGATTCCCGCAAAGACTTCGTTTGTGCTCACCTGGACCAATGCTGCCGAACAGCTTGCGCAGCCTTCTGCCAGATATTTGGGGCCCAGCGCGTTGACTGCATACGCGGCTGCAGGGTTGTTTTCGGCGGCATCTACCTGGGTCCAGGCCGCAGCATTGATGACCACGTCGGGGGCCAGTCTGGCTACTTGCTCCGCGGTGCCGGGTGCGCTGATGTCGACGCTGGGGCGTTTCCAGACGGTCACCGTATGTCGGCGCTGACGGGTCAGGGTGGATTCCAGCGCGCTGCCCAACTGGCCGCTGCCCACCAACAAAACATGCATGGGTTATGCCTCCGCCCACGCTTCTGGGTCGGCGAAGAGGGGGGAAATCATCGGGACAAAGCG
>CAIOHJ010000302.1 GCA_903858085.1 uncultured Chloroflexota bacterium
GGGAGAGTGGTTACCGTGCCAGTGCGTGCGAGCCAGGATATTGGACGGGGACTCTTGCGCAAGATATTGAGAGACGCCGACATCACGCCAGCCGACTTTCTTGCGCTGCTCGATTAACGCGCTTGACCGCCTCACCATTCGCTAACTAACAGCGGCGGGCCAGAATGTCAGTGCAGAAGATATGTGGGCGGCAATCGAGGCCGTTGCGCCCGAAGGAGATGCGATGATCGGTACAATCGCACAGGAATGGTCGCCACACCGGATGAGGTGCGCCAGGTCTATCGCCGCTAAGGCTGATGGCGAATCGGTGATGGGGAGACCGAGTCTCTCCGGGAAACTCAGTCTCTGAACGCCGAAGGAAAAAGGTCTCCTGTTGGCGGCGTCAACGCTCAGGGGTAGAAGATGTGATGAAGAACAAACCATGCAAGCACTTGCCTATTGGAAAGCAGTAACAATGGATCGGGCGGAGTTCCTGGAACGGCTGGTATCGCTGCTGGCCGAGCTAAACATTCACTATTGTGTGATTGGTGGACAGGCCGTCAACGCTTATGTCGAGCCAGTGGTGAGCCTTGATTTGGATTTGGTAGTTGCGGTTGATCAACTTGAGCCATTGGAAAAAGTGCTGATGCGCGTGTTTACGGTGCGTCACTATCCACACAGCCTGAACGTCTATGCCGAAGATTCTGCCCTGCGCGTACAGATTCAGACTGATGTGCGCTATGCCGACTTTCCCGAACGGGCGCAGACGCAGGAGGTGCTCGGGCTGGCGTTGCCGGTTGCCAGCCTGGAAGATACGCTACGAGGAAAGGTATGGGCAGCGAGCGATCCAGAACGGCGCGCCAGCAAGCGCCAGAAAGACTTGGCCGACATTGCTCGCTTGATCGAGGCGTATCCCGCGCTGCGAGCACGTGTACCTGCGGAGTTGCTGGCGAGGCTGTTGTAAAACAGGGGATCGTCACCGGTAGCAGCGGCTTTCTTGGATCTTTCATGGGCGACAGAGACCTGCTTGAAACCACTGTGCGTACAAAAGGCGTTACTGCCACACCGATTGCATAAGGTACTCTCCTTTTGTCGGCATGATAGCATTGGGGGATCGGGCCAAACAATCGCACAAGCCATTCGGAATTTCGCCACGAAGCATCCATTACCACGACCCACACGTCCCCGCCTTTCAGCACGACGGCATGGAGAGGGTGGGCGTGGCCGACCTCGACGCCGCGCTGGCCGCCGCCGACTGCGTGGTGATCGTCACTAACCACGACGCCTACGGCTGGACAAGCGTGCGCCGCGCCGCCCGGTTGCGGGTCGATACGCGACACGTGGCGTGAAGCTCTGCCCAGCGATGATGCGGCTGTGGATCACTGTGGATGTAGGGATGAAGATACCGAGTTTCTCCAAGAAACTCGGTATCTGTTCAATCGTATGGGCAACGCCAGCGTGCGCACCAAAGGCGTTACCGCTGCATACGGAGTTGCCGCGCACGTGCATCCTCAACCACATACGTCTGTTGTTGAGGACCATCAAGAAAAAGCGGGAGCATATTGAGGAGATTGCGCCCCAGAATTACCTCTTGTGTTGTCTCATCGCCGGCAACTAGCACGCCCGGAATGACTTGCCCCTCAATCTCCAGATCAACGAGGTAGAGCACAACAGGATGAACATCGCCCCATTGACTGACCAGATTCGTTTCTTGGACATCGTGTGCCTGAAGGTTCACCAGAATCTCGGCAGGAGCGATGGTCATATCAGCACCGGTGTCGACGATGGCGTCGTACAGTTCACTAGCAACCGGATCGACCAGTCTACGAAAACGGACAGCAAGGATTGGAATCGGCGGCAGATAGCCAACGGACTGATAAGCAACGCTCATGGCATTTCCTGTTGGAGCCGCGGTGAACGCATATGATAGCTGGTGATCGGCTCGGGTGTGACTTGCGCAATGACAATTGGCAAATTGCTGTGCTGTGCACGAACCCGGAGCGCCAACTGCCGTAAGTCTTCGTCGTGGTCGAGAAC
>CAIOHJ010000303.1 GCA_903858085.1 uncultured Chloroflexota bacterium
AAAACGACGGGTTTGAACGCCTGGCATATTCAAGTATCCTTTCGTGATGCAAGCTGTCTCCAGCACAATGTTGCTGTTCCCCACTATAAACGATGGGACAACGGTGAGGGTTCCGACGCCCCAATCACTCCATCCTGCCCGGATCCTCGCGTTCTTCTTCTGATTGGTTTGGGTGTCTGCAAGCGAGAGCCTCACAGTCGATTTGTTTTCAAATTTTGACCAACTTGCCTGCTTGCTGTCAAGGATGCTTGCGCATACTTGAGCACGAGTCGCATGAACTCCACAAATAGTACAGAGCAGCAAAGATAGTACACTTGTACTGCATCCCTCTGTCTGAAAATTGCTATTCTGATAATCGTTCAGGCTATTGGTCAGAAATTAAGCCTGGATTTCACACGTTAAAATTGTCCATTCGCTGAAAATATTGGGGCACTAACGGAATTCCTTGAACTGCATATAGTTGTTTTCCTCACATCAAACACAATATGCAGCAATCGATATTTCAAGTAGCAACTAGATTTCGTCAACCAAGTTCATGTCCTTGTCAATATGGCAAACCCTGTAGCCGAAACAACCCTGCGACACCCTTGCGTTTCAGAACTGCTTCTGCTGCTGCTTGCATCTCCTCCACCGTTGTCAACGGTGTTCGTCCTTGCTTGTGCTGGTTCAGCGCCAGAATCGCTTCCTCTGCTTGTACAAGCCGGTGGTGCAATCCACTCATCGCTGCCACTTCATGTTGCAACGAGCGAATGACCAGACGGCGTTCAGTCCAGGTGAGGGTCTGACCAGAAATTCTGGCTGTCAACTGCTCCTCCACCTCAACCCCCTCGGCAATCTTGACCGTATCATCGGACGCCTGTTCACGGTAAACCGCAGTCAAGGACTGTTTTCCCGTCTACACGGGTGCCAGATAGGCATCAATAGTCGCCTGCGGCACTGGCGTCAATGCCAACGCTCCCAGGTAGCAGTCACTCCCAGCCACCAGATGCGCCCGTGTCGCCAGAGACATCATCTTGCTGTCGCCCACATAGAGCAGACCCGATTCGTCTACCGCTTTGCGCACCTCGTCAATCGCCGGGATATACAGGGGATCGTCCGCTTTCTCCCCCGACACGACCTGCGCTACCAGCGGCATGCCCAGCGGATCCAGCGCTGCCAACACACCTTCGCCTGTGCCAGGGCGGGGCGATGATCTTTGCTGTGACCAAACTGGAACAGTCCCTTCTCGCTCACCGCCCAGTAGCCGCTGGCGCTGGTCGTATCCAAGACGTACACGTCGCTTTTCCAACGCATAGACGCGCAGGGTGCGTTGGTTCAGCGCCACTTCAAACTCCACCCAGTTCTTGTCGTCGCTCAGCAAGTCCAGCCCGATTGTCAGACGGTCCTCTCGAAAGTCATTCCCTTCCAATTCACTGTTCAAAAACGGGCGCAGAACGTGCTGCCATCCTTGCGCCCACACTTCCGCTTGGTTCAGCCGGTGATCTCATTCCGACAAAATGTACGCCAGCCAGCTGCTCATCACTTCACCTGGACTGAGCCCCCGCCAGTTTCCATGCGGCTTGAAGTGCTTATCTACCAGTTCCGCCAAACCCATCTGCTTCATCGTCGTCAACAACACTGGAATGTCATCGACCGTTTCTATTGTTACGGTAAGCCTACATTTCGCACCTTGAGAATCGAATAGAAAGAGAAGTAGCGGGTCAGCGTTGCGGCGAATGAGTTTGTCGAATGGCTGATGCGCCCGGATTTGAGCTGAGTTGCGGTCCCGAAGGGGGAGTAGTGCGGTCTCGAAAGGGCAGTAGTGCGCCCCGGTACGTCACCGTTTTGGACGGTGGCGCACTGGTGCCATCCGGCTGGAGCGGCTCAGCAAAGCAGAGAATCCGGCAAGGAACGTTCTGGCGACAGGTACGCCGTGTCGAGTAAATGATGTGGTTGGTCAGCAGGTGCAACGGTTTGCACCAGATCATCCAGCGCCGTCTCGACCAGTTGCAGGAGGGCAATCAGGTCAGGGTCAAGTGGCGTCAGGCGGCGCAACACGCTGCCATCCCAACAGCGGGTTTCAATCAAGGTGAGTTGCTCGAGGCGCTGAATCAAGCGCCGAGTTGTCATGTGCAGGCCCTGCTGCTGAAGCTGGCGCACCTTGAGCACCTCGACGTCCTCGGGTTCGTCCAAGCGGTAGCTGTTGACGCCGATGACCGGCTGGCGGCCCGAGTCGATGCGGGCCTGGGTCCGAGCGGCCGCCTCCTCGATCCGGAGCTTGGGGATGCCCGCCGAGATCGCCGCCGCCATCCCGCCCAGCTCGTCCACCTCACGGATGTGGTCGAGCGCCCGGGCCGCCAGCTCGGCGGTGAGACGCTCGACGTAGTAGCTGCCACCCCACGGGTCGATCACCCGGGTGGTGCCGGACTCCTGCTGCAGGAACAGCTGGGTGTTGCGGGCGATCCGCGCCGAGAAGTCGGTCGGCAGGGCGAGCGCCTCGTCGAGCGAGTTCGTGTGCAGGCTCTGGGTGTGGCCCTGGGTGGCGGCCATCGCCTCGACGCAGGTCCGCACGACGTTGTTGAAGACGTCCTGGGCGGTCAGCGACCAGCCCGAGGTCTGGGAGTGCGTCCGCAGCGACA
>CAIOHJ010000304.1 GCA_903858085.1 uncultured Chloroflexota bacterium
AACTTGTACGGGATGGTGTTCCAGCGGCTTCCTTGCAGGGTCACCTCACGAATCATGTCGCCGCCCCCCAGAAAAGGAGGCATTGACTCGAGAAGTTCGCGCTTGCCGTACAAGACCCCGATCCCCGTCGGCCCGCACATTTTATGGCTGCTGAAGACCAGGAAATCGGCGTCGAGCGCCTGGACATCGACCGGCATATGGGGCACGCTCTGTGCGGCGTCGATCAGGACACGTGCGCCGACTGCCCGGGCCGCTGTCACCAGCTGTTGCACCGGGTTGACGGTGCCGACGACATTGCTGACATGGACAAAGCAGAAAAGGCGTGTGCGCTCCGTCAGCAACTTCTCCAGCTGGCTGAGGTCGAGCGTCCCTGCAGCGGTGATCGGCACATAACGGAGGGTGAAACCGAGCTGTTCTTGCAGAATCTGCCAGGGCACGATGTTGGCGTGGTGCTCCATGGCCGTGATCAAGACTTCGTCCCCAGGGCCCAGGTTGGCCCGTCCCCAGCTGTAGGCCACGAGGTTGATGGACTCGGTCGCCCCGCGGGTGAAGACAATCTGGCGGGGGGTGGGGGCGTGGATGAAGCGAGCCACCTTGGCGCGTGCGGCCTCAAACGCTGTGGTGGCTTCTTCGCTCAGCGTGTGGACCCCACGGTGGACATTGGCGTTGTACTGCCGGTAATAGGTCTCCATTGCCTGCAGGACAGCTGCCGGCTTCTGGCTG
Organism: uncultured Chloroflexota bacterium; assembly: GCA_903858085.1. Classification (GTDB taxonomy): domain Bacteria; phylum Chloroflexota; class Anaerolineae; order Caldilineales; family Caldilineaceae; genus Caldilinea. Next base: position 724 of record CAIOHJ010000304.1, read on the forward strand.
CTTGCTGCATTGTCCAGATAGACCAGCGGCTGTCCCTGCGGCAACACGCGGCCCAGGATTGGAAAATCTTGGCGCAGGGCTGCGGTCTGGTCTGACAGCAAATTTTCAGCAATCCTCATGGGTGCCATCGTTTTCATCTTGGTCGCGCTATTTTTCGATCGGTAATTGTACGCCGTTTCCCCATTCTGTCCAAGAACCGTCGTAGTTGCGCACCGACGAATACCCCAGCAGGCGTGTCAACACAAACCAGGTGTGGCTGCTGCGCTCGCCGATCCGGCAGTAGGCGATCACATCGTCGTCGGGGCGGAGCCCCTGTTCTTGTTCGTAGATGGCCCGCAGTTCGGCTGCACTCTTGAAGGTGCCATCTGGGTTGGCGGCGCGCGCCCACGGCACGCTCTTGGCTCCTGGAATATGCCCGCCCCGCAGCGTGCCTTCCTGTGGGTAGTCGGCCATGTGCAGCAGCTCTCCTTTGTATTCGCCGGGGCTGCGCACATCCACCAGCGGACGAGCGGCGGCAATATGGGCCAGCACCTCGTTGCGGAAGGCCCGGATGGCGCTGTCGTTCCGTTCCTGCGCAGTGTAGAGGGCCGCAGGGTAGGTGGGCAGCTCGCGCGTCAGCTCGCGCCCCTCCGCAACCCACTTCATCCGGCCACCATCCATCACCTTGGCGTTGCGATGGCCAAAGAGCTGAAAGACCCAGTAGGCGTAGGTCGCCCACCAGTTGTTCTTGTCCCCATAAAAGACCACGGTCGTGTCGTTGGCGATGCCGAGCCTGCCCATCAACGCCGCAAACTGTGTCTGGTTGATATAATCGCGCACGGTCGTGTCGTTGAGATCGGCTTGCCAGTCGACCTTGACCGCGCCGGGGATGTGGCCGACGTCGTACAAAAGTACATCCTCGTTGCTCTCGACCAGCCGGATCGACGGGTCGTCGAGATGGGCTGCAACCCACTCTGTGCTGACCAGCGCGTCGGGCTGGGCATATCCTTTGTCTGCAATGTGCATGGTTCCCCCTCTGAATTCAGCCACCAATCTTGCGTTCGATCACCCGTTCCAGCTTGTGCACAACACTCTCGACCGGGACGCGGTCGAGCACAGCCTGGAAGAAGCCCTGTACGATCATCCGTTCAGCCTGGGCACGGGTCAGGCCGCGCGCCATCAAATAGAAAACATATTCCTCTTCGACCTGGGCTGCGGTGGCACCGTGTGTACAACGCACATCGTCGGCTTCGATCTCCAGCCCAGGAATGCTGTCGGCCCGGGCCGACGTGTCCAGGATCAGGTTGCCGTTGCGCTGGTAGGCATCGGTCTTCTGGGCCCCCGGGAGAACCTGGATGATCCCCATATAGACGCTGCGGCTTTTGTCCTTGAGTGCGCCGTTGAAGAGCAGGTCGCTGAAGCAGTGCGGTGCTCGGTGGATCTGCAAAGTCTGGTGGTCGATATGCTGGTTGCCGATCGGGAAGTAGATGCCCAGCAGTTCGGCGTGGCCGCCTGGCTTGCTCAGCTCCACATCCAAAAACGCCTTGGTCAGACGGCTCCCCCAGCTGACCTGAATCCAACGCAGATCTGCGTCACGGCCCAGGACGGCGCGACCGGTCAGAAAATTCCAGGCGCTGTGGTCAAAATCTTGCAGGTTCATGTAGCGGACCACCGAGCTGTCGCCGATCAGCAGTTCGACGACACTGGCCTGCAGCCCCTCCCGGGCGCCGAGCAGGTCGTCGACCACAGTCACCTCGGCGCCAGCTTCGGTGACCACCAGGGTGTGGTGGTAGCCGCCGACACCTTCGTTGTTCTGGTTCAAAATCACCTGCAGCGGGAGGGTCACCCGGGCGCTTGCTGGCACGTAGACAAACACCCCTGTGTCCCAGAGCGCAGCATGGAGTGCTGTAAACTTGTTCTGGCCCGGCTTGACCGCTTCGGTCATAAAGTACTTGCGCACCAGGTCAGCGTGCTGGTGCACTGCGCTCTGCAGATCCAGAAAGATGACCCCTTGGCTGTCGAGCGGGCTGCGCGTCACGCTGTTGCGCAGCACGCTCTCTTCAAAGACCATGCTGGCGGCGCTCTCCATTTCATCTAGCTCTTCCTGCAGCAGCGCGGAGAGCTCACCCTTCATCTCTGCCGCCGCCGAGGCGACGACCGGTCTGAAACGGGTCAGGTCAAAGCCAGTCAGGCGGGTACGCCGCCAGGCTTCATCCGTCGCTTTTGGCCAAGGCAACGCCTCGAACAGGCGCCAGGCCTCCAGACGGAAACTCAACATCCATTCGGGTTCGCCCCGCGCTGCCGAGTGGGCGCGCACGGTTGCTTCGCTGAACCCTGCGGCGGTCTGCATGGTTGCTTCCGCTTCTTTGACAATTACGCTCACGTGAATACTCTCCTGCTTTTGTGTCGTCTGCGCCTTCTGCCGAGGAGCTGCGGGCGCACGACGACGTGCGGCTCTCAACCGATCGTCCCTTCCATCTGAAGCTGGATCAGACGGTTCATTTCCACCGCATACTCCATCGGCAACTCTTTGACCAGGGGCTCGATAAAGCCGCCCACAATCATGGCCGCCGCCTCATCCTCGCCGATCCCCCGGCTCATGAGATAAAA
>CAIOHJ010000305.1 GCA_903858085.1 uncultured Chloroflexota bacterium
CTGTCAGCAGACGGGCAACTTCAACCGGGACGGTGGGTTGACCGTGACCGAGAACTGTCTGGCCTCCAACCCGGATGTGCAGGCGATCGTTGCGGCCAACGACGACATGGCGCTGGGTGCCATCGAGGCAGCCAAGGCTGCTGGCGTCGCCATCCCGATTATCGGCTTCGACGCCCTGCCGGAGGCTCTGTTGGCGGTGCGTGACGGGGCCCTCTACGGCTCGGTCGAGCAGTTCCCGGGCGGCCAGTCGCGCACGGCGCTGCAGACGATCGTCAATTTCATCGTTGCGGGGACAGCGCCGGCCAGCGACGTGGTGCTGCTCACCCCCAAGTTGATCACGACCGAAAACTTTGACGAAGCCGAGCGTATCGGCGAAATTCCTCAGTAAGACCGCAGATCCTCTGTGTGCAGCAGGCCATCGATTCTGGCCTGCTGCACACAGAGCATTCTTCCCCCTCTGCTTTGTCAGCAAGGACACATGAACCCATGACCACACCAACCAAAACAATTCACGCTGCCTTTGAAGCGGGTGAAGGAATTCTGCGCCTGGCTCCGACCTGGGTACCGCGCTCGTTTTGCATTCCTGGGCGCCGGATCAAGCTCGATCCACGGGATTATTACTCGTTTGGTGCCGTTCGCGGCGGGATCGACGAGCGTTGGTTTTCCTCTACGACCAAAGCCGACAACGGTCCGCTGACCACGCCCGATGAAGGGCTGAGCTATGTCGTCTACGAGGCAGGCGGCGCCGTGTACAAAGTGCTGCTGATCGACGCCGTCGCTGAGCTGGGTGCGGCGCTGCTCGGCGCTGCCCTCTGGAACCAGTACGGCAAGTGGCCGATCTACTCCAAATTTTTTGACAACCGCGACCCGCTGCCCCACCATCTGCACCAGACCCAGGAATTTGCCAGCCTGGTTGGGATGGAGCAGAAACCGGAGGCGTACTACTATCCACCCCAGCTCAACAACCATGGCGGCACCTTCCCGCACACCTTCTTTGGGTTGGAACCTGGCACCACCCGCGCACAGGTACGCCGCTGTCTGGAAATCTGGAACGAGGGAGACAACCAGATCACCAATCTGTCCAAAGCCTATCGGTTGGAACCGGGCACCGGGTGGTACGTGCCGGCTGGCGTGCTGCACGCTCCGGGCAGTCTTTGCACCTACGAACCGCAGTGGGCCAGCGATGTGTTTGCCATGTTTCAGTCGTTGGTTGCCGAGGTGCCGATCGAGTGGGGGAACCTGGTCAAAAATGTGCCAGCTGACCGCCAGCAGGATCTCGACTTTTTGGTCGACATGGTCGACTGGGAGGCCAATGTGCTGGTGGACCTCAAAGCCCGCTATTTCCGCCCGCCGCTTTTGGTCAAACCACAGTCTGAAATGGAGGAGGGCGGCTATATCGAACGGTGGATCACCTACGGCAATCCCTACTTTGCAGCCAAAGAGCTGACTGTGCTGCCGGGCCGCACTGCCACGATCCGCGATGCGGGTGCCTACGGCTTGATTACGGTCCAGGGACACGGCACGCTCGACCGTCACCCGATTGAGACGCCAGCGTTGATTCGTTTTGGCCAGCTCACCTACGACGAATACTTTGTCTCCGCTGCTGCAGCCGCGCGGGGGGTGCAGATCACCAATCCAAGCCAGAGCGACCCGTTGGTGATGCTCAAACATTTTGGCCCGAACCCGGAGTCGCCTGCCGCCTGATTGGGGGGCAGGGCCTCTGAAGCGCTCTGTGGCCAGTCGATGGGGGAGCATGCGGGCAGCCCCGTTTGTCCCCCATCTGCAGGCAGCGTTGCGTGCAGACGTTCAGCCCGCTGTCGAAAGAAGCTGTTCGCGGCGCTGCCGTCGTTCGAGTGCGGCGAGCATCGCTTCCTGGTCGCTCCAAGGGGTCTCCTGCTCTCCAAAACACATGCTGCGTTCGTGCCCTTTGCCGAAGGCAGCGATGACGTCGCCCGGCTGTGCCATGTCGACCGCGCGCTGAATCGCTGCGAAGCGGTCAGGAATGATCTGGCAGCAGCTCTGGCTGGCGC
>CAIOHJ010000306.1 GCA_903858085.1 uncultured Chloroflexota bacterium
AGCGCGCCCAGCAGCATGGTTCCCTCAATGCCGATGTTGAGGACCCCAGAGCGTTCGCCAAAAATTTCGCCGAGTGAGGCCAACAGCACCGGTCCGGCCAGCCCCAGGGCGGCTGCCAGCCACGTGACCACGAAGGCGGCTGTAAAAATCTGTGACAGTTCCATCACTGAATCCTTCGGTCGACAGCGATATACGGCCAGCAGCCTGCGGCGCTCACTCTCTGGGGCCTGCTGTCGCAGTCAGGCGTTCTGCACGGAAAGGCCAGGTGAACCGATAGGAGCGCAGCAGATCGCCTGCCAGAATCAGCAAGACGATCAGGCTTTGGACGATGAAAATGACCGAACTGGGCAGCCCTGCACGGCGCTGGAGGACTTCCGACCCGACCCCCATGCCCGCATAGAGAATGGCCGCCACGACCGACCCCAGCGGGTTCAACTTGCCCAGCAGGGCCACGACAACTCCGACAAACCCGGTTCCTTGGGCGATGCCCTCCATCAGCCGGAACTGGACTCCCAGCACTTCGACCAGCCCAGCCAGCGCGCCGAGCCCACCTGCCAGAAAGGCAGCCAACACCAGCCGCTGGCTGGTGGGGATACCGCCATACCGGGCTGCACGCTCGCTGAACCCCGTCGCGATCAGTTCGTAGCCCAGCGGTGTTCGGCGTAGAAAGAGCCAGACGAGCAGCGCCGCCAGCAAGGCCAGCAGAAATCCGGCATGGGCACGGGTATCTGGGATAAAAAAGGGAAGCAGGGTTGTCTCTGGGATGCGTTCGGTTTGGGGCAGGTCCCCTGGCGCGCGCAAAGGGCCTGAGACCAGATAGTTGACCAGCAAGATGGCCACGTAATTGGTCATCAAGGAGACCAGCACTTCGTTGCCGCCAAAGCGGCTGCGCAAGAAGCCGACTGCACCAGCCCACAGACCGCCGGCGGCAAAGGCTGCCCCAATGACCAGGGGAAAAAAGATCCAGCCTGGCAGACCGGCCAGCCCTTCCTGGGGTGCGGCGCGCAGAGCGACCCAGACGGTGGCTGCGGCGCCGAGCAGGAGTGCACCTTCAAACCCGAGATAAAAAAAGCTGGTGCGCCAGGCTACGATTGTGCCCAGCGCGATCAAGATCAGCGGGGTGGCCTTGACCAGCGTAAATCCCAGCCCGCGCAGGCTGCCGAAGGCGTTCTCGACAATGGCCCAGTAGGCCTGGCCTGGGTGAGGGGTGAAGGGCAGCATCAGCAAGCCGCCCAGCAGGAGCGCCAGCACGATCGCTGCCAGCGTGACGGTGGCGGTGGCCAGCGGCGAGTCTGTCGGCGGCAGCCGACGTTCGATCCAGTGAGATTTAGCCATGGGGCCCGTCGCTCCTCCCGGGCGTGTGGAGATTGGACAAGGAAGCCAGCGGACTTCCAGCCATCATCAGCCCTAGCAGCTCGATCTGGCTGTTGGACTCCTGGGCTCCAGCCGTCAGAACGCCCATAATTTTTCCTTGATACAGCACGGCGATCCGGTCGCTCAGCGCCAGAATCTCTTCCAGTTCTGCTGAGATCAACAAAAGTGCGGCGCCGCGGCTGCGTTCGGCCAACAGCTGCCGGTGCACATACTCGGTGGCGCCGACATCGAGCCCGCGCGTGGGTTGTTCGACCACCAAAGCGGTGGGTCGGGCCAACAGCTCGCGTCCCAGCACAACTTTTTGAAGGTTGCCCCCTGACAGTTTGCCCGCTTCAAAGTGAATGCTGGGGGTACGCACGTCGAATTCGTTCACCAAATGCCGGGCATGGCGGTCGATGTGTCCCGGGTTGAGAAACAACCCTCCCCAGGTGGTGTAGCGGCGCAAGGTGCCCAGCACCGCGTTGTAGGCAATGCTCAGCGGGCCGATCGAACCGACCTGGCGGCGGTCGGCCGGGATATAGCCGAGGTGGCTGGCACGACGGGCAGCCGGCGAGTGCCGGGTCAGATCTTTTTTGGCAAGCGTGACCTGGCCCGCTTCGACCGGGCGCAACCCCATCAGGGCCTCTGCCAGTTCGGACTGGCCATTGCCGTCGACGCCAGCCAGCCCCAGGATTTCGCCGCCGTGGACTGTCAGCGTCACCCCGCGCACCTTGGGCTGGCCGTTGTCCCCGCGTACCTGCAGATCGGTGATCTGCAGCAGGGGAGGGCCTGCCTGCTGCGCAGGCTTGTCGACGCGCAAAGTGACCTCGCGGCCGACCATCATGCGTGCAAGCTGGCGGGCAGAGCTCTGGCGAACTGGCAGGCTGCCGATCACCCGGCCATCGCGCAGCACAGTCACCTGGTCGGCGACAGCGATCACTTCGTGAAGTTTGTGGGTGATCAGAAGGACGGCATGGCCCTGGGCCGCCAGCCTGCGCAGCACCGCAAAGAGTCCTTCTGTCTCCTGGGGGGTCAGCACACCGGTCGGTTCATCCAGGATCAGAAGGCGGGCATGGCGGTAGAGCAGTTTCAAGATTTCGACCCGCTGCTGGACCCCGACGCTGAGATGTTCGACGCGCGCTTCGGGATCGACGACAAGCCCGTACTGACGTGCCAGATCGCTCAGACGAAGAGCTGCGCTGCGCAGGTCGAGCTGTGGCCCATCTTTTTGGAGGCCGATGACCACATTTTCGACGACAGAGAAGCGTGGGATCAGCATAAAATCCTGGTGGATCATCCCGATCCCGTGCGCGATGGCGTCGGCTGGGGAGTGGAGTTGGAGCGGTTGACCTTCGAGCAAAATTTCGCCGGCGTCGGCGCGAGAGAGCCCGTAGAGAATGTGCATCAAGGTGCTCTTCCCGGCACCATTTTCGCCGAGCAACGCATGGATCTGGCCAGCTTCTACGGTCAAGCTGACCCGATCGTCGGCAAGCACGCCGGGAAACTGTTTGGTGATGTTGCGGAGTTCAAGGAGAGGAGCCATTGGGGTCAGCCTGGAAATTGGGCGATTTCGCGCAGCATGCTGGCAACCTGGTCGACCATCTGTTCGAGGCTGGCTGCCCCTGCGCTGGGGGGGGCTCCGGCAGGATCGCCGATCACGCCGTCGGCGGTCAGATCTGTGCTCTCCCAGCCGACCTGTACCCTCCCTCCTTCTGGCGAGAGGAAGCGGTACCTGCTGAAGCGTTCTGCCATCCGGCCCCGCCGATAGTCGGCTCCGATACCGGTGTAGGGGCCTGGGCGGACCAGGTCAGGCTGGGCTGCCAGCAGATGGGGGCCATGCTGTTCGGTTGCGCCCAACAGCAGCACTGCCACCATCTTGCTGCAGGGCAGTGCCGAAAATTCCACTGTGGTCAATGCCTGCCAGCGATGGACAGCCATCAGAGAGCTCGCTTTCTGAAGCGTCTCTTCCGGCAGCAGCTGCTGCCGGAAGAGACAAAGATGTCGAAAGGGGGGACAGATTACTGGAGCAGGGCACTGACGTCGAGGCGGCCGGAGGAGAGTTCGTCCCAGATCGGAACGAACTGGGCCCAGATCTCTTCCGAGATGACTGCACTGTTGTAGCTGTTTCCGTCACCAGCCGCCCAGTGCCACATTTCGTCGACACTCGGTCTCCACTCGATTCCCCCGGCAAAAGAGCCGTCGCGGACCTCCTGGGCCTTGGTCTGCACCATCTGGGCCAGATCCATGACCAGGCTGGCGCCCAGGTTGTCTGGGGCAAGGCTGATCTGGTCAGAGTAGGCACCCAGTACCTGGGCGCCACTGGCCACCGCCCCTTCGATGGCGCCCAGCCCAGTCACATCGGCAGCATGCCAGATCACGTCAGCGCCGTTCCCGATCATGGTGGTGGCAGCCTCGCGGCCTTTGGCGGCATCGTTGTAGTCGCCGGTGACGACGCCCAGCCCTTTGGCACCCTCGACCGTCTGTTCGGCCCCTGCAATGAACAGCTTCATCATCCCTTGCTGGGTGGGGTTGTCCCCGCCGCCGACAAAGCCGACGACCTTGCTCTCCGACAGCAGAGCCGCCAACGCGCCGGCCGCATAGGCGGCCGGGAAGTAGGCGGCGTCGACATATTGTGTATTGGCCGGGATCTCAGGCTGGGGTTGGAAGGTCGTTGCAAAGAAGTGGATCTCTGGGTACTCGGGGGCAATTTCCAAAAAGGCACTGCCAAATTCAAAGCCGTGGCCGATAATCAGATCGAAGCCGTCGTCGGCGTAGCCGCGCGTGACCGAAGGAATATTGGCCTGGCTGACACTTTCAGCGTACGCAGTCTCGAAGCCGGGGTCAGCCGAGAGCGCTTCCAAGCCAGCGTAGGCCAGCTGGCTCCAGCCGCCGTCGGTGACCGGGCCAGGCAGCAGCAGCGCGACTTTGACCACTTCCCCCTCCCCGGCGGGCGCTTCGGCTGCGGGCGCAGCGGGTGCTGGTACGGCACAGGCGGCCAGAACCCCTACCAATGCAAGCCACAGCCCGACTTTCCACAGGTTACGCACAGTTTTTCCCCACATCATTCGTTTCTCCTTGGTCTATTTGTAAAAACCCTACGATCGTACCCACCTGAAAGAGGATAGGGTGCCCGGTTTGTTTGCACAACGGGCACTCTGAACAACAGAGCTCATCTGCTGTTGTACAACTTGACCTGCGGATCCGTTGTCGGCGGGGAGACGCAGCGGCAAACAAGCCAGCAAACGAGTTTCATTTAACAACGCAACTTCCAGGGCACCTGGCCCACGCTTTGTACTAGGTCCGCCGGTCGAGTTCCTGACGCAACTCGACCAAAAAAGGGATGTCTCGGTACTGGTCTGCCTGCACAGACTCCCAGTCGACGCCATGGGGCTGTGGATAGGTTGTCCGGGTCTCGATGACTTCATCGGGGGTGATGATCCAGTCGAGAGGGGAGTCGTGGGCGATCATCAGCACGCGTCGATCGTCGACCACCTGCAGCCCGTGGACTGTCGTGAGGATCGGCGTGGTCGGGGGAACCAACCCAAGTTCTCGGAAGATACCCAGCTCCAGATCGGCGAAGCCCCCGCCTTTGCCGATGCGACCGCCGTTGCGGGTGACTGCCACACAGCCGACCACGATCAGATCCATCGGCCGCATCTCCTGGAACTGTACCGGTTGTCCGTGGCGCACGGCGCCCTCAGAGGCAGCTACTTCTTCGAAGGGGATCCCGCGTCGGGCCAGCACTTCGGGGTCGAGCAAAACGAATGGGAAATCGGCGACCAGCTCGGGGACAGGGGTATAGAGCAGTTTGCCTTCCTGCAGCGCCCGCAGGCGAACAGGGATCTGCGGCGCGTCGGGGTTGGATTTGACGATGTGCGCTCGTTTCCAGATCTCGAGTTCGGCCAGCCTCTCTGCGGCGCGTTCTGCTCCTTCGAAGTTGGGGATGCGGCTCCAGGGAGAGCCGATCGCGACCGCCTGGCTTTCCAGAGCGGACCAGACATCGGTGCGGACGACATCTTTGTCGCTGTTGCGTCCCTGCCAGCGAGCGGTTGGTTCTGCGTGTTCTGTCATCGAAGTCCTCCTGCCTTGCCAACATGGCGACTTCCAAAGTTAAAGACAAAACCCTATCAAGTCAGCGCTGGCTGATAAGGAAAGAGCATGTTGTGGGGGGAAAAGAGAGGAAATGCTGTTCGACGCTGAGAGCAAGATGGATCATAAATTGGAGCGGCACTCCTGTCAAACTTTTGCTTGCAGCAATCCTTACATCGGGGCTCCTAGTCTTGAATGTTGGGCAGAAAAAGGCCCTGGTCGAAGCCGACCAGGGCACGCACACGGGTCAACGGATCGCCGAGCAGGGCAAAGGTCTTGAGCGCGTCCAGAGAGGAGGTCAACGGTGAGGTCAGCAAGGAGATCCGGCTGGCTTCGACCAGACTGCCGACCCGTTGGCTGCCGGGCGGGCTGTTGCGCAGCAGCCCGACAAAACCGCGCTGCAGGTAGTCGTGGCCACTGGCCACGTTCTGGCCGGTCGAGCCCCAGGTGGCAACAGCGCCACCGTTCGGGTTGCGGACAAAAATTTCGTCGAGGGTACCGGCGATGGCCGGAATGGCAAACTGAGAGGTCAGGCAGGTCATCGACAGCCCGACGAACAGATTGTCGCCGTTGGTGAGCGCACTGGCCTCCACAATGCTCAACAGCGGTGCGACATTGGTCCCCGAGCGATCTTCGAGATTGGCATATTGCCAGTGATGGCCGTGGCCGTTGTAGACAAGCAGACCTGCGCCGCGCTGGAGAGCGTCGAGGGTGCGCTGGCGAATTGCCGGGATCGAGGAGATGCGCCAAGGTTCTGGCACCAAACGCTCGACGGTGCTGGGGGTGCCGATGGGGGTCAGAACGACTTCCCGTTCTGGCAGCAGATCATAGTAGAGCCGTTGGGGATCGGCGCCGTAGCCCAGCTGGGCGACGACGGTGCTGGAGGCAGCAGCAAAGTCTCCAGCCGGGTCGAGTGTGACCTGGTTGTTCTCACCCACACGGAGGATATGATTGTCGGCCAGCAGCAGCTGGGTAGCCTGTGCGCCAGACAGCTGCATCGACTGTTCGTAGCGGAGGAGTTTCTGGACGACACCCTGCAACTCGGACGTCGTGCGCACAGGGAGACGTCCCAACCAGATATCTGGCGCAAAGAAGTTGCTTTTCGGGTTGATCGCATCTGGGTCGTCGCCGGTGAGCGGGTCGTCGCCGTTGAGCTGGGCAAAACATGCTTCGCAGGGAGCTTCGTCGAGGTAGACATCGACCTTCAGCATATAAGGGGGGACGGGATGGAGCGTTTCTTCTGGAAAGTAAAGATTCCGGTAGTTGAAGGGGTCATAGCTCCCGTCTCCGACCAGTGTGACGGAGAGGGTGCGGGCTGTGTTCTGCCAGTCGCTGCGATGGCGCAGAAAATTGCGGATTGCGGCAGCCGAGACATACCCGTCGCTGTAAACGTCGTAGATGTCCGTCAGATCAACCCAGTCGGGGGTGTAGCCTTGGCTGCGGCGCAGTTCCAGCAGCGGCTGAATGGCGGAGACAAAGGACTCCGGCCCGATATAGAGGGCGTCAGCGGCGGCCGGGTCGCCGAAATCAACTGGAAGATGGGGGATCACCTGTGGGCGGGCTACGTCCTGCAAGTCAACCAGCAGATAGTGGCGTGGTGTGGGGCTTGCTGCCTGCGTAAACCCTGCTGCCGTGGCAGGAACGATCGTGGGGTGATCGGGGGCCGTCACATCGTAGAGCTGCCATCCGGTCGGTGCTGCTGCCGGTTGGGCCAGCAACTCCTGCGCTCTGGTGCTCTCTGTGGCTGGACCTGCAACCAGCGGGAGCAGGAGCTGGTAGTGGCTTGCCGGCAGCGCTGTCCAGAGATAGTTGCCGGCGCCAGCACTGCTCCAGAAATGAGCCCCTTGGCCAGCCAGTTCAAGGGCGACGGGGCGTTCCCACTGGACCGAGTCGAACAAGATGCTGGTATCGTAGCCCGGCAGAGCGCTGGGCAGCAAGCTGAACCGCAACGCCGATGGTTTGACGGCTGTGCTCCACCCCAGCTCCCAATTCTCCTGCAGCTGACAGCGATTCGCTACTTCGTGGGAGGGGTTCCATTCGTGCAGCTGGGTTTCGACGACGTTTTCGGACGCGTCGAGCACTTCAAAGCGCATTTTGTAGGCTTTGCGGTCGAGACGGCATTCATTGGCGGGCAGGTTGCCGGCAACGACGACTGTCGCCGTGTAGATCGAGAGTCCAGCGACATCGGGCAGCGTCGTCGTCATGGGCACCACAACAGTTGGAAAGGAGTGGGTCATGGCGGCAGTTGCAGCCAACCGGGCATGGAACCAATGATCGCTGTCCAGTCCTGGCGCCGTGGACACATAGACCCGGTTGTGGCGCCAGCTGGATCGCTCGAAGGTCTGGCCTGGCAAAGATACAGCCTCTGGGGCTGTTCCGGCCCCCATCTGTGGCCCAGGCTGGTCGAAGGTCAGCCAGTAGAGGGAGTTCTGGTTCCAGCGGTCGCCGACAGTGGGAACATAAAATCGCAGACGATCGGCAAGTACTTCGATGGGGATTGGCTGGCGGCGGTGGGTCAGATGGAGCCTGGCTGTATCGTAGCCGGCGGCCAACGTGCTGAAGAGCACCTCCTGCATCCCCGGCTCTGTGACAGTGAGCTTGTAGCCCGGGCGCAGCGCTGCTGGATTGAGTGGAACATCGACCGCTTCGTTGCGCGTGCTGGCCGAAGCGTGTGCGGTCAGATCTGCGCCGAAATGGGCGTCAGAGACAAAGGCTGTGAAGGCGGTGGCCAGTTGGACGGTCCCTGCGGATTGGAAGAAGGGGCTGACTGCCAGTACGGCGATCTGTCTGCCCTGCACGACGCCCGATCGCAAAAGAAAGATTGGCGCTGAAGGCAGGGTGGCTTCTTCAAGGGGGGGGAGAGGAGAGCCCTCCAGAACCGGCGGCACCTCGACTGTTCCAACTGGCAACCTGTCGGCAAG
>CAIOHJ010000307.1 GCA_903858085.1 uncultured Chloroflexota bacterium
CTCCGCCTGCCTGGTCTCGAAGAGATTCACATGGACATGACCGCAGCCGACCTCCAGCAGCACCTGACCACATGGAATTGGCGCTCCGGCGCCGGGTGCGCAAACGCGATGCCCCCCCCAGCTTCGCCGAGCGCGTCGCCCACCGGGCCGCCGTGCCAGCGGTGCTCTGATCCAGCGCTTTTGGAGAGGACACTAAACCATCGTCCGGCCCCGCAAAAGCATTTTTTCTTTTGCGGGGGGATTGACAATTGTAAGAAAGCATGCTATTCTGGCAACGTTACCACAAAAAATTGGTCTCTGCTCGCTAAACAACCCAGTCCCGTCTACAACGCTCTTTGGAAGCAGCGGACGGTGGGCAGCTCTCAAAATTGGGCTCCTTGTGGCAACGTTGCCAGAAAGAGCCCTGAAAAAGGATGGGAGCCTTGAGCAGACCCAATTTCAAGCGTTCTAAAAATCAGAGCTGAGGAGCGCCGATGGCGACGATCAAAGATGTAGCCCACCGTGCCGGTGTAGGGGTCAGCACAGCTTCGCGAGTGATCCGCAACAAAGGCTATGCCAGCGAAGAGGTTCGCAAACGGGTTGAGCAGGCAGTGGCAGACCTTGAATACCTGCCCAATCTGTTGGCCCGCTCGATGCGTGGAGCGCCCACCAAAACGATCGGGCTGCTGATCTACGACATTGTGAACCCATTTTTCGCCAATTTGGCGACAGGTGTCGAAGACATGGCCCATGCACACGGCTTCAATGTGGTCATTTGTAGCTCGCATCCTTGGAACAGCCGCGAGCGCGAAAAAAACTACATGCAGATGCTGATCGAACGCAAAATTGATGGGCTGGTGCTCCAACATGTCTTCTCCTCAGCGGAGTATGCATCTCTGCTGGAGCGGCGCAATCTCCCAGCCGTCCGGATCCTGAACCCCCAGCCAGGGTATCCTTACGATCTGGTGCGCTGTGACACCAGACAGGGAACGGTCGATCTGATCCGGCATCTGATCGGCCTCGGACACCAGCGCATTGCTGCCTTGGGCCCACCGATGCCTTCTTTTCAAGGCGCAGACCGGCTGGCTGGGTACCAGGAGGCGTTGCACTCTGCCGGAGTGGAGGTGGACCGCGCACTGATTTTGCTGGAAGGGTGGCGAACGCGCGACGGCTACAACATGACGCACAGACTGCTGAAAGAGACGCGCCCGGACGCCATTTTTGCCTTTGGCCCTCGGATCGCAGCAGGGGCTGCCTGCGCCCTGCGCGAAGCACAGGTGCGTGTCCCAGACGAGGTGGCACTGGTCTGCGTCGATGATTTTGGCCTTGGCTCCGAGCTCCACCCGTTCATGACGGTGGTGCGTCAGCCCGAACATGAGATGGGCCAACAGGTGACACAGCTGCTGATCGATCGGATCCTGGGGACCTACACAGGGCCACCACGGGAGGTTGTGCTCCCAGCACGGCTGGTGATTCGCCACTCTTGCGGGTCAAAACGCAGCGAGAACGAGCGGGCCCAGAGCCATCCTCAGGGCAATTTTTCTGAGCACTTCTGGGATGACGATTGAGCTTCCTCTCTGTGCAACACCTGCTTTTTGCAGGTCGTTTGCTTCGGCATCTTTCCCAAAGAGTGCCAGTACAACACTCTCTGGGAATGGCAAAAACCGTTTTACGGCAGGCCGGCTGAAAAACCGTCCGGACAGCAGTGGAAAGGAGGTGGTGGACAGCGTCTGAACAGGCATCGTTTGTATTCCCCGGACAAACTGTGTCAAAAAACGATCGATCGATCGAGCTATGCGTTTGTGGGGTTCACTTTACTTGTCTGTACATCCTTGTCTGTACAAAGGAGAAACAAAGTTATGAAAAAATATCTGGCCATTGCGTCGTTGCTGGTTCTGATCTCTCTGCTCAGCGCCTGTGCCGCGGCGCCAGCCGCCGAAAGCGGCGATGCAGCAGCTGCTGGCGACGAAATGACGTTTGTCGACACACCTCGCCGCGAAACGTTGATCTTGGACAATTTGGGCGGAACACTGGAACGCCCAGACTTTTTCAACCCGTACGCGCCCGGTGTGGACATGGGGCGTGGCTTTCACGAGGTCTGTCTGGACAATCTGTGGGAAATCAACACGACCACAGGCGAACAGTTCCCCTCGCTGGCTGCGGAGATGCCCAAAGCGCTCAACGAAGAGTACACCAGCTTCGAGGTCAAGCTGCGTGAAGGCATCTACTGGGACGATGGCGTCGAGTTCACCGCCGACGACGTGGTCTACACCCTCCAGCTGGGTCTGACCAATGACAAGCTGCCGATCCATGGCTGGTCGATCGACTACCTGAAGGATGTGCGCGCCGTCGACAAGTACACGGTGGTGATCGATACCAACCGCTCCCAGCCGCGCTTCTCGAAGGATCTGGGCGCAACCATCTGGGACGCCACACGCTTCTGGCCAGTGCCCAAACACATCTGGGAGAACCAGGACCCGACAACCTTTGTCGCTTTCCCCCCCACCTGCATCGCCCAGTACAAGTACAGCAAACACGACCCGAACGG
The DNA here is from genome assembly GCA_903858085.1 of uncultured Chloroflexota bacterium. Taxonomy (GTDB): domain Bacteria; phylum Chloroflexota; class Anaerolineae; order Caldilineales; family Caldilineaceae; genus Caldilinea. Next base: position 2,528 of record CAIOHJ010000307.1, read on the forward strand.
CAACTGGACGCTGTGGGAGCTGCGCGAGGACTGGGAACGCACCGCGGTCGGCATGGTGGCAGGCAAGCCAGGCCCCAAATATCTGCTCTGGAACTTTGTCGGCACCGAAGAAAAACGCATTCTGGCGATGATCAACAACGACGTCGACATTCTGCAAGACATCACACCAGAATCGATGGAAGTGCTGAACAATCGCAGCGACGCAGTCCGGGCATGGCATGCCGGATTCCCCTACGCCGATTTCGACGACCCCTGCGAGCGCGGGATTGCCTTCAACAATTCGCAGTTCCCGTATGATCAGTGGCAGGTCCGCTGGGCATTGGCGCTCGCCACCGATATCAAGAATGTCTCGCTGGGCACGTTTGCTGGCATGCTGCGTGTTTCACCCCTGGCTGTACCGCCAGTGGCCGCCGTGCAAAATGCCTACCACAAACCCTTGGTGGAGCGTCTGCTGGCGATGGAACTGCCCGATGGGTACAAGCCTTTCGATCCCACCTTTGCCACAGCCATGGCCGAGATCTTCAACGAGCAGGGGGTAGGAGGCGATCTGCCTACAACCGAAGCAGAACTCATCGACCTGTTCGGCGTAGGCTGGTGGAAGTACGACGTCGACCAGGCCGCCAAGCTGCTGGAGGAAGTAGGCTTTACCCGCAACGCCGAAGGAAAATGGTTGCTGCCCGATGGCACCCCTTGGTCGATCGCCATCAACGCCCCGGTCGACTTTGAAGTGCAGTCAGGACGTCTGGCCTTTGCGGTGGCCGATTCCTGGAGCAAATTTGGGGTTGACGCCTCGGTCAACACCATGACTGGCGGTTCGTTCTGGAATGCCAGCTCGACCGGGGAGTACCAGGCTGGCTCCTACTGGCCAGGCTGCGCCATCGGCCCCGACATCTACCCCAATGTCTCCTTCTGGCACCAGAAGTTCATCGTGGAGACCGGACAGCCTGCCCCTGGCAACCAGCATCGCCACAAGAGCGACGAGCTCGCACGCATCCTGGACGAACTGGAGAAGGTCACCTCGGACGACCCGCGCAACGTCGAGTTGAGCAAAGATCTGTTGATGCAGATGGCCCTCGAAATGCACTGGATTCCGATGTTTGGCACCTCCAAATTTGTGCCGGTCAACGAAACCTACTTCACCAACTACCCGACCGCTGACAACTACTACGAAGGCCCGTGGTGGTGGTGGTCAAACTTCAAGTACATTGTCGCTCAGATCGAACCGAAGCAATAAGAGCAGTCAGCACCCCGGCTTTTGAGCAAAGTCTGCTGCGCCCTGCACCCCAAAGATGCAGGGCGCAGCAGACCCGACATCCACCAGCCTGCAGCGGACAGGCTCCGTCGAAGGAGGAGAGGGCAATGGCAGTGGTCAGATTCCTGGCTGTCCGGTTGATGGTCTATGTGTTGGTCGTCTGGATCGGCGTTACGATCATCTTCTTCGTGCCGCGGTTTGTGCCCGGCAACCCGGTCGAAGTGATGATGGGTAAACTGCTCTCCCAGGGCACGACGATGGATCCCGTGCTGGTCGAAAGCATGCGCAAAACACTCACCGAACTCTTCGGTTTGGAAGGGACCCTTTGGGAACAGTACTCTTCGTTCCTGAGTCGGGTCATCCTCACCCAGGATTTCGGACCCTCTCTCTCCTACTACCCAACCCCCGTCAGCATGCTGGTCGCCCGCGCCTTGCCCTGGTCTTTGGGGTTGCTCCTTACTGCCCTGTTGACCAGCTGGCTGCTGGGCAATCTGATCGGTCTGCTGGCCGGCTATTACAACAAAAAAAATCTCTCCAAACTGATCGAAACTGGCGCCATGATCGTCTACCCGATCCCATATTATATTTTGGCTTTGCTGTTGGTCATTTTGTTTGCCTACATCTGGCCCATCTTTCCCTTTGTCTTTCAGGTGAGCGGCACCCCTGGGTCCTGGCCATGGATCCAAAGCGTTGCCTACAACTCCTTCCTCCCCCTGGTGTCCATTGTGGCGGTCAGCCTGGGGTGGTGGATCATCAGCATGAAAGCGATGGTCATCGACACCAAAGAAGAAGATTTTGTCCAGTATGCCCGCTCGCGTGGCGTCAGCGACCACAAAATTATGCTTGGCTATGTGGCGCGCACAGCCATTTTGCCGCAGATCACCGTGCTGGCGTTGAGCATCGGCGGGGTCTTCGGCGGCGCCCTGATCACAGAGATCCTCTTTGGCTATCCCGGTGTAGGAAGTTTGATCTACAAAGCCATTCTGGGTTCAGACTACAATCTGATGCTGGGCACGATCAGCATTTCGATCGTTGCAGTCGCCACAGCCACCCTGGTGTTGGATCTGATCTACCCGTTCATCGACCCTCGCATCCGTTACAAATAGTTCGAGCCATTCTGTCTGTTCTGTACAGGCGCTGGAGGAGAGAGCCGCCCAAACAGACAAGGACAGCCCGCTGGGTGCCAGTCAATTTGGACAGACATCATGAGGTGAATCGTGCGGTTGATTAAGCCAAGATTGTTGGTTGGGATTGTGATTGTCAGCATCTTTTCGGTGCTCGGCCTGCTCGTGCCCTTGTTTGCCCCTGAAGATCCCACTGCCTGGAACACCTATTTCCGTAATTTACCGCCCAGCGCAGAACATATCATGGGCACAAACAATCTGGGCCAGGATATTTTCTGGCTGCTGACCTGGTCAATTCGCAACTCTCTCTGGATCGGCCTGGGTGTATCTGCAGCAGCGACCGTGATCGGTGTGCTCGTCGGCATCTTCTCTGGCTTTGTCGGGGGAATCACGGACCGGGTTTTGACTTTGTTGATGGATGTGGTGATTGCAGTCCCCTCCCTGCCTATTTTGATTCTGATCTCGGCCTTGCTGGGTGGAAAATCATCGCTGTGGATCATCGCCGGCGTCCTGGTGGTCTTCAACTGGCCCTGGCCAGGACGGCAGGCGCGAGCCATGGCGTTGAGCCTGCGCGAACGTGAATTCATCAATGTCGCCGGGGCCTCGGGCGAGAATACGTTGAAGATCATTGTCTGGGAAATTCTGCCGTTCATGCTCGGATGGGCCCTGGCCAATTTCATCAACACCATTTTGGTGGCCATTTCAGCCGAATCAGGGCTGGCCATCATTGGCCTCGCCAGCTTGAAGGACGCAACACTGGGCACCATGATTTACTGGGCCATGCAGCACCAGGCCTTGTTGTTGGAGAAATGGTTGTGGATTTTGTCACCGATCCTCTCGATCATGTTGCTCTTCATCGGCCTGTTTTTGGTTTCTACCGGTTGGTCTGACTATTTTGCAACGAGAAGGGGCCGCCAATGATCCGTGTCAGAAATGTCTGTCTGCACTACCAGACGGTGCAGGGGACCGTCAAAGCCGTCGAAAATGTCTCGTTCGATATCTTTGACGGCGAAATTTTGGGGATCGCCGGCGAATCTGGGTGCGGCAAATCGACCCTGATGAAGGGCATCTACGGCAATGTCGAAGCCCCACTGGCACTCACCCAAGGGTCGATCGAAATGGAAATCGAGCAGGCCGGAGAACGCCAGGTCATCCCCTCCACTCAGTTCCACCGCTACTGGTGGGAGCACATCTCCTATATCCCGCAGGCCTCCATGAGCGTGCTCAACCCGGTGGTGCGCATCCAAGATCAATTTTTTGATTCCTATTTGCGCGCCGATGTCCGTGCCCTGGGCAAACAACAGCTGCAAGGGCGCATCGCCGAGTACCTGCGCGAGCTGGAACTCCCCGTCGAAGTGCTCCATTCTTACCCCCATCAGCTCAGCGGCGGCATGCGCCAGCGCGTCATTGTGGCCCTGGCCACTTTTGTGCACCCCAGGTTCGTCCTGGCCGACGAGCCCACCACCGCACTCGATGTCGTCGTGCAACGCGGCATCCTGACCATGCTGGTCAATCTGCAACGACAGCTGCAAAATACCTTTATCCTCGTCTCCCATGACATGGGTGTCCACTATCAGATCACCGATCGGATGGTGATCATGTATGCCGGTCAGGTCGTGGAGATCGCACCGACCGCCATCCTGTTCGAACGCCCGCGACATCCCTACACCCAGCTGTTGATCAATTCGTTGCCCCGTTTGGGAGATGATACCCAACGCTTCGGCATCGGCGGACGCCCACCCAGTTTGCTCGCCCCCCCGGCAGGCTGTCGTTTTGCCGCACGCTGCCACCTGGCCGACGACCAATGCAGGCAAGTACAGCCCCCCCTGGTAGAAGTGGAGCCCGGACATTTTGCCGCCTGTTTGAAACACGAGTGGGTCACAGAAATCCCACTGGTCGGGGGAGGGGAGAGCGCATGAGCGACAAATTTCTCGAAATCAAAAATGTCAGCAAAATTTATCGGATCGGGGGGCTGCTGGGGCAGACCAAAATCGCCGCAGTCGACAACGTGAATCTGGCGCTGGAACGCGGCAAGCCACAGGTTCTCAGCATCGTCGGCGAGTCCGGGTCGGGCAAAACGACGCTGGCACGTATGTTGCTCCATCTGATCCAGCCAACCCACGGCGAAATTTTGATCGATGGAATGCAGACGGGAGGACAGCTGAACGGTGCCCAGCTCAAGGCCTTTCGGCGCAGGGCGCAGCCCATTTTTCAAAACCCCTTTGAAAGTTTCAGCAGCCGCAAGACCGTAGATACCTACCTCTTTGAGACCGCACGCAACATTTTGGGGGCACAGACCCAGGCTGCAGCCAATCGAGCCGTAGATGAAGCGCTGGTCAACGTCGGCCTCTCCGCAGAACGGGTGGTCGGGCGCTATCCAAATCAGTTTTCAGGAGGTGAGCTGCAACGCATCTCGGTGGCGCGGGCGATGATCCCGCGCCCAGAGCTGATCGTGGCCGATGAACCCGTCAGCATGATCGACGCGTCGATGCGCATGAACGTCGTGAACCTGTTCAAAAAACTGCGCGATGACTTCAAAGTCACCATCCTGTACATTACCCACGATCTTTCGACAGCCTATTATGTGAGCGACCAGATCGCCATCATGTACCGCGGCAGCATCGTCGAGTCAGGCCCCTCTGCCAAAGTCCTGAAAACCCCCTCCCACCCGTACACCGAACTCCTGCTCGATTCAGTTGCCAAAATTGGCGAAAAATGGAACGAGGTGGTACGTCTGCCCGATCTGGAGACCAAAGAATACGGATACAAAGGCTGCAAATTTGCAGGGCGCTGCCCCTATGCACGCGAGGTCTGCCGACAAGCCAGACCCCCGATCGTCACACTGGACGAGCAGAGCCAGGTCCACTGCTTCAAACCGGTAGACTACCAGCACCCTGCACCCGTCAGCGGCTCATAGCTCCCTGCAACCCTCTTCTTGAAACAGTCTCTCTTGTTTGTGCATTCCAGCGAAGGGAAGTAAACCCATGCAGTTTAACGGTCTTGGCAGACATTTGGGGAACCTGGCGTGGCTGAGCGAAGCAGAAACCAGGTCGATCAGCGCTGAAAATCCGACCGGCGCCAAAGGCGCCGGCGCAATGGCAGACCCAGAGCCAGATGGCCCGGCACGCGAGCTGGGCCGGGGGTGGAAATGCCGCCCCTATGTCACGATCCCCCCCACAGAGACGGTCGTGCTCGCCGACATTGCCGGATCAGGCGCGATTCAAAGCATGTGGTTCGGCGGCAGTATCATGGATCGGGATTTTATTTTGCGGATCTACTGGGAAGATGAAGCCCTGCCCGCCGTCGAATGCCCCTTGACCGACTTTTTTGCCATGCCCTTCAGCTTTCAAAACCCAGAACGGCCCACACAAGGACCCATCACACAGATCAGTTCCCTGCCAGTTGCCGTCAACCCCAATCGCGCCCTCAACTGTTTTTGGGAGATGCCGTTTCGACGCCGGGCCCGGCTGACCTTGGAAAACCGCAATCCCAAACGGGCCGGAGCCTGTTTTTATCAGATCAACTACTGTCTGACCGACGTGCCGGAGCAGGCTGCCTACTTCCACGCCCAATTCCGACGACGCAACCCACTGGCCTATCTCGAACCCTATGTCCTCCTGGACGGCGTGCGCGGGCGCGGCCAGTATGTCGGCACTTCGATGGGCTGGTCGATCCAGAACAACGGCTGGTGGGGAGAAGGCGAGATCAAATTTTACATCGACGGCGACAGCGAATACCCCACCATCTGCGGCACAGGGACCGAAGACTATTTCGGTGGCGCCTACAACTTCGATCTGAACGGCCAATACACAACCTACACCACCCCCTTCGTGGGCATGCATCAGGTGCTACGCCCGGACGGCACCTACCAATCCCAGCATCGCCATGCCATGTATCGTTGGCATGTCATGGACCCTATCACCTTTCGCAGCGATCTGAAAGTGACGATCCAGGCGCTGGGGTGGCGCTCAGAAGGGCGCTACCTGCCCGGACAACATGACATCAGCTCCGTCGCCTACTGGTACCAGACGTTGCCTGCCCTGCCTTTCCCCACACTGGCTGACCGCAACGCGCTGGAAGTAATCTGACCCAATCCACAGCGACCCTACCCAATTTTTGTTTGAATTTGGAGGAAACACCATGACGTACCCCTACAACGGTTTGGGTTTGGGCCTGGGAAACCTGGCCCGAGTGTCCAACGCCGAAACCCGCTCGATCAGCGCTGAAAATTTCACCGGAGAGAAGGGCAAAGGCGGGATGGCCACGGAAGGCACCGGCGCAGTGGCCGCACGCGAGCTCGGACACGGCTGGAAACTCTCCCCCTGCATCACCGTCCAGCCCGAAAGCGTCGTCACACTCGCCGAGATCAACGGATCCGGCGCAATTCAACAGATCTGGATCACCGTCCACCCCAAATTCTGGCGAGCACTGATCCTGCGGATCTACTGGGATGCCGAGGAGACCCCCTCGGTAGAAGTGCCGCTGGGGGATTTTTTCTGTATGGGCTGGTGCGAACGGGCCGATGTCCGCTCCCTACCGGTCGCAGTCAATCCGGCCGGCGGCTTTAACAGCTACTGGGAAATGCCTTTCCGAAGTGGGGCAAAAATTACAGTCGAAAATCTGCTGCCAGAGGCCATCGAGGGATTCTTTTATCAGATCAACTACACCCTGACCGAGGTGGAAGCCGACCGAGCCTATTTTCATGCCCAGTTTCGCCGACAGAACCCGCTGCCCTACAAAGAGGTGTACACCATCCTGGATGGGGTGCGCGGCCAGGGACACTATGTCGGCGTCTACATGGCATGGGGAGTCAACAACAACCTGTGGTGGGGCGAAGGGGAGATCAAGTTCTATCTGGACGGCGATACAACCTACCCGACAATCTGCGGCACAGGCACAGAAGATTATTTTGGGGGCGCCTGGGGATTCGAACAGCCCCCAGGACACTACGGCGTGTTTACTTCCCCCTTCTCCGGGATGCCACAGGTGCTCATCCCCGACGGGCTGAACAAAGCCAACACCCGCTTTGGGCTCTATCGCTGGCATGTGATGGACCCTGTCCGCTTCAAACAGGAGTGCCGCATCACCCTCCAAGCCCTGGGCTGGCGGATGAGCCTGAATGGCAAACCGCGCTACCTTGCCCTGCAGGACGATATCGCTTCCACCGCGTTCTGGTACCAGGTCGAACCCCACGCGCCCTTCCCTCCCCTGCCCAACTTTGAATCTCTGGAAGTCATCTGACAAGGAGCCCACCATGAGTGTCTTTAAGGGAAGCCCTCTCGGGGAACTGGCGAGAATCCGCAACGTCTCAACCCGCCGCGTGTCCAGCTGGGATCGGACAGGAGGCAACCTGGATTATCGGGTGATCCACCCTGGCCAGACAGTGGTGTTGGCCGATATTGTCGGGGCGGGCTGTATCAACCACATCTGGTGCACACACGCCTGTGGACAGGACGACTATCTGCGCCGGGTTGTGCTGCGTGCCCGCTGGGACAACGAAAGCACCGATTCGATTGAAGTGCCCCTCGGCGATTTTTTTGGTGTCGGACATGCCCAGACAGTCAATTTTTCCTCGCTGCCGCTGCAGATGAGCCCCGCCGACGGGCGCGGCTTCAACTGTTGGTTCCCAATGCCCTTTGGAGAACGGGCAGAATTTTTTCTGCACAACGAAGCCGATGTGCCGATGAACTTCTATTACTATATCGACTACGAACTGCATGCAACGATTCCAGCAGACATGGGCCGTTTTCACGCGCAGTGGCGGCGAGAAAATCCGACGCAAGGCCTCCGCGAGGAGGAGATGGCTGCGCTGGTCGAAGAGACCCGCCAGCTTTTTGAGGCCAACAACTCGCTGTTCGCACAGGCACCAGAGGAGACCCTGCACAACCTGGCCTTTGAGTTTGGCGGCCGCAATCTTGGCGGCAAGGAAAACTACGTTCTGCTGGAGGCAGAAGGGCAAGGCCACTATGTCGGCTGCAACTTTAACGTGCATAACCTGCGGACCGGCGATGCCGTTTCCTGGCCAGCCGACAAAACCTGGCCCCAGACCCGCGAGGAGGCCCAGGCAGCGACCCCTGAAGAACGGCTGGAATTCTTTAGACTCTTCAACTGGTACGGTGAAGGCGACGACATGATCTTCATCGACGGCGAAGAATGGCCCCCCACGCTGCATGGCACCGGTACAGAAGATTATTTCAACACGGCCTACTGCCCAGCCGTCAAGTATGAGAGCCCCTACCATGGCTTGACCTTGCCCGGCGGCCCCAACTGGAGCGGCAAATCCTCCTACTATCGGTTTCACATCGAAGACCCTGTCCATTTTCGCCAGAGCATCAAGGTCACCCTCGAACACGGACACAACAACCACCGCTCCGACGATCTGTCCAGCACCGCATACTGGTATCAAAGCGAACCCCACAAGCCGTTCCCCCCCTTCCCACCCGTGGCAGACCGGCTGCCACGGCCCGGTTGAGGGGGAGTCCGGCGCTGTCTGTGGAGACAGCGCCGGACAACGCTTTCCCTCCTCCCACCCCCATCCTGCTGCGAAAAACCTGGCCATCTGACCGTTCAGCGGTCGGCCAGCCTCTGTTACACTGTAAAGAGATGAGAGATCGAGCTGGCACCCTCTTCCCGGAGGAGGTAGCACAATGGAATGGCAACCGATCCACAAATCACTCGCTGCGCTGCAGGTATCCCCCAATCTTGTCGACTATGCGCAAAGCTGTCGCACCTTTGACTGGGCACAAGTCCATCGGGCGCTGACAGGGTTGCCCGGCGGGCAGGGGCTCAACATCGCCTATGAAGCGGTCGACCGCCATGCCAACGGCCCCCGTCGCAACCATCTGGCCCTGCGCTGGCTCGGCAAAGAGGGCGAGGTGCGCGATTTCACCTATGCCAGCCTGGCAGAACAAAGCAACCGCTTTGCCAACGTGCTGTGCAGACTGGGGGTGAAAAAGGGAGACCGCCTCTTCGTGCTGGCCGGACGGATCCCAGAACTCTATATCGCCGTGCTGGGCACACTCAAACAGGTCTGCGTGCTCTGCCCACTCTTTTCGGCCTTCGGCCCCGGGCCGATCGAGCAGCGTCTGGCACTGGGCGACGGCCGGGTGCTGGTCACGACCGAACGGCTGTTCCAACAACGCAAAATCGCCGAAATGCGGGCAAGGCTACCGACGTTGGAGTATGTGCTGTTGACCGACATCCCCTCCCATCTGGACAGCTCTGTGCTCTCGCTGCCCCAGCTGATGGCGGCAGCCTCTCCCCAGTTCACGATTCCGCCAACCGACCCCGAAGAAAACGCCCTGCTGCACTTCACCAGCGGCACCACAGGCAAACCCAAGGGGGCGCTCCATGTCCACCAGGCCGTGCTCTTCCACTATATGAGCGCCCACTATGCCCTCGACCTGCACCCGGACGATGTCTTCTGGTGCACCGCCGACCCAGGCTGGGTCACCGGCACCTCGTACGGAATCAGCGCCCCCCTCTGCCATGGCGTCACCCTGATCGTGGACGAGGCCGAGTTCGACGCTGCCCGTTGGTACCAGATCCTGGAAGAACAACAGGTCACCGTCTGGTACACCGCCCCCACTGCGATCCGGCGGCTGATGCGCATGGATCTGGAGCCACGCCAACAGTATGACCTCAGCCACCTGCGCTTCGTCGCCAGCGTCGGTGAACCGCTCAACCCCGAGGCTGTGAACTGGGGAGTCAACAAGCTCCATCTGCCGATCCACGACAACTGGTGGCAGACCGAGACCGGCGGCATCATGATTGCCAACTATGCGGCGATGGAGATCCGCCCTGGGTCGATGGGGCGCCCGCTGCCTGGGATCGAAGCAAGGATCGTCGAGCTGCTCGAGAACGGCCATGTGCGCGTGGTCGACAGCCCCACCGTCGAAGGCCACCTGGCCCTGCGCCCGGGCTGGCCCTCGATGTTTCGC
>CAIOHJ010000308.1 GCA_903858085.1 uncultured Chloroflexota bacterium
CCGGTGAAACTGAAATAGGAGTGAAGATGCTCTTTACCCGCAGCAGGACAAAAAGACCCCGTGGAGCTTTACTGTAGCTTGGCATTGGGTTAGGGCTTGATTTGTGTAGGATAGGTGGGAGACGTAGAAGCTGGGCCGCCAGGTTCGGTGGAGTCGCCGGTGAAATACCACTCTGATCCAGTTTTGACTCTAACTTTTTCCGTAAGCCGGAAAGAAGACAGTGCCAGGTGGGCAGTTTGACTGGGGCGGTCGCCTCCTAAAGAGTAACGGAGGCGTGCAAAGGTTCCCTCAGGCTGAATGGAAACCAGTCGTAGAGTGCAAACGCATAAGGGAGCTTGACTGCGAGACCAACAAGTCGAGCAGAGACGAAAGTCGGCGTTAGTGATCCTATGGCACCGAGTGGAAGGGCCATGGCTCATCGGATAAAAGCTACCCCGGGGATAACAGGCTAGTCTTCCCCAAGAGTTCACATCGACGGGAAGGTTCGGCACCTCGATGTCGGCTCGTCACATCCTGGGGCTGGAGTAGGTCCCAAGGGTCGGGCTGTTCGCCCGTTAAAGTGGTACGCGAGCTGGGTTCAGACCGTCGTGAGACAGGTCGGTCTCTATCCGCTGTGGGCGCAAGGGAATTGAGAGGGACTGCCCCTAGTACGAGAGGACCGGGGTGGACAGACCGCTGGTGTGCCAGTTGTCGTGCCAACGGCATAGCTGGGTAGCTAAGTCTGGGAAGGATAACCGCTGAAAGCATCTAAGTGGGAAGCCAGCCTCGAGATAAGTTCCCTCACAGGGTAGCCTGGTAAGTGCGCTGGGAGACGACCAGCTAGATAGGCGGAGCGTGTAAGGGTTGAGAGGCCTTGAGCGAATCCGTACTAATGCACGAGGGCTTAACCGAAGTAAGTGAAGCGATGTGAGAGGGTGGATACTTCATCTTAGCCAGTTTTTAGTGTATCATTTGAGAGCTGCAGGGAAGATAGCGCTCGAGAAGTGAGCGCTGAGAAGTAAGCAATTAAAAAGTGAACAACAGGGTATGTTGGTGACAGGAGCGACAGGGGTACACCCGGACCCATCTCGAACCCGGCAGTTAAGCCTGTCAGCGCTGATGGTAGTGTGAGCTACGGCTCATGTGAGAGTAGGTCGTTGCCAACATGCTCTGTTTTCTATAAAGTGAGCTTTTTGTAGTGTGAGCTTTCTATAATGTGAACGGTGCGGTTGGCAGAAGCCAGCCGTTTTTTTTGTTCCCGCCCTTCCCTCTTCTGTTCGCTGGGGAAACCGAACCCCTCTATGAAATTCGGTTTCCCCTTCAGGTCACTCGCCGCCTTTGATTTCTGTCCAGATCTGGTCGTAGATCGGCAGTGCATCGCCGACGTCACGCAGGTAGTGTGCCTTCGCCAGCATTGCGGGCGGCACATTGGTGATGGGCGATTGAATGTAGCTGTTGTAGAGGTCAGGCTGGTGGATTTTGGCGTATTCGAGGGCTGCTCTGTTGGGAAGGGTATTGGGGTAGTCGACAAGCGCCCGCCAGAAGACATCCGCCTGGTGCAGATAGTTGATAAAGGCATAGCTGCCATCGACATGTGAGGCGACGCTGGGTATGGCCAGGTTGACCTGCCAGCGGATCGCCCCTTCGGTCGGGTAGATGTACTGGATCGCCGGTTCCTCCAGCGCAGCGAGCTCTGCCTCCCCGCTCCAGGCCATGCCGACGTCGGCGTCGCCGGCGATCAGCGCTGTTTTGGGGCTGTTGCTGTCAAATAGCTGGATGTTGGGCACCAGCTCCCGCAGCCGGGCCTTGGCTTCCTCCAGCTGGGCAGGATCCTGCGTGCTGGCATCGTACCCCAAAGAGAGCAGGGTCATTCCGATCACAGTGCGCGGTGCGTCGAGCATGACAATGCGACCCGCATAGTCTGCGTTCCAAAGATCCGCGAAGGATTGGGGGACGGTTTCGACTGCCGCTGTGTTGACAAAGATCGACTCGGTTCCTGCCGTGGAAGGGACTGTGTAGCGGTTGCCGGGGTCAAACGGCTGATCCAGAAAGGCTGGGTCGAAATGATCCAGGATGTGCAGCCGTGCCGGGTCCAGCGGCTGCAGCAGTTCCCGTCGGATCATCAGGCCCAGGATGTAATCGGAGGGCACCACCAGATCGTAGTTGGCGCCTCCTGCCGACAGTTTGGCGACCATCTCTTCGTCATTAGCGTACTCTTCCAGATTCACCTGGATCCCGTACACTTCTGCAAAGCAGTCATAAATTTCCTGCGGGAGATACTGCACCCATACAAAAAGATTGACTTCTGGGGAAGCAACCTCCAGACGCGGGGTGGGTTCCGGGCAGGCCGTGTTGTTTTCTGCAGCAGGCTCGGCCGGGGGGGCAACCCCGGCACAGCCGGCCATCCCTTGTACAAAGAGCAGCAGAGAGAATAGAATCCAAAAATGGGCGCGCGTCATCGGTGTTCCTCCTTGAGGACAGTGGTGGATTGGGGTGGCATACGCTCTCCTTTGCGTTGAGTGACTGTGGAAAAGGTTTGAGTGTGGTAACATGGCGACTGGCCAGCCCTTTGTTGGAGGGCTCAGGGATCTCTTTTGCAGGATACCACAACTTTTTTTTACAACCGAGTCTGCCGGGTTGTTCTTGTGGGGGGGAGAGCTTCTCTCGCTGGCAGGCCTGTCTGTGACAAAAAGAGGAAGTTGGAAGCTGGATCTGGCCGAAATTGTGATAAAGTGGTAGGCGGTCTTTGGACTGGGTTTCTGTGCCCTGCCGGGAAGAGGGCTTCGTTGTGGGGGAGATCCGTGATGCATCTGTTTTGCTTTTGGCGCAAGGGGTGGATGTGGGCCGTCTGGGTGGCGAGTCTGCTGTCTGGGGGGCTGTTGTGGGGTGGACCCCTCCTTGCCCAGCCGGCGCCTCCCAATCTGGCCAGCACTTTGAACCCGACCTACACTGTGCGGGGCGGTGACACGCTGGCGCTGATCGCGTTGCGTACAGGGGTCGACAGCGATGCTCTGCGCCGTCTCAACCGTTTTGCCAGCCTGGATGACCCCCTCAGGGCTGGCCAGCAGCTGCTGCTTCCTGCGACCGGCGCCGAGCTGCGTCCGCTGCGAATCGCCGAAGAGTATACTGTGCAGCCCGGCGAGAGCCTGAGCCAGATTGCCGTGCAGCAGGGCGTCACCCTGGCCGCCTTGCTGCAACAGAACCGGATCGCAGACCCGAACAGAGTGTATCCTGGCCAGCAGCTGGCGATCCCGGCGGCAGAAAGCGCTGTGCGACAGGTGGGGCGGCCGCGCAGCGGCTTTTTTTCCTACACGGTCCAGCCTGGCGACACCCTTTCTCAGATCGCACGCGACCTCAACACGACGATGCTGGCCATCCAGACGTACAACAATTTGCCCGACACCGAGACGGTCTACAACCACCGCGAGCTGCGCATCCCCTATGGGCCACCGGCCTTTGGCCGGTCGCTGCCCCCGGTGCCTCTGTCGGGGACGCGCTTTGTTGTCAGCCTCAGCCGCCAGCAGTGTTGGGTCTACCGCGGCGAGCAGGTGCTGCAGGAATGGCCGTGCAGCACGGGGGCCGGCGAACGGCGCACCAGGCCGGGCGATTACGCAGTGAAATCAAAAATTCTCAACGCCAAAAGCAATGCCTGGCAGCTGGATATGCCCTACTGGCTGGGGATCTACGATGTCGGCCCGTACGAGAACGGCATCCATGGCTTGCCAGTGGCCTGGCAGACCGGCAAAAAGATCTGGTCTGGGCTGATCGGGCAACCGGCCACCTTCGGCTGTGCCATGCTCGACGACCCTGCGGCCGCGGCGTTGTTCCGGCTGGCGTTTTTGGGCATGCCTGTACATGTCGTCGAATGAAGAGAGAGGCGATCGGTGAGCAACGGAGAACGGTCGAAGGGGCTGCGTCCTGGCAAACTGCCCCCTGCTTTGCTGGCTGAGCTGCTGGGCCAGCTGCCGACCCAGGATGCTGACCTGGTGCTGGGGCCTGCGGTCGGCGAAGATGCTGCCGTCATTGAATTTGCCCGCTCGTCGGCCAGGCTATTGGTTGCCAAATGCGACCCGATCACCTTTGCGACCGACCAGATCGGGTTTTATGCAGTCCATGTCTGCGCCAATGACCTGGCGGTCACGGGCGCTACCCCTCGTTTTTTCCTGCCTACCCTCCTGCTGCCTGCTGTCGGGGCCACGGTCGAGCTGGCCCAACAGCTCTTTGCACAGATCGGTGCTGCCTGCCGGTCGTTGGGGGTCGTGGTCGCCGGCGGGCACAGCGAGGTGACCCCGGCTGTCATCCAGCCGGTGGTGCTGGGCACGATGTTGGGCGAGGTCGATCGCCGGCACCAGGTGTGCAGCGGCGGCTGCCGGCCCGGAGATGTGCTGCTGCTGGCCGGCAGGGTGCCGGTCGAGGGGACCAGCGTCCTTGCACGTGAGAGGCGCGGCCAGCTCTTGGCAGCTGGCTGGGATGCTGCCGAGCTGGAGATTGCCGCCAATTACCTCTTTGACCCTGGAATCAGCGTGCTGCGCCCGGCGCTGCTGGCCGCACACGCCGGGTGGGTGACGGCAATGCATGACCCGACAGAAGGGGGGCTGGCGACCGGGCTGGCTGAACTGGCGACCGCCGGCCAGGTCGGGATCCAGGTGGATCTGGATGCGGTGGCGATCTCTGGGCTGAGCCGGCGGCTCTGTGCCGCACTGGGCCTGGACCCGTTGGGCACGCTGGCTTCGGGGGCGCTGCTGGCGACCGCCCCCCCAGACCGGGTGGATGTGCTGCTGGCTGGCTGGGCGGAGGCGGGCTGGCCAGCAGCTGCGATCGGGCAGATTCTGCCGGCCGGGTCAGGCCTGTGGGCCCTTCGACAAGGAGAGCGGCTCCCCTTGCCAGTCTTCCAGGCCGATGAACTCACACGGCTCTGGCAATGATGATGCGTGCACGGGCGTACAAGACCCTCAGCGACCTGTGGAGCCACCGGGCGCGCACGCTGATCGTTTCGTTGGCGGTCGCCGTCGGCGTCTACGCGGTCGGGGCGCTCCTGGCCACCCAGACGCTGCTGCTGCGCGAGTTCCACAGCGACCGCAACGCCGCGCTGCTGCCCGATGCCTCGATCTACACCCAGCCCTTCGATGCCGAGCTGGCCGAACGGCTTCAAGCGCTGCCCGGCGTGGCAGCTGCAGAAGCGCGCCAGTCGCTGCGCGCCCGTGTGCCGGTAGGGGAGGGGGCCCGCAGAAGTATCGAACTGATCGCAGTCGACGACTTCGAGTCGATGCGGGTCCATCGCTTTCCGCTGCTGGCTGGCCGTTGGCCACAGCACAAAAATGAAATGGCGCTTGAGTCGATGGGGCTGGCATACCTTGGCGTGGCCTTGGGCGACACCCTCACGGTCGAGCTGGCCGATGACACCCAAAAACAATTTCGGGTCACCGGCCTGCTGCACGACCCGCGCTACCCCAGCCCGGAGATCACCAACTTCACCGTCGGGGCTGTCACGCCTGCGGGCATGGCCTATCTCGGGGGGATCGACCTGTTCACAGAACTGCTGCTGCGTGTGGACCGTGCCCAGAGTACCCCTCCTGCTGTGGCCAGCGTCGTCGCATCCGTCGAGGAACGGATCGAAAAAAGTGGCCGCACCATCGTCGGCCATACCATCGCTGGCCAGGCCATCATCGAATCGATCGTCAACACCTCGGTGATGATCCTCTCTTTTTTTGGGTGGTGCATCTTGCTGTTGTCGGCTTTTCTGGTGATCAACACGATCTCTGCGCTGATTGTCCAGCAGGTCAACCAGATCGGCATCCTGAAACTGGTCGGCGCCAGCCGTGGACAGATGGTCAGCATGTATCTGACATTGGTGCTGGTCTTTGGCCTGCTGGCCTTTCTCATTGCGGCTCCCCTGGCGACATGGACGGCGCGCGCGCTGCTTACCCACCTGATCCAGGGGTTGTTGAACCTGCGCCCGGAGAGCCTGGCCGTGCCCCTCTGGGTTTATGGGGTGATGGGCACGATCAGCCTGCTGATCCCGGTGCTGGCTGGCCTGCTGCCCGTGCTGCAGGGCACCCGAATCACGACCTATGCTGCGCTCAACGGGCAGGCGCCGCAGCAGGCGGGGGGCATTGTGTTGGATCGTCTGCTGCAGCGCCTGCCCCGACGCTGGTTGCAGCGGCCGCTGATGTTGGCGGTACGCAATACGCTGCGCCACAAAGGACGTCTGCTGCGCACCGTGGCCGTCATGAGCCTGGGCACTGCCCTGTTTATCGCTGTGATTTCGGTGCGGATTTCGGTCGATGCCACACTCGCCGATTTTTTGCGCTACCATCAGTACGATGTCCAGCTGCAGTTCCAGCAGCTGCACCGCACAGCCCGTCTCGAAGAGGCGGCGCGTTCCATCCCGGGGGTGCTTGCCGTCGAGGGCTGGGTGCTGGGGAGTGCTTCCCGCGTGCGGCCCGATGGCAACGACAGCAACAGCTATCAGGTGGTTGCGCTGCCTGCAGGGTCGCAGCGGGTCGAACCGATCGTCTACGCTGGACGGTGGCTGCAACCCGACGACGGCTATGCTGTCGTGCTTAACGCAACCATGGCCCAGGACGAACCAGATCTTCAGGTCGGCTCCACGGTCGTGCTCGACATCGCCGGGGACAAACATCCCTGGCAGGTCGTCGGCATCGTGGGATCCGACGCACAAGGCCCCAAACTGTATATGAACCAGGGCATGTACGGCTACGCCACGCGCAGCCCAGGACGAGCCAACACCCTCCTGGTCGATCTCCAGGAGGGGGTCGGGCAGAAGACGATGGAGGCCCTGCTGCTCCAGCGCTTTGAGAAAGCGGGCTATGCGGTGCGCACGACCCGCACGGCCCAGACGCTCAACGCACAGAACCGGCTGATGTTCGATGTGATTGTCAGTTTTTTGATCTTCAACGCCGTGCTGTTGGGGGCGGTCGGCAGCCTGGGGCTGTCCACCACCATGGGAATCAACATTTTGGAACGCATTCGCGAGATCGGGGTCTTGCGTGCCATCGGCGCCTCCAACCAGGCGATCCGGCTGATTGTCCTGCTGGAAGGTGTAGGGATTGCCGTCCTGAGCTGGGGGATCGGCCTGCTCTTGTCCTATCCGATCGCCCAGGCGATGAGCTGGCAGATCGGGGTGGCGCTCTTGGATACACCGCTTTCGTTCACCTACTCGCTGCCGGCAGCGGTCGTATGGTTTTTTGTGCTGCTGGCCCTCGCAGTGGTGGCCAGCCTGGGCCCTGCACGCAGCGCCGTGCGGCTGACAATCCGGGAGGTGCTGGCCTATGAATGAGAGAACGGGGGGCAGACCGCCGGGGGCGCCGCTGATCGTGCTGGCCGGGCTGCAAAAAGCCTACCATACCCCGGCTGGAGAGTTCTATGCGCTCAAAGCGATCGACCTCACCCTCCAGCAGGGCGAGTTTGTGGCGCTGCTTGGCCGCTCGGGAGCTGGCAAGTCGACCCTGATCAACATGGTCGCCGGGATCGACCGCCCGACCGCAGGGGAGATCTGGGTCGATGGCCACGCAGTGCATCGAATGAGTGAAGGGCAGCTGACCCGTTGGCGGGGGCGTTCGGTGGGGGTGGTCTTTCAATCGTTTCAGCTGATGCCGATGCTGACCTGTGCCCAGAATGTGGCCCTGCCGATGGATTTTGCCGGGCTGTACGGTTCGCCGCGCCAGCAGCGCGCACGCGCGTGCGCGCTGCTGGCCGCAGTCGGGGTTGCCGAGCACGCCGACAAACGACCTGCGGCTGTCTCGGGGGGCCAGCGCCAGCGTGTGGCCATCGCCCGCGCCCTGGCCAATGACCCGATTTTTCTGGCGGCCGACGAGCCGACCGGCAACCTGGACTCGCAGACGGCAGACGCCGTCTTTGCGGTCTTTCAACAGCTGGTGGCCGCCGGCAAGACCATCCTGATGGCCACCCATGACCGCGAGCTGGCGTCGCGCGTCTCGCGCGTGTTGCGCATCGAGGATGGGCGGATCGTAGAAGATGTGCAGCTGACCTCCGCAGCGGAAGGACGTGCCCTTGTTGCTGAAATGGATGCGTAGCCGGCTCCCCCGTCCTTCCCAAGCGGCCAGCTGTCCACCGCCGAACAGTGGCTCAAACGACGGCCCGAACGACGGCCCCGTCATCGACCTGCGGGGTGTGGTCAAGGTGTACTCGACCCCTGCCGGCCCCTTCAGGGCGCTCCAAGGAATTGACCTGGCCCTGTGGCGCGGGGAATTTGTGGCGATCGTCGGCAAGTCGGGCAGCGGCAAGTCGACGCTGATCAATATGTTCACCGGCATTGACCACCCGACCGCAGGCGAGGTCGTCGTGGCCGGCACCGCGATCCGTCAGCTCGACGAAGGGCAGATGGCCGAATGGCGCGGCCGGACCATGGGAATCGTATTTCAGTTTTTTCAGCTGCTGCCTACCCTCTCGGTGGTCGAAAACGTCATGATCCCGATGGATCTGGCCGACCAATATGCGCCAGAAGAACGCTATGCCCGTGCCCTCTACCGTCTGGAACAGGTTGGGATGGCAGAGGACGCCCACAAGTTCCCTGCCGTGCTCTCTGCAGGGCAGGCACAGCGTGCGGCCATCGCACGCGCGCTCGCCAACGACCCCCCCCTCCTCGTGGCCGACGAACCGACCGGCAACCTCGATGTGCGCAACGCCGAGGGGGTCTTCGAGCTCTTTCAAACTCTGGCCTGTCTGGGCAAAACCATCTTGATGGTGACCCACGACGACGACCTGGCCGCACGCGTGCCGCGCACCGTGACGATCGCAGACGGCCAGATCGTGGACGAGATCCGCCGATAGCGCCGCACCGCAGAAAGACACCGCAGAAAGACACCGCAGAGAGACACCGCTCTTTTACCCAGGTGAATACAAATTGTTAACCTGGGTAAAGCATTGTTGCTGGCTTTGCCGCATTTTGAATTGTAAGATTGCTTTCATCGTACAGCCACTTCTCCCTCTAGTCTGACACTGTCGAGGCAAGCAGGGAGTGCCGACAATCGACCAGGGCACAGCCTGCTTCTGTGTTTTGTCGGAGTGATTGGAAAGGAAGATGGCATGAAGTGGACTGTACGCGTCGGGCTCTGGTGGATGCTGCTGCTGAGTCTGGTTGGCTGCGCGGGGATGCCTGTTGCTTCAGAGGGCTCTGCGGGGTCAGCAGAGACAACTTTGGTGGTCTACAGCGCGCGTTCGGAGTCTCTTTTCAAACCCGTGATCGACGCCTTCAACCAGGTGCATCCGGATGTCAAGGTGACGGTGCTGACTGGGAGCAACGGCGAACTGGCCGCCAAATTGCTGGAGGAGCAGGCCAACCCACAGGCAGATCTGTTGGTCAACAGCGATATTTTGACGATGGAGAGTCTGGCTGCGCAGGGGCTGTTTGTGCCCAACGACTCGGCTGTGGTGGTGGCGGTGCCGGAGAGCTATCGGGCCGAGGACGGCAGTTGGGTGGCTTTGACGCTGCGTTCGCGCGTCATCATGTACAATACCGACCGGGTCCAGCCTGAAGAGCTGCCCGATTCGGTGTTGGATCTGGTCGACCCGCAGTGGAAGGGCCAGGTAGGGGCTGCCGACAGCCGCAACGGCGCCATGGTCGCCCATCTGGTCGCCATGCGCCACCTGCAGGGGGAGGAGCTCATGGCCGATTTTGTGCGTGGGCTGCTGGCCAATGACGTTCAGTGGTTTGGCGGGCACACCGATGTGCGCAAGGCGGTCGGTTCGGGCGAGCTGGCGTTGGGGCTGGTCAACCATTACTATTACCAACTGTCTCTGGCCGAGGGCGCACCGGTCGGTGTGATCTACCCGGACCAGGGAGATGGGGAGATCGGCCTGGTGGTCAACTCGACCAATGCCGGGATCGTGCGGGGAGCCCGACACCCGGAGGCTGCCAGGCAGTTGGTCGAGTTCATGCTTTCACCTGCCGGACAAAAAATCTACGCCGACCTGAACTTCGAGTATCCGGTGGTCGATGGGGTGGCACCGGCGGCGGGGGTCCCGCCGCTGAGCGAATTCAAGCTGGCCGATGTGAGCCTTAAGACGATGTGGGAAGAGCTGGAAGCTGCGCAGCAGGCGGCGCAGGCAGCCGGGTTGCCGTAAGGGCAACAAAAAAGCCGGGTTTCCAGCTGGAAACCCGGCTCGAACGCTTGTATTCAGTTGTCAGGCATCTACGACAGACGCCAACGCCGGCCCCCCGCCAACGAGTCGACAACAGTCTCTGGCCCCTGGCCAGAAGCCAAACGCATTCAAATCAGGGCACACAGACCATGTCGCCAGGATAGACATAGTAGTGCGGCCGATTGTAGACCCACGGGTTGGCCGCCAGCATGGCGCTCGCCGACACGCCGTAGGCCGCACCGATGCCATACAGGCTGTCCCCCGGCTGCACGGTCGCCGTGCTGCTACAGCCTTTGCCTGAAGAACTGCTGCCCCCCCATCTCTGGCTCTCGGAATGACCTACCTGCTGGTTGACGAAGTCCCACACCTTGACCGGCGAACCGGGCTGGTGCGGCAGGCGGACCGTGTAGCAGAGCGCAGTGTGGGGCAACCAACCGTCGATCTGCTCTTCGCAGATGCGGTAGCGGGCTCCTGGCACGCGGTAGTCATTGGACGGGAAGTCGAAGCGGTAGTTGCCCAGCCCATCGGTCAACACATAAGAGGTGTTGTCCTGGTCCGGGTCTTCGCTGCCATTGGTCGGCAACGCACCGCCGTGATCCAGAGGTGTGATCCGAATCTTCCAGTCGGGCAGGCCGATATGGCCGTTGGCATCCAGCTTGCGGCCCACGAAGCTGAAGCCAAAGTCCTGCTCGTTGAAGAACTTGACTTCGGCGCAGCTCTCGCCCGCAGCGACGTCCACCGTGTAGCCCATCGCGCTGGCTGGCGCCCAGCCGCTGCGCTCCTCTTCGACCACAGTGTAGGGGCCAGGAGGCAGGTTGCTGAAGGTGACTTTGCCCAGCGCATCCGTGTAGCCGGTCGCCACAATGGTGCCATTGGCCCGCTTGACGGTCATCTTCCAGCCGGCCAGCGGTGTGCTGGTCTCTTCAAAGATGTCCGACTTGTAGACGTCAAGACAGCCATGTGCGGTCACCCGGTTTTTGAAACGCAGCTCGAGAGGAATCGGCTGGCCGTTCGGGTTGGCCTTCCATTCGACGGTGAGACTCTGGTGGCCCGAGGAGGGCACGATCGGCACAAAGCGCACGCCGGCCGGCGGGAACTCTTTGAAGACCCACTGCCCTTCGGTGAGATAGAAGGTGGCAGTGCCGGTGACAAGCTCGCCGGTCTTCAGCTCCACAGGCGAGGCGAACCAGTTGCCGCGCGCCGGTTCGGCCCGGATCCGCCAGTCGTTCAGCAGGTTGTGCTGGTCGTCGATCTTGGTGACGACAACCGGTACACGCCGCACCAATTTCCAGCGGATCTGAGCGCATGCCTGCTGTTGGTAGGTGAGCGGCACGTCAAACTGCAGCGAAGTGATGCCTTCCCAAGGGCCATTCCCGGATTCTTCCACCAGCAGCCGGAACCGCCAGCTCCCAACCGCCAGCTCAGCCGGCCCCCCTGCCGCAGGCAGCTCAAAATAGCCGTCTTCGTCGGTGGAAACCACAAAGAGCTCGGTCGGCTCCCCGGCACCGTCCAACAGCGTGTACTCGATCAACCACGTGTTGTCCACTGCATCCAGATTGAGCAGGGTTTCGTCAAAATTGATTACGGATCCTTCGACACACAGGCTGGTGGTCGGGGTCGCCTGTGCATACGCGCTGACCATCGGGATCAGCATTCCCAACGCCAGAATCGTTGCCAGAAGCGTCCGCACACGCCAAGGCATCCACTGTCGTCGGCTGGTCTTCCCAGTCATACGACTCTCCTTTCAAAAGAGTGTTGTTAGAGTGCTATGTTGTCAGGGTGTGTTGCTCAAACAAAATTTTTCTACCCGCGCAACGCGCTGTTCACATGGCATCTCCTTTCTTCGCCCAACCTTGCAGACATGGATGCAAACGGCGGCCCTCCGTGAAATAAGATCCTACAAGGAGAATACCATGTTTTTTGCAAAAAAGCAAGGGGTTTTCATAATGTAATGACATGAAATTTGGATTTTGACTCTCCAATTTCGACCTCTGTATGGTACGATAGGGGCAACGGCCAGCAGCAACTGGCCCCGCCCAAGCGTGCAAAGGAAGGGTTTCTCATGTCGATTGACCAGCGCAAAGCCGACCACATTCGGATCAACGTGACCGAAGATGTCCAGTTTCCGAATCTGACGACCGGGCTGGAGCAGTATCGGCTGGTGCACCAGGCCCTCCCCGAAGTGGATCTGGAGGAGGTACAGCTGGAGAGCACCCTCTTTGGCCGCCGTCTGGCTGCACCCCTTCTGGTCAGTTCGATGACAGGGGGGACCCAGCAGGCAGCGCTCATCAACCGCAATCTGGCCGAAGCGGCTCAGGCCTGGCGTGTGGCGTTGGGGGTTGGCAGCCAGCGCGCCGCCATCGAGTACGAGCAGCTTCGCCCCTCTTTTCGGGTGCGGGATCTGGCGCCGGATGTTCTGCTGTTTGCCAATCTGGGCGCTGTGCAGCTCAACTATGGCTACACAGTCGACCAGTGCCGCCGAGCGGTGGAGATGATCGAGGCTGACGCCTTGATTTTGCATCTCAACCCGCTGCAGGAGGCGGTGCAGCCCGAAGGGGATCTGCGCTGGCGCGGGCTGCTGGCCAAGATCGCTGACGTCTGTGCACAGCTGGATCGGCCGGTGATCGTGAAGGAGGTGGGGTGGGGGATCAGCGCCCAGAGTGCCCGGCGGCTGGTCGAGGCGGGGGTGGCTGCCATCGACGTGGCGGGGGCCGGCGGCACCTCCTGGAGCCAGGTCGAAATGCACCGGGCCCCGACCGAACGGCTGCGCCGCCTGGCGGGGGCCTTTGCCGACTGGGGCATTCCCACGGCAGACAGCCTGGTTGCTGCCGCCGCCGTGCGCGCCGAGCTGGGGCGCCCCGAGCTCCGTCTTTTCGCCAGCGGCGGTATCCGCAGCGGGCAGGAGCTGGTCAAATGTCTTGCGCTGGGCGCTGACCTGGTGGGGCTGGCCTCTCCGTTTCTCAAGGCTGCGATGGAGTCTGCCGAGGCGGTTGCTGCCGAGATGGAATTTTTGTCCACCGAGGCGCGCATCGCGATGTTCTGCAGCGGCGTGGCCTCTTTGGCTGGTCTGCGCCAGCCTGGTGTTTTGGTGAAGGAGAGATGATGCTCGACAACTTTGCGGCGCGCTGGCTGCCAGCGCTGGAGACCGAGATGCGCGCTGTGCTGGCGGGCGACGACCGCGCCACCCCGTTGCACTATGGGATGATCCACTACCATATGGGGTGGGTGGACAGCCACTTTCAGCCGGTGACCTTGCTGGCGGGCAAACGGCTGCGCCCGCTGCTTTGTCTGATGGCCTGCCAGGCTGTCGGCGGGGATCCGGCGCAGGCGCTGCCGGCCGCCGCCGCAGTGGAGATCCTGCACAATTTTTCGCTGGTGCACGACGACATCGAGGACGGCGACCTGACCCGCCGTCATCGGCCGACCTTATGGAGCGTCTGGGGGGTGCCGCAGGCCATCAACGCCGGCGACGCCATGTTTGCCCTGGCTTTTGCGGCCCTTCAGCGTCTCTCCAGGACCCAGGTCGCTGCGGCTCAGCAGCTGGCGGCGTTGCAGCTTTTCACCGACACCGCTGTTGCCTTGACCGAAGGACAGCACCTGGACATGCACTTTGAGCAGCGCCGCCAGGTCAGCGTCGCCGAATATCTGCGCATGATCGAAGGCAAGACCGCAGCGTTGATCGGAGCCAGTGTGGCGCTCGGCGGTCTGGTGGGCGGTGACAGCATGTACGCCCCACTGCGCCGTTTTGGCCAGTCGCTCGGGCTGGCCTTTCAGATCCAGGATGACCTGCTCGGGATCTGGGGGGATCCTGCCGTGACCGGCAAAGCCGCAGGCAACGACATTCTGCGGCGCAAAAAAAGTCTGCCCCTGCTGCACGCGCTCAACGACCCGCTCTGCGGCGAAGCGCTGCATGCGTTGCTCTGGAGCGATCGGCTCACCGACGCCGACCTGCCAGAAGCGCTGCGTCTCCTTGAACAGGCTGGCGCACGCACCTATGCCACCGACCAGATGAGGCGCTTTTACACCGCCAGCCAGCAGGCGCTGCAGGAGGCTTTGGGTGCAGAGGCCCCTGCCAGCCTGCTCTGGGCGACAGCCAACTGGCTGATGCAGCGGCAGAGCTGACAGGGAAGGCTGGCCAGAAAGGGGCGCTCTCCCTTCCTGGCACAACACGTTTCTCCTGGCAGCTCAGGCGCCTTCGAGCTGCCGCTTGACCGCGGCACAGAAGGCGTCCGCAGTCGCCCCATCCAACACCCGGTGGTCGTAGCTGAAGCCCAGCGTCGCCATCGGCTTGAAGACAAGCGCGTCCCCCGGATTGGGGTCCAGCGGATGCCCCTGGCTGACCACGACAGCCCGTTTTTCGATGGCCCCGACCCCCAGGATGCCGACCTGCGGCTGCACGATGATCGGGGTCTGAAAACGGCTGCCCGAGGTCCCGTAGTTGCTGAGGGTAAAGGTGCCGTCGCTCAGGTCCGCCTGCGTCAAGGCGTTCTTGCGGGCCCGCTCTGCCAGGTCGTTGACGGCACGCGCCAGCCCCAACAGGTTGAGTTCGCCAGCCTGTTTGATGACAGGCACGATCAACCCCCCTAGCCCGTTGGCGTCCATCGGCAGTGCGGTCGCCATGCCGATGTGGTAGCTCCGCTTGATCAGGATCCCTTCTTCGGTCCAGGTCGCGTTGGCCGCCGGCACGGCCTTGAGGCCAGCCACAATCGCCTCGACAAAATAGGCTGTGATGGTGAGATTGACCCCGGCGGCCGCAAATTCCTGTTTGTGGGCTGCCCGGTGGCGCAACACTGCGCTCATGTCGACATCCCACATCGTCGTCACGTGGGGAGCGGTGAACAGACTCTGGGTCGTGTTGCGCGCCACGGCCACGCGCATGCGCGAGAGTTTGACCAGCTCTTCGCCCGCCCGCGCCGGGGCCGCTGTCGGGGCCGCTGCCGGGGCTGCTGTCGGGGCCGCCGCTGGAGCCGCTGCCGGGGCCGCTGCCGGGGCCGCCGCTGGGGCTGGGGGGTAGGCGGGTTCGACCCGTACGCTCCTGCCTTGGGTGCGGCTGGCCAGAGCGCTGAGCAGGTCGTACTTGGTCAGGGTGCTCAGCGGTCGGTCGCCCGCCACCTCGCGCAGGTGGAGGTTGTGGTCGGCTGCCAGACGGCGAACCACCAGGCTGGCGCTGTCGGTCAGCTCCCCGGGCAGGGCCTCCCCGGCCGGGGAGGCAGGAGCCTCACGATGGGACAGCACATCCTGCTTGGTGATCTGTCCGCCGGGCCCGCTGCCGGCGACCCCGGCCAGGTCGACCCCTTTTTCGGCGGCGACCCGCTTGGCGACCGGGGTCGCCCGGATTTCTGTCTCGGCGGGCTGTGGCGCCGGGCTGGCTGCCTCCCCTGCTTCGCCGATATAGCCGATCACGGCGCTGATCGGCGCCAGTTCCCCCGCACGGTAGTTGATTTTGAGCAGGACACCTGAGGCTGGGGCTGGAATTTCTGTGTCGACCTTGTCGGTCGCCACCTCCAAAAGGATGTCGCCTGCCTTGACCGTGTCGCCGACCGCCATGCGCCAGCGGCTGACAGTGACATCTTCGACCCCTTCGCCGGCGTCCGGCAGTCTGATTTCAGTTGCCATGCTTCCCCCTATTTCATCATTTCCAGGACAGCAGCTTTGATGTTGCGCTTCCAGGGCAGGAGTTCTTCTTCAAGCGGCTTGGAGACCGGCAGAGATGCAGGGGCCATGCCGAGCCGGCGAGCCGGCGCTTTGAGCAGATAGGGGGCCTCTTCGTAGGTGCGTGCCACGATTTCGGCGCCGATGCCAGCATTGGACTGGGACTCGTGGACGGCCAGCAGCCGCCCGGTTCTGGCCACCGATGTGAGCACCCCCTCCATATCGAGCGGGGTGATGCTGCGCAGGTCGACGATTTCAAGGTCGATCCCCTGCTCGGCCTGCAGCTCTTCGGCAGCTTCGAGCGCCTGCAGCAAGGTATACCCAAAGGTGGCCAGGGTGAGGTCTTTGCCCGCCCGTTTCACTTCTGACTTGCCGATCGGAACGGTGTAGTCGACCTCGGCGTCGGGCAGCTCCCCGCGTGTGAAGTAGAGCATTTTGTGCTCCAGAAAGAGCACAGGGTTTTCGTCGCGAATGGCTGAGACCAACAGCCCTTTGGCGTCGTAGGGGGTCGAGGGGGCCACCACTTTGATGCCGGGAAATTGGGCGAAGGTGCTCTCGACGCTGCTGCTGTGCTGCGATCCATAGCCCTTGCCGCCCCCCTGCTGGCCGCGGATCACCATCGGCACATTCAGAAGCCCACCGGTCATGTAGTGCATCTTGGCGGCCTGGTTGAAGATCTGGTCTGCGCAGACCAGATAGAAGTCCATGTACATGAGTTCGACGATGGGGCGCAGCCCCGCCATGGCGGCACCGACCGCCATTCCCATGAACCCCTGCTCGCTGATCGGGGTATCGATCACGCGGCGCTCCCCAAACTCGTCGAGCAGATTGCGCGTCACCCGGAAGAGCCCGCCGTAGTGGCCGATGTCTTCGCCGATCAAAAAGACCCGCTCGTCGCGCTGCATCTCTTCGCGCAGCGCCTCGTTGATTGCCTGGATGAAAGTTGTCTTGCGCATCTTGTTACACCTTATAGACATCCGTGTAGGCTTCGGCCACGTCGGGCCAGGGAGCCTCCAGGGCGAATTCGACGGCGGACTGGACTTCCTGTTCGACCTCGGCACGCAACTGGGCGAGCAGGTCGGCAGCCACCCCTCGCCCCAACAAGGTTTGCTGCAGCTGGGTCAACGGCTCGTAGCTGCGCTGCATGTCGATCTCTTCTGCACTCCGGTAGGTTTCCAAATCGTTGGCCATGTGGCCAGCCAGTCGGTAGGTGACCCCTTCGATAAAGGTCGGCCCTTCGCCAGCCCGGGCACGCGCTGCCGCCCGGGCAACCGTCTCATAGACGACTTCGACATTGTTCCCGTCGATCTGCACGCTTTCCATCCCATAAGCCCGCGCAAAGAGATGGATCTCTGCGACCGAAGAGGTGCGCGAGATCGGCGTCATCTCGGAGTAGCGGTTGTTTTCGCAGTAGAAGATCACCGGCAGCTTCCACTTCTGCGCCATGTTGAAGGTCTCGTGCATCAACCCCTGGTAGAGCGCGCCTTCACCAAAAAAGGTGATGGCCACCCGATCGTCGCCGCGGATTTTGGCGGCCAGCGCCATGCCTGCGGCATGGGGGACCTGGGCGCCGACAATTCCGTTGGCCCCCATCAACCCCAGGGAGGGGTCCAGAAAATGCATCGACCCCCCTTTGCCCTTGGCAAAGCCAGGGGCCTTTCCCAGCACTTCACAGATCGCTCGCCGGGGGTCCATGCCGCGCGCCAGCGAGTGGTGGTGGCCGCGGTAGGTGCAGGTCAGGTAGTCTTGCGGGCGGAGTGCCGCTGCCATGCCGACCGCCGCACCTTCATGTCCGATCGCGGTGTGCATAGCGCCGCCGATCTTGCCAGAGCCAGCCAGGTCGAGCAAAGATTCCTCGACCCGCCGAATCAACACCATCTTCCGATACATCGAGAGGAGCTGTTCTGTGGCCAGGACGGCTGTGGCCTCTGCTACAGCCGCCTTCGCCGAAGGTACACTGGCCTTTAAGGAAGGTTCTGCCATTGTTTGCGTATCCTCGATTTCGACCGGCAGCCTGTTCTGCCTGGATGTGGTACCTGGTTTGGAACGGGCATCAATGCGCCCAAGTTTTGTATGACAACCGATTATAGCATACATTGGGGGGAAGCAAATGTCACCGCACACCTGCGGGCGATTGCTGCAACCCCTTTGCCCTGCTGCATCCGGAGACTGCTGGGGAAATGGTAGACGGAGAGAGCGGTTTTTTGACGAAAGATGAAGAAAGATGCCGACACACAAGCTGGCTGGGCAGGCCCAGCCGACCACCGACACGACACAGGCCGTCCACGCGGGGGAAGCACGCTTTCGAGCGCACCACAGCCTGACTGTTCCGATCGTCCAGAGTGCTGTCTATACCTTTGCGAGCACGGCCGACCTGGTCGCCTACACCGAGGATCGTCTCTTCTGGGAGGCCCCCGAACGGGAGGAGTATGGGCGCTACGGCAACCCGACCGTGCGCGCCCTCGAAGCCAAGATCGCCGAACTGGAAGGTGCCCAGGATGCGATCGCGGTCGGCAGCGGGATGTCTGCCGTGACCGCCACCCTGCTGCTGCTTCTGCAGCCCGGCCAGCATTTTCTGCTGACCGACCAGTGCTATCCCAGCACGCTCGAATTCAGCCGTAAGTTTCTGCACCGCTACGGGATCGACTGCACCTTGGTTCCCTTCGGCGACGACCAGGCGCTCACAGCGGCGATTCGCCCCGAGACCCGTCTGATTTTTTCAGAATCTCCGACCAATCCCTTTATGCGTTGTCTGGATCTGGAACGGTTGGTGGCGATCGCACGGCGCCACCAGCTGTTGACGGTGGTCGACGCCACCTTTGCAACACCGTACAACCAACGCCCGCTCCAGTTCGGGGTCGACCTGGTCCTCCACAGCCTGACCAAATACCTGGGCGGCCACAACGATCTGATGGGGGGCTCGGTGGCAGGTCGTTTCGACCTGACCACCCCGCTGCGTCAGATGCAGCATCTGTTTGGCTGCCTGCTGGCTCCCCAGACGGCCTATCTGACGCTGCGTGGGATCAAGACGCTGCCGCTGCGGGTGGCGCGCCAGAACGAGAGCGGCCTGGCGGTCGCTCGGTTTCTGGAAGAGCACCCCAAGGTGCGCCGGGTCTGGTACCCGCTGCTGGAAAGCCACCCGGACTACGCTGTGGCCAGCGCCACGCTGCGCGGGGGAGGCGGTGTGGTCAGTTTTGAGGTCGACGGCGACGGCGAGCGCGCCCACCGCCTGATCGACGCGCTGCGCATCCCCACGATCGGCCCCAGCCTTGGCGGCGTCGAAAGCATGGTCAGCCCCCTCGCTCTCATGGGCTATGCCATGACCCCTCCCGAAGAACGGTTGGCTCTGGGCATCCGCGACGAACTGGTGCGTCTCTGCCTGGGCATCGAAGAAACCGACGCCCTGCTGGCTGACCTCGCCCAGGCGCTGGACCAGATCTAGGAGGGGCCCGCCGATGGACGCTCGCCAGCTGCGCCGCTACAACGCCCAGGCCTGGGACAAGGCCGTCGAACGTGCCAGCCGCTGGACGCTCCCGGTGACGGCCGAGGCGATCGCAGCTGCCCGGCAGGGGCACTGGCAGATCGGGCTGACCCCGACCTCTCCGGTGCCTGCCAGCTGGTTCCCCCCGCTGGCAGGGGCTGCCGTCCTCTGTCTGGCTGGCGGCGGCGGCCAACAAGGACCGCTGCTGGCCGCCGCCGGTGCCCGGGTCACGGTCTTCGACAACTCTCCCCAGCAGCTGGCCCAGGACCGGTTTGTGGCCCGCCGCGATGGGCTGACGTTGCACACCGTCGAAGGAGACATGCAGGATCTGAGCGCTTTCGCCGACGGCGTCTTTGACCTGATTGTGCACCCCACCTCCAATCTTTTTGTCCCCGAAGTCCGGCCGGTCTGGGCTGAAGCCGCTCGGGTGCTGCGGCCGGGCGGCCTCCTGCTGGCAGGCTTTTGCAACCCAGCCAGCTATCTTTTCGACCAGGAGCTGGCCGATGCGGGGATCCTCCAGGTGCGCCACCGTCTGCCCTACTCGGACCTCACCAGCCTGAGCGCCGCCGAACGCGCCTGCTACCTGGCCGACCTGCAGCCGCTCGAATTCGGCCACACCCTGACCGACCAGCTGGGCGGCCAGCTGGACGCGGGGTTGATCATCACCGGTTTTTACGAGGACAGCTGGCCAGGCACCGCCCTGCACGACTTCATGCCCGCTTACCTGGCGACGCGCAGCCTCAAACCAGCGCCCTGAAGTTGCCTGCCCGGCTGGTTTTTGATTTGTATGGGCCGCGGCTATGATAGAAAAAGCAGGTTCTGAGAGCCCATCTGAGAAGCAAGGAGTCAAGCAATGAACTGGCAAACATACCTGGAAGAGCGGCAGGTCGAGTTTACGGCGCGCCTGCTCGAGTTTTTGCGCATCCCCAGCATCTCCAGCCTGCCCGAGCACAGCGCCGATGTGCGGGCAGCTGGAGAGTGGGTGGCAGCGCAGCTGCGTTCGGCCGGGATGGAGCATGTCGAAGTCATGGAAACTGGTGGCCACCCGGTCGTCTATGCGGACTGGCTGCATGCCCCTGGCAAGCCGACCGTCCTCATCTACGGCCATTTCGATGTACAGCCTGCTGACCCGCTGTCGCTGTGGGAGAGCCCCCCCTTCGAGCCGGTGATCCAAGAGGGGCGGGTCTACGCGCGCGGGGCCAGCGACGACAAGGGCAACATGCTGGCTCCGCTGCTGGCCCTGGAGGCTTTGTTGGCTGCCGAAGGGGCGCTGCCGGTCAACGTCAAATGTTTTTGGGAAGGGCAGGAAGAGATCGGCAGCCCGACCTTGCCGGCCTTTGTCGCCGCGCACCGCGACCGGTTTGCCTGTGACTTCGTGCTCAGCGCCGACGGCGGCCAATGGGGCGAAGAACAGCCCGAGCTGCTGGTCGGCCTGCGTGGGCTTTGTGCGCTGCAGGTCGATGTCGTCGGGCCTGCCTACGATGTCCACTCCGGCCTTTACGGCGGCGCCCTCCAAAACCCCATCCATGCCCTGGCAGCGCTGCTGGCTTCGCTGCGGGATGCCGAGGGGCGTGTGCAGGTCGAAGGCTTCTACGACGACGTGCTGGAGCTGAGCGCCGCAGAGCGGGCCGAGATCGCACGCATCCCCTACGATGAGGCCGGCGTGCGCCAGAACCTGGGCGTCGACACATTTTTTGGGGAGGCTGGCTATTCGGTGCTGGAGCGCTCCTGGGTGCGCCCGACCTTGGAGGTCAATGGGATCTGGGGTGGGTTTCAAGGGGAGGGGGTCAAGACTGTGCTGCCCAGCGCAGCGCACGCCAAAATAACCTGCCGCCTGGTGGCCAACCAGCAGCCCCAGCGGATCGTGCAGCAGGTGAAAGCCCACCTCGAACGCCACGCGCCGCCCGGGGTGCGGGTGACGGTGACGGTCAAGGAGAATGGCGCCATCCCCTACTGGATGCCCGGGGAGCACCCTGGCAACCAGGCTGCGCGCGCCATCCTGGTCGAAGAATATGGCAAGGAGCCCTATCTGGCCCGTTCGGGCGGAAGCATTCCGGTGACGGCGATCTTTCTCGAGTTGCTGGGCGCCTATACGGTCAGTTTTGGCTTTGGGCTGGATGATGAGCGGCAGCATTCCCCCAATGAATTTTTTCGGCTGAGCAACTTTGTGCGTGGCCAGCGGGCCTATTGCAAACTGCTTCACGGGCTGGCTGGCTGAACTGCCCCCGGGGCTGGTTCCTGCCAGAGGCGGATCTGGACAAGAAGGATGGGTAGAATGAGTACAGGCAAAGCGACCTCAGAGCTGAAAAGTGCGTTTCGGCGTCACCCGCTCGACGCCATCTTCAAACCGCGCAACGTAGCGGTGATCGGCGCGACCGAAAAAGCGGACAGCGTCGGCCGCACGCTGCTCTGGAACCTGATCCGCCATCCCTTCGGCGGAACGGTCTTTCCGGTCAACCCGAAACGCTCCAATATTCTGGGGATTCGCGCCTATCCTTCGATCCAGGAGGTTCCTGACCTGGTCGACCTGGCGGTGATCGTGACGCCGGCACCGACGGTGCCCGACGTGATTGCCGAGTGTGTCGAGGCTGGGGTCAAGGGGGCCATCATCATTTCGGCTGGCTTCAAAGAGATCGGTGCTGAAGGGGCTGGGCTGGAGCAGAAAATTTTGGAACAGGCGCGCGATGCGCAGATGCGCATCATCGGCCCCAACTGCCTCGGGGTGATGAGCCCCCTGACTGGGATCAACGCGACCTTTGCCAAAGGAATGGCGCTGCCAGGAGGGGTCGGCTTTATAAGCCAGAGCGGGGCGCTCTGTACCTCTGTGCTGGACTGGAGTTTGCAAGACAACGTCGGTTTCAGCGCCTTTGTCTCGATCGGGTCGATGTTGGATGTGGACTGGGCTGATCTGCTCTACTATCTAGGAGATGACCCGCGCACCAAGGCGATCGTCATGTACATGGAGACGATCGGGGATGCGCGGCGTTTCTTGTCGGCGGCGCGCGAGGTAGCGCTGGCCAAGCCGATCATCGTGATCAAGGCTGGCCGCACGGCGGCTGCGGCCAAGGCCGCTGCCTCGCATACCGGCTCCCTGGCCGGGAGCGACGACGTGCTCGACGCAGCCTTTCGGCGTGTCGGGGTGCTGCGGGTCGAACGTATCTCCGATATCTTCTACATGGCGGAAGTGCTTTCCAAACAGCCAAGGGCCCAGGGGCCCAATCTGACCATCGTCACCAATGCAGGCGGGCCGGGCGTGCTGGCGACCGACGCCCTGATTCTGGGCAGGGGCAAGCTCACCGACATCTCCGAACAGACCCTGGCCGAGCTCAACAAGTTTCTTCCTGCCGCCTGGAGCCACAACAATCCGATCGACATTCTGGGGGATGCCAGCCCGGATCTCTACGCCAAGACGCTGGAGGTCGCCGCCAAAGACAAAAACGCCGACGGGCTGTTGGTCATCTTGACCCCGCAGGACATGACCGACCCGACCCGCACCGCCGAACAGCTCCGTCAGGCAGCGGCCAGCCTGCGCGACAAACCGGTGCTGGCCAGCTGGATGGGGGGCGCCGACGTGGCTGCGGGGGTTGCAATCCTGAACCGCGCCAGTATCCCGACCTTTCCCTACCCGGACACTGCGGCGCAGGTCTTCAACTATATGTGGCGCTACAGCTACAATTTGCGGGGCATCTACGAGACCCCTTCGCTGCCGGTCGCGAGCGAAGCGGAAGCCATGAACCGCAGCCGGGCTCGCCGCTTGATCGAAGAGGTGCGCCAGCAAGGGCGCACGACCCTCACCGAGTTCGAATCCAAGCAGATCTTTGCCGCCTACGGCATTCCGACGGTGGAGACCCGTCTGGCGCTGACGGTCGAAGAGGCCATGCACGAAGCCAGCGCCATCGGCTATCCGGTGGTGGTGAAGCTCAATTCGGAGAGCATCACCCACAAATCGGAGGTCCAGGGTGTCCAGCTCAACCTGCCGGACGAACAGGCTGTGCACAAAGCCTTCACGACGATCCGCGAGGCTGTCACCCGTCGCCATGGCGAGCACCATTTCCACGGTGTCACTGTCCAGCCTATGGTCAAGCTGGAAGGGTACGAGCTGATCGTGGGCAGCAGCATCGATGGCCAGTTTGGGCCTGTGCTGCTCTTCGGCACCGGCGGTGTGCTGGTGGAGGTCTACAAAGACCGGGCGTTGGCGTTGCCCCCGCTCAACACCACGCTGGCCCGCCGCATGATGGAGCAGACCAGGATCTGGGAGGCGCTGCAGGGGGTGCGCGGGCGCAGACCGGTCGACATCGAGGCCCTGTGCCGCCTGCTGGTGCGTTTCAGCCAGCTGGTCGTCGAACAACGCTGGATCCGCGAGATCGACATCAACCCGCTGCTTGTCTCCCCCACCCAGATTCTGGCCCTCGACGCGCGCGTGCTGCTGCACGACCCAGAGACGGACGAGGCGGCGCTGCCCCGCCCCGCCATCCGGCCGCTGCCCACCCGCTACAGCGCCGCTTTTGTCTGCCAGAACGCAGCCGAGGTCTACATCCGCCCGATTCGCCCCGAAGACGAACCGTTGATGGCTTCGTTCAACCGCACGTTGTCCCCCTACAGCATCTACCTGCGCTATTTTCATCCGGTCTCCCCGGCACAGCTGATGTCCCACGAACAGCTGGCGATGCTCTGTTTTGTCGACTACGACCGTCAAATGGCATTGGTGGCCGAGCACAAAGACGACCGCGGCCGGCTTGAGATTGTGGGGATGGGGCAGCTGACCAAGCTGCAAGGGACGCGAGACGGGGAATTTGCGATTCTGATCAACGACCAGTACCAGCGCACCGGGCTGGGCACCGAACTGCTCAGCCGGCTGATCCAGATCGGACGCGACGAGATGTTGGAGCGCATCGTCGCCGAGATCCTGCCAGAAAACGAAGGGATGCGCCGCATCTGTCAGAAGCTGGGCTTTACCTTCAGCAAGGTGCCAGACACGACCGTGATTTTTGCCGAGCTGGCGCTCAGCTGAGGGGGGTCAGGCCAGCGCCGCCCACTCTTCGAACGCGGCCTCCAGCGCTGCCTGGGTGTCGGCGTAGGCCAGGCCCAGCCGCTGAATGTGGAGCAGATCCTGGGCCTGGTGGAGTTCTTTCTCCAGCGAACGCAGCTTTTCCTCCAACGCATGCACCTGCTCTTCGGCCTCGGCAACCGCCCTGGCCCGCCGACGTTCGTCTGCCCGTGCCTGTTTGGTCGCTGCATAGCCGCTGCGCAGGGTGGTGCGCTCGACCGCCAGGCTCTGTTTTTCCAGCTCTGCCGCCTGCTGGCGGGCCGCGACCCGCTCGGCGTAGCTGCCCGCAAAGACCTCCAGATGCTGCTGCTGCAGTTCCCAGACCTGGGTTGCCAGGCGGTCGATCAGATAGCGGTCGTGCGAGACCAACAGGATCGTGCCGTCGAACTGTTCGAGCACCTGCTGCAAAACTTCTTGCGCTGGAATATCCAGGTGGTTGCTGGGCTCGTCGAGCAAGAGAAAATTGGCCCCCTCCAGCGCCAGGATCGCCAGCGCCAGCCGGCCCCGCTCGCCGCCGCTGAGCAGCCTGACCGGCTTGAAGACCTCCTCTCCTCGAAACAGATACTGCGCCAGGTAGTTGCGCGCCGGGCCCAGCAGCATCTGTTTGTGGCTGAGCAGCTCGTCGAGCACGCTGTTGTCGGGGTTCAGCCGTTCGTGGGCCTGCGAGAAGTAGCCGATCTTGAGGCTCGCCCCGAAGCGAAGCTGCCCCTCCAGGGGGGCAAGCTCTCCCATCAACGTGCGCAAAAAGGTGGTCTTGCCGCTGCCGTTGGGTCCGATCAGCGCCGCACACTCGCCCCGTTCCAGGGTGATCGGTGCGGCGGTGAAGAGGATTTTTTCCGGGTAGCCGATCGTCAGGGCGGTGGTGCGCAGCACCAGGTTGCCGCTGCGCAGCGTGCTCTTGAGCTTCAGATTGAGCTGTGGGGGGCGCACCGTCGGATTGCGCAGCCCTTTGATCGCCTGTTCGACATCCATGACCCCCCATTTGGCTTCGGAGATGTCGACCTCCTCCATCACCTGCCCCCAATTTTTGTTGAGCAGCAGATCCAGCCCCCCTGCCTCGACCACGCGCACCTCGCGGATCAGCCGCCGCAGACGGCCGACCGCCTGGTTTTTGGTGGCATCCCGGGCGATGTTGCGTTTGATGTAGTCCAGTTCGCCCAGAAACCGTTCTTTGACCGCGTTGAACTCGAGCTCGCGGCGCTCCCAGCGTTCCTGGCGCTGCCGCACATAGTGGCTGTAGTTGCCAGTGTAGATCTCGAAGCCGGCCGGCCCCATCTCCCAGATGCGGTCGACCACGTTGTCCAGGAAGTACCGGTCGTGCGACACGATCAGCAAGGCTCCCTCCCAGGTGCGCAGCAGCCCTTCCAGCCATTCCACAGCCTGCACATCCAGATGGTTGGTCGGCTCGTCGAGGATCAACAGGTCAGGTCTTTCAAGCAGCAGGCGCGCCAGCAGGGCACGTGTTTTCTGGCCCCCGCTGAGCACAGAAATCTGCAGCGTCCACTCTGCCCGTGTGAAGCCGAGCCCGTAGAGCACCTGGCCGATCCGCACTTCGTAGTCGTACCCGCCGGCGTGCTCGAAGCGCTCCTGTGCGGCGCTGTACTCGGCCAGCAGCCGTTCGTCGTGTTCCTGGGCCATTTGTTGTTCCAGCCTCTGCAAGAGCCCTTCCTGCTCGCGCAGGCCAGCATAGACCGCCAGCATCTCGTCGTAGACGGTGTTGTGGCGGCCGGCAAAGGCGTCGACCGCCTCCTGGCGCAGGTAGCCGATGCGGGTGCCACGCGCCGCAGCGATGCTGCCCGAGGTGGGCGGCAGCAGGCCAGCCAGCACCCGCAGCAGGGTGGTCTTCCCGATCCCGTTGGGGCCCACCAGCCCGATCTTGCCGTCGTTGGGGATCGACGCCGAGATCCCCAAAAAGAGATCCAAGTCGCCGAACGCCACCCCCAGATTGGCCACTGTCAGCAGGGACATTCAGCGCCCCCCTTCGACCGAGCCGCAGCGAGCCCGTTCAGCGCTCCGGTGGCCTGCCCAGGCAAAGAGCACGATGCCGAGCACGGCCCCCAGCAGCAGGGCCAGCAATTTGAAGAGACGCTCCTCGATCGACAAGGTCAACACCCCCAGCAGTGCACAGAAGAGCCAGTAGCCCACCACCAGCGCCCGTTCGTCTACCCCCATGTCCAACAGCCGAAAATGCAGGTGGTCGCGACCGCCCTGACCTGGCGACACCCCCCGTCGCCATCGGGTGACCATCAGCCACCCGACCTCGAGCGCCGGCAGGCCGACCACCATCATCACGGTCGCCAGCCGGGCCCCGCCGATGATCCCCAATGCAGCGATCACATAGCCCAGCAGGTAGCTGCCGCTGCTGCCCATGAAGATCTGGCGTCCAAAGTTGAAGGGCAAAAAACCGAGCGCCACCCCCAGCAGCGCCACAGGCAGCAGGGCGACGCTCTGCTGCGGCGGCTCCGCTTTGAAGATCATATGCAGCGCCAGCACGGCGGCCAGGACCGCCGTCACCCCTGCCACCAGCCCGCTGGCCCCATCCAAAAAGTTGATCGTGTTCATCATCCCCATAAACCAGAAGGTGGTCAGCAGAAAAACCAGCCACCCCGGAAAGCCATCCGGGCCCCACAGCAGCCCTGTTCCGAAGGGGTTGTTGACATGTTTGACAAAAATCAGCCCCCCACAGGCGATCAGCGCAGCCCCAAACTGGATCAGGTACTGGGGGCCAGATTTCAGCCCGATACGGTCGTCCAGCAGCCCAAAGCCCACGCAGTAGAGCGAGCCGACCAACAAGGCGGCCAGCCGCCGTTCTTCGTGGGGGTCGTTGCGCGCCGGGAACCAGGGAGCGGTGACCTCCCATGCCGGCAGCAGCGCCAACAGCAGCACCGTGACAAAAAGACCGCCGAAGAGGGCCAGCCCCCCCGTGCGCGGGACGATCCCCTGGTGCCGACGCCGTCCCCCAGGCACGTCGACCAACCCCCAGCGCCGGCCCAGCCAGCCCGCCAGCGGGGTCAAGGCCAGGGTCAGCCCCGCAGCAAAGCACAAAACGACCCCCCACACCATCGGAGTTCAGCCACTCCCCCCAGCCAGCATCAGGGGCGCAACACGTTCAACAGCCGGGGGAACGCCGTGGTCTCACGCACATGTTCCAGGCCGCAGATCCAGGCAACCGTCCGCTCCACCCCCATGCCGAAGCCGCTGTGGACCACCGACCCGTAACGGCGCAGGTCCACATACCAGCTATACGTTTCCAAGGGGAGATGGTGGCGTTCGAGGGCAGCGACCAGCTGGCTGGCGTCGCTCATTCGCTCGCTGCCCCCCGTGATCTCTCCGTAGCCTTCCGGGGCCAACAAATCGACGCTGCGGCAGACTTCAGGTCGGCCCACCTCGGGCTCCATGTAGAACGCCTTGACCTGGGTCGGGTAGTGGTGGAC
This sequence comes from uncultured Chloroflexota bacterium, assembly GCA_903858085.1. Taxonomy (GTDB): domain Bacteria; phylum Chloroflexota; class Anaerolineae; order Caldilineales; family Caldilineaceae; genus Caldilinea. The sequence goes on from CAIOHJ010000308.1 coordinate 27,719, forward strand.
AAAGACCGGTTTGTCGAACTGAGCGGCCAGAAAGGTTTCGTGCGGGCTGCCAAAATCGTCGCCCCACCGGATCGGCGGCAGCAGGTCAGGATAGCCCGGCACCGTTTCGTGCCGCTCCACAGCGGCGTTGATCTTCGCCACGGCGTCGTCGTAGTGCAGGCGCGGGAAAGGGGGGGAGACCCGCTGCAAGGCAGTGGTGTCGCGCTCCAGCACCGCCAGTTCGTGGGCGCATTCCTCCAGACAGCGCTGCACAAGGTAGCTGACGAGCTGTTCCTCGATCTCCATCAGCCCATCGAGATCGCAGAAGGCGATCTCGGGTTCGACCATCCAGAACTCCTGCAGATGACGGCGTGTCTTGCTCTTTTCTGCTCGGAAGGTCGGTCCAAAACAGTAGACCTTGCCAAACGCAAAGATGTTGGCTTCGTTGTAGAGCTGCCCGGTCTGGGCCAGATAGGCTGGCTCGCCGTGATAGTCGATCGTGAACAGGGTGGTGGTCCCTTCGGCAGCCGCCGGGGTGAGGATCGGGGTGTCCACGTTGAGGAACCCCTGCGTGTCCAGCCAGTCGCGGATGGCCCGTACCACCCGGGCGCGCACCCGCAGCGCCGCCCACTGCCGGGACGAACGCAGCCAGAGATGGCGGTTCTGCATCAGAAACTCGACCCCATGCTCTTTGGGCTGGATCGGATAAGGGGCGGCTTCGTTCAGGAGGGTCACGGCGCGTACGTCGAGTTCGTAGCCGCCGGGAAGACCAGGGGCGCGGGGGTCGGCTTTGACCACCCCGCTCACCAGCAGGCTGCTCTCCTGGGTGGCGGCTTTGGCCGCCTCAAACGTTGCTTCGGACACCTTCCCACGCAAGACAACTGCCTGGCAGAGACCGCTGCCGTCGCGCACCTGCAAAAATACCAGCTTGCCTTTGCCGGTTTTGGCTTGGAGCCAACCACGGAGCGTCACTTCCTGGTCGACGAAATCGACCAATGTCCGGATGGGCACAACCTGTTCGTCTCTTTGCATCGCGTCCCTCACTCGGTTTTGTCTGCGGATTCGTCTTCCCAGCCGAGCCAGTTGTAGTCTGGCCTGGCCAGCCCTTTGACCACCGGCAAGTTGTCTGTCCCCACCTGGTTGGCTGCAAAAAGGGTGGAGATGTCAATCTGAAAAGTTTCCAGCCGATGTCCTGCTTTGGAGAAATGCTCCGGGCGAAACTCGTAGCTGTCACGCATTTCAGGATGAACGCTGTGCGTATAGATGAAGACCGCCTGGGGGGGCAGATAGGCGATTTCGGGCTCGACGACAGCCTGGCTGCGCACAGTTTCTGTGGAACGCTGGCGAGACCGGCTCTTGCGACGGGTTTTGCGGGGGCGTGGCTGGGCTGGCTGGGCCGCTTGGTTTGGGGCGGGGGCTGCGGACGGCTGCGCAGAGGTCTCCTCTTTGGCCGGCCGGAAAAACCGGCGACGGCTTCGCCGGGATCCACGGTTGGGTTTTTCGTTGCTCATCTTTGTCCTTTTTGTCCCTTTTTTCCCCTGCGGTCAGGGCACCGTCGCGCGTGCCATTTCCTGCCCCTGCGGGTTGACCAGACGTGCGGTCGCGCCGGGCTGCCAAAGCGGGGCTGGCTGCCCCCAATACAGCGCGACAGTGCTGTCGGTGCCCGTTCCACTGTAAAGAAGCACCCCGCTCCCCGGGTACAGGGCCACGCTGCCGAACAGGTAGCTCGGCCCCCCCTCCTTCTCCAGGCGCCACCCTTGCAAATCTACCGCCAGGTCGCTGTCATTGGCGATCTGGAGCGCCTCGCTCCCCGGCTGTCCGACCCCCAGAAAGCTGGTCACCCGCAGGCCGCTCCCGCTGGCTTGCCCGCTGCTGGCTGGCGTGGCTTCGCCCGCCTGCCCTCTTTCGTCGAACGGAATGATCAGCCGCTGCCCGGAGAAGACAAAATCGGGGTTGGAGAGGCCGTTGGCGTCCAGGATCGCCTGCATGCTCACCCCATACCGTCCTGCAATCGCAGAGAGAATGTCTCCGGCCTGGACAACGTAGATCTCTTCCCCGGCAGCCGGAAGGGGGGAGGGGGTTGCCTCTGCCTGGGCTGCAGCTGCAGGAGTCCCCGCCGCAGAGAGCAGCGCAGCAGGAGTCTCTGCCGCAGGGAGCAGCGCAGCACCCTCGGCAGGGAGGACGATGGCAGGGATCGCTGGGGTCGCCAAAGCGACGAGCCGTTCGGGATCCGGGCGTTGTTGTTCGACGACCCAGACCACAGCAACGGCGATCGTCAGGCTGATCAGCGCATTGAGCAGGATCACAAAAGCAAGCTGACGGCGATTCATATTGTATAATTGTAGCACAGACCGTTCCAAACAGGGCTGTCGTCAATTTTGTGACTGGAATTTTTTATGTATGACCTGACCCCTCCTGCTCGTCGCAGCAAAAGCCCGTTCGCCCTTTTGGCGGTCGTGGCGTTGTTTTCGCTGGTTGTCCTGTGTGCGGTCACCACCCTGGGGCTTGCCAGCTGGCTGCAGGCCACCAGCGCCCGTTCTGCGGCGCCCAGGGTGGTGGCTCCTGCCCCGGCGACCCCGCGCCCGCAGGTCGTCGTCCAGCCTCCCCCGGAGGGGATCGACTACGAAAGTGCGGTGCTGCGCAACATCTACGAACAATACAACCGTTCTGTCGTCAACATCACGGTCTGGATGGATCACCCTCCGATCGAAGGCACGTCGCTGTTGCCGGTGCCCCAGGACGACGGCCGTCTGATGCCACTGGTCAACGGCTCAGGGTTTGTCTTGGATCAGGCCGGACACATCGTCACCAACCACCATGTGGTCGAACAAGGGCAGCGCTTTCAGATCACCTTCTACGACGGGGCTGCTGCCATCGGGGAGGTCATTGGCAGAGACCCGGACAGCGATCTGGCGGTGCTCAAGATCGACCCAGACGGCTACGACCTGGTGCCTGTCCAACTTGGCAGCATGGAGGATGTCTATGTGGGCATGCGTGTCGCTGCGATCGGCAACCCTTTTGGGCTGCAAGGCACCCTGACCAGCGGTATTGTCAGTGCGATCGGACGCACCATTCCTTCCAACAGCAACTTCAGCATCCCAGACTCGATCCAGACCGATGCCGCCATCAACCCGGGCAACTCTGGGGGGCCGCTCTTCAACGAGCAAGGGCAGGTGATCGGCGTCAACGCCCAGATCCGTTCGGAGGTGCGGGCGAACAGCGGCGTCGGCTTTGCCATCCCGGTCGCAATCGTCGAACGGGTGGTGGCCGGTCTGATCGCCGACGGCCGCTACCAACACAGCTACATGGGGATCAGCGGGGTTTCGTTCAGCCCGATCTGCGGCGCAGAACAGGGGATCGACCGTGCGAAACGTGGTGTGATCGTGGATCGGGTGCTCAACAACAGCCCGGCGGCCCGGGCGGGTTTGCGCGGCAATGCCCGCCCGATCCAGAGCGCCTATGCCGATCTCTGCCCGGACGGTGTCGGCGGAGACTTTGTGGTGGCGGTCGATCAGCGGCCGATCCAGACTTTCGACGATCTGTTGATCTACCTGGCCCGCTACACCAGCCCTGGCGACACCATCACCCTGACGGTCGAGCGGGACGGCAAACCGTTCGACGTTGCGCTGACGCTGGCACCGCGCCCCCAACGCAACTGAGCGTTTGTTTGAAGTGGGTGTTCGTCATTCAGGGTTGAATGCGTCTTTTGAGATCCAAAAATGAGCGAAACGACTGTATCTTATTCCGTTGACGGCACAATGTCTGCAATTCTTTCTGCAAAACAGGTCACCAAAAGCTATGTCATCGGCGATCGACAGATGGCTGTGCTGGACAGTGTGACCTTCGACATCTACTCCGGCGAATTCGTCGTGATCATGGGCAGCAGCGGCAGTGGCAAGTCTACCCTGCTCAGCGTGCTTTCAGGGCTGGACCAGCCAAGCCAGGGACGTATCTATATCGACGGCGTCGATGTGACCGACTGGAGTGAAGACCGTCTGGCGCCGATCCGCAACAGCACCTTTGGGTTCGTTTTCCAGTCGTTTCACCTGGTGCCATCACTCAACGCACTGGAGAATGTGGCCTTTCCTGCCGAACTGCGCGGGGACAAGGAGAGCCGGCAGCGCGCCCAGAGCCTGCTCGAACGCGTCGGGTTAGGGGGCCGCACAACAAATTTCCCACACCAGCTCTCGGGCGGCGAGAAACAACGGGTCGCCATCTGCCGAGCGCTGATCAATCGCCCCAAGATCATCTTTGCCGACGAGCCGACCGGCAATCTCGACTCGAAGAACGGCGCCGCCATCATCGACCTGCTCATCCAGTTGCACTGCGAGCGCCAGACCACGCTGGTTCTCGTCACCCATGCGCCCGAAGTCGCCGAACATGCCGAACGCGTCGTCACGCTCGCCGATGGAAAGATCGTAAAGGACGAGCGGAAAGGAAAATAGGGTCAACGGTCACTTGACAATTCATGCTTCTTCCTCTTCATGACTTTGCTGCACCTTCCCTTCATCCGTCGTCAGCTTGCCACCACCCGCAGCCAGTCGCTTATTTTTTTGCTGTGTGTAGCGCTCTCGATGGTGACGCTCGTGGCGCTGCGCGGCTTCGGCGACAGCGTCGACCGCGCGCTGACCCGTGATGCGCGTGCCCTGATTGGCGCCGATGTCGTTGTGCAGTCGAACTTCACCTTTGACCCGGCTGTCGATGCCGCCGTGGCGGCGATCGCGGCGCGCGGGGACGCCGAAACTGTCCGCACCTGGGAGTTCTATTCCGTCGTGCGCCGCAGCGGCGAAGACAGTTCTCTGCTCTCGAATCTCAAGGTTGTGGAGGCGGGCTGGCCCCTCTACGGCAGCGCTGGGTTGAGTGCTGTGCTTGCGCCCGGTCGTATCATCGTGGAGCAAGCATTGCTCGACCGGCTGGGCGTTCAGGTTGGCGATGCGCTGCGTGTGGGCGACGCCAACCTGACCATTGGCGGCCTCCTCACCTTTGAACCCGACCGGCCGACGACCTTTTTCGCACTCGGCCCGCGTGTCCTCGTCGACGCCGCCGATCTGGCCGCACTCAACCTCGTCAACCCCGGCTCGCGCGTCACCTATCGCTGGCTGCTCAAGGCTGCCGATCCCGACAGCGTCGACGCGCTCGCCGCCGAGATCCGGGCGGTCGCCGCTCGCGATTTCGTGCGTGTCGACACCTTCCGCACGGCGCGCACCGGCGTGGAGCGCTTTTTCACCAACTTCCTCTTCTTCCTGAGCCTGGTGGGCATCTTCACGCTCATGCTCGCCGGCATCGGCATCCAGAGTTCGCTGACCGCGTTTTTGCGCGAGCGTCATGGCACGATCGCCATTGCCAGGACACTCGGTGCTTCCAGCCGCTTTGTCATGGCCAATTTCTACCTTGTCGTGTTGCTGCTCGGCACCATCGGCGCGCTGCTGGGCATCGTCCTTGGCTTGATGTTGCAGTGGACGCTGCCCACGCTGCTCAGCGGCTTTCTGCCGCCCGATATCGAGCTGCTGATTTCGACGCGCGCTGTGGTAGAGAGTGCGCTGCTTGGGCTCGTCGTGGTGTTGCTCTTCACCTTTCTGCCCCTCTACCGCCTGGAAGGACTGCGTCCCAGCTATATCTTTCGCAAGGAAGAGCCGCCCATCGTCAACCGTCTGCCCTTTGCACTCACCCTGGCGTTGATTCTGGGCCTCTTTACAGCGCTGGTCATCTGGCAACTGGGCAATGTGCGGACCGCGCTCTGGTTTGCCGGCGGCGCGCTGCTGCTGCTGCTGATTGCGGCGCTGCTCACCGAGGCGGCGCTCTGGCTGCTCAGGCGGTGGGCTGTGCGCTGGCTGCCCATGCGACAGGCGCTGCGCGGGCTCTTCCGGCCGCGCAACGGCACGCGTGCCATCGTCGTCACCCTCTCCACAGCGCTGGGCGTGCTCTTTTGCATCTTCGTCATCGAACAGAACCTGCGCGCCAGCTTCGTGCAGTCCTATCCGCCCAATGCGCCCAACGTCTTCTTTTTGGATATCCAGCCCGACCAGCGGGCAGATTTTGCAGATGCGCTCGGTATGGAGGCGGAGTACATTCCCGCCGTGCGCGCCGCGCTTTTGGCTGTCAACGGCGAGGAACCGCGCCGCAACCCCGAGGCGGATGAACGTGGCAGCAATGATGGCACAGACGAATCGGAAGGGGACGCCGGGCGCCGGGCGCTGCAATATACGCTCACCTATCGCGACACGCTGGCAGAAAGTGAGACGTTGGTGCAGGGCAGCTCCCTTTTTGGCCTGGCACAGGAGCTCCATGCTGTCTCCGTACTTCAGGAGACGGCCGATGCGCGCGGCATCGCCGTCGGCGACCTGCTGACATTCAACATCCAGGGCGTGTCGCTGGACGCCACGGTGACCAGCATTCGCAAACAGGATACCGAATCGGTGCAGCCCTTCTTTGGCTTCGTCTTTGCGCCGGCTGCGCTCAGCGCTGCACCACAGACGATCTTCACCGGCGTGCGGGTGGCGCCAGAGCAAATCGCCCCACTGCAGAACCGCATGGTGGCACAATTTCCCAACGTCACCGTCATCGACGTGACCGCCACCCTCGCGCAGTTCGCCTCGGTCGTGCAGCGTATCACGCAGGTTGTGCGCTTCTTCAGCGCGTTCAGCATCCTGGCCGGGCTGTTGATCGTGGTCAGTTCGGTCTATGCGACGCGTCTGGCGCGCGTGCAGGAAGCTGCATACTACAAAGTGCTGGGCGCCACGAGCCGCTGGGTGACGGCCGTCTTTGCCTTGGAAAATGTGCTGCTCGGCCTGTTCAGCGCAGTGCTGGCGCTGCTCATGGCACAGGTGGCGGCCTGGGCCCTCATGACCTGGCTCTTCGATCTGGAGTACCGCTTCCTGCCCTTTGCCAGCCTGGCCATGATTGCGACAACGATTGCAGCCGTGACCCTGGTCGGTATGGTCGCCTCTGTCGGGATCCTGCGCAGCCGGCCCATCAACTTTTTGCGGCTGCAGACCGAGAACGAATAGGAACGAGTCAACATGGTTGTATTGGTTCGCCAGATAAAAAGAGATGGTTTGCTGTCGCGGCAGAGGAGGCGCCAGCCTGGGCAGATCCTGGCACTCCTGGCGATTGGTTTCCTGCTGGCTGGTTGCGGGCTGCCGTCCACCCCAGCCCCTCCCCCAGCGCCCACGCCGGAGGAAGAATTTCTGATTCTTGCCATCGGTGACAGCCTGACGGAGGGGCTTGGTGTCAGAAATGAAGAGACCTACCCAGCACAGCTGGAGGCGGCATTGCGCGCCGACGGGTACGCTGTGCGAGTCGTCAACGCCGGCGTGAGCGGCGAGACGAGCAGCGGCACATTGCAGCGCATCGACTGGCTGCTGCAACAAAGGCCGGACATTGTCATCCTGGCGATCGGTGGCAACGACGGCCTGCGCGCCATCGATCCGGCATTGACCGAGCAAAACATCGCTGCGCTGGTGGAGCGCATCCAGAAGAGCGATGCCGTCGTGGTGCTGCCCGGCATGGAAATGGTGCGCAATCTGGGCAGCGAGTTTGCCGACGACTTTCGCACCATCTACCCGCGCGTGGCCGAGCAAACTGGCGCCATCTTCATGCCCTTTTTCCTCGAGGGCGTAGCAGGCGACCGCAGGCTCAACCAGCCTGACTTCATCCACCCCACAGGCGCAGGCTATCGCGTCGTCGTCGAGAATCTCCTCCCTTACGTCGAACAAGCCCTGCAGCAGCTGCAGGCGCGCTAACCGAGAAGAACAGTCGCCAGCGCAACCGGCCACAGCCGGTTGCGCTGACGCAGACAGAGGAGAGCACATCGGTCAATTGCCGCGACCCCTACAGCGGTCAGATTTTCCGTTAAACGGAAAATCTGACCGTTTTTTTGCCCTTGACAAGCCTTGAAGGGCGTGATAGAGTACAAAAAGTCGCCAGTTGTTGTATTTTGTGCAAAAAGTATCGGTGGAAACGCAATCGGGGGCGTCGGCAACAGCGACGCAAACGCCTGGTTTTTGGGCCTGCATGGGGGAAGGGTGTCTCTGCGGCATGGGGCAGAATGATTCGTTCGAACTGGAAAGCGGCTCCAACGCCATCCTCCTGCTCCAACTGCTGCAGGTGATGCAGGTTGCCACGCGCGCCCAGCTGGAGGCGATCACGCATCTGAGCCCCTCGACAGTTTCCAAGGAGGTTCGCCGGTTGATCGAAGCCGGTTTTGCCGAGGAGACTGGCCAGATGCCCTCGATGGGGGGGCGCCCGACGCGTTGTCTGGCCATGCGGCCAGAGGCCCGCTGTGCGATCGGTGCCGAGTTCAGCACGCACCGTCTGCGGGTGGTGACCACCGACCTGAACGCTGCTGTCCAGCGCACCGACGAAGTCGAGATCCTGGCGTTGAATGTCGAGCTGATCTGCGAGCAGCTGTGCGCGCTGCTCCAGCGGGCCATCGCAGAGGCCGGGCGCGAACGGGTGGTCGGGGTCGGGATCGCCGTCCCTGGGGTGGCCGACACCGACGCCGGCCGGATGGTCATCTACAGCGATTTGAACCTCTTCGACTACCCGTTGGGCCACAAGGTGCAGGAAGCGACCGGCTTTTTCCCGTTGATCTACAACCGCAGCACTTCGGCGGCCATGGGGGAGCGCTGGCAGGGGGACAGCCGACAGGTCCAGAGCCTTTTTTACATTGCGTTGGATGCTGGCATCAGCGGCGGCTTGATTGTCAAGGGCAGCTCTTACCGTGGGGCGAGCCCGGCTGTCGCCGAAATCGGCCACTGCACGGTGCGCCCAGACGGGCCGATCTGTTTTTGTGGCAATCGGGGCTGTCTGCAGACGGTGGCTTCCACCAGCGCGCTGGCGACCCGGGCCCGCGAGCTGCTCAAAAGCGGACGGGTTTCTCTGCTGACCGAGCAGGTGAACGGCCATATTTCGCGCATCGACGCGATCGCCGTGCTGCGGGCCGCCCAGGAGAACGACGCGCTGGCCGTCGAAATTTTGGCCGAAGCTGCCGACTACATCGGCATTGCCATCGGCAACTCGATCAACCTTTTCAGCCCTGAGCAGGTCGTCCTCGGCGGGCCTCTGATCGCTGCTTACCCCCACCCTTGGGTAGACCTCATTCGGGCCAGCATCTACCGGCGCACCTTGTCCTACACGCTGCAACCGACCAAGATCGTGGTGAGCCGGCTGGGCGCCGACAGCCGCAGCATCGGTGCAGCTGCGCTGGCGGTTCAACATTGGTTTGCCTCCCGGTCTCCCAAACATTTTTTGGATTTGGCCGGGATTGCCCGTGCGCAGACGGGGCGCTGATCGTTTTCACCATCCAGCGGCTCTTGCCGCAAAGGGGGGGGCTTTGTTCTACAACCGCTGTCGGTCCGTCTTGTTGCTGACCTTCGACCATGAAATGTGCACCAATTTTCCGTACCGCTCTTCGGTCTGGGATCACCGCAAAGGGGCGATCGACGGCGAAACCCGCCAGTACCTGCACCTTCTGAACGCGCAGGCTCGGGAGCTGCAGGTGCCTCTGACCTATTTTGTCGTCGCCTCCGCCCTGGAGGAGCTCGACCCCGGCGCGCTGGCAGAGGCGGTGCGCGATGGTTCAGAAATTGCCAACCACACCTACTCGCATGTCAACGTGACGGCAACCGACCCTGCCGACCTGCGCGGGCTGTACGCCCAGCAGCCCTGGCTGGTCGGGCAGCGCTCTGCCCAGGCTGTCATCCAGGACGAAATCGTGGCCGCAGACCAGCTCCTGTACCGACGGCTGGGCTGCAAGGCCACGGGCTTTCGCACCCCCTACGGCTTCACCGCCGGCATCCGCTCCCAGCCCTGGCTGGGAACCCTTCTGGTCAAACTGGGCTATCGCTATGTGAGTTCCCGCTATGCCGGGTGGGATTTGTGGCACGAAGCAGGGGCCGAGGCCGGCCTCGACGACGCCCGCCTGCTGGCCGACCTGCGCGCCTCTCAGCCCTACCAGGATCCAGATGGGCTGTGGGAGCTTCCGATCGTGACCCCGACCGACTGCCATGTGTTTCGACCCTGGCGCTGGCCGCTGGATCGCTGGTTGCAGACGCTCTGCCGTCTGGTGGATCTGGGCTACGAGCATGGGCTGGTGGTCGATCTCTGCTGTCACCCAGCAATTCTGGCCGCCTGCGATCCGGCCGCAGAAACGGTGCAGGCCGCCGTCGCCCGCGCACGCAGCAAGGCAGACGGAGTCTGGATCACAACACCTTCCGCGTTTGTTCTGGCCCAGGAGGCCTAGAAGGGAGTCGCGATGATCGTCGACGCACATGTCCATGTGTGGGAACCGTCCAGCAGCCGCTTTGCCTGGCAGCCACTGGGAGAGTTGAGGCCGGCTGTGCCCTGGAGCGCCGAGGAGCAATGTGCGGCCATGGAGGAGGTCGGCATCGACCGCGGGGTGCTGATCCAGACGAGCTGGTACGGCTACAACAACGACTATCTGCTGGATGTTGCCCGGCGCTTCCCTGGCCGTTTTGCGCTGATCGGGATGGTGGACCCCAGCGCAGCCGATGTGGAGGCCCAGATCCAAAAGCTCGTCGCCCGTGGGGTCTCCGGCTTTCGTCTGATGCCCCGTCTGCGCACCGACATCGACTGGTTCAACCCGCGGCTCTGGGAAGCCGCCGATGGCATGGGGCTGGTGATGACGTTGTTGGTCTCCCCCGAACAGGCGGTGGCGGCCGCAGAGACGATCGAACGTTACCCGCATGTGCAGGTCGTGATCGACCACCTCGCCCGCCCCGACCAGGAGGTGACCGCAGGCCAGCCGCTCTTTCGACAGCTGCTGGCCATGGCACGCCACCCTAACTTGTATCTCAAAGTCTCGGCCCTGTCGGCGATCTCCCGCCAGTCCGCCCCCTACCTGGACGCCCAGCAGTGGCTGCAACAGGCGCTGGCCGCCTATGGTGCCGAGCGTCTGATGTGGGGGAGCGACTCTGCCATGTCCAGAGAGCGCTGCTCGTTGAGCGCCGAACTGGCCGTGGCGCGTCAGGCGCTGGCAGAGGCGACCCCTGCCGAACGCGACTGGGTCCTGGGGGGCACCGCCGCCCGCCTGTGGAAATTTGCATCGACTCCTGAAAGGAGGTGACGCCTGGCAGTCCATTTCTCCAAAATCGGCATCGTGTTCGAGAACTCTGTTGGTGTTTTGTCCGTACCCCGTCCACTTTGGCAGACCGCTGTTACTCTGTTTTGCATTCGAGAGGAGAGAACCGGATGAAAAAAGTATCTCTGACCAGACTGCTTGTCGTCGCAGTCTGGCTGGTTGCCGTCCTTTCAGCGTGTGCCCCGGCTGTTTCCGGGCCTGCTGGAGAAGCCGCCCCCCAATCTGCTGCCGAGCGCGTGCTGCGCATCGCCAACGCTGAACCGACCCAGGGCACCGACCCGGCCACGGCGGGGACGTCCGCTTCCTTGCGCGTCGTCGAGTTGATGCACGACCCCCTCTGGGATCGGGACGCCGATTTCAAACCGATCCCCTGGCTGGCTGAGTCCTGGGAGATGACCGAGGCTGGCAAGGTCTGGACCTTTACCCTGCGCGAGGGGCTGACCTTCAGCGATGGCTCGCCCATCACCGCCGAAGATGTCAAGGCCTCGATCGAATACCTGGGTACCTCCGAACTCTGGTCCGGACGCACAGCGCTGATCGAGGCGATCGACATCGTCGATACACGCACCGTGCGCCTGACAATGGTGCGCCCGGTCCCCGAACTGCTTGACCTGCCCGGCGCCACGGTACAGTTTCACATTTTGTCCAAGCAGGCCATCGACGCCGGGGCTGACTGGAACCAGCCGATGCAGGTTTCTTCTGGCCCCTTCCTGCTCGAAGAGTACACGCCGAAAAGCCGTCTGGTGCTGGTGCGCAACCCCTCCTACTGGAACAAAGAGTACCCCCAATTTGACCGGATCGAGTGGACCTTCAACGAGGACGCCACAGCCGGGGTGGCCGCCGTCGAATCAGGGGCCGCCGACGTTTATTCGCCCGTGCCCGCCAAAGATGTGCCGCGCCTGCGCGAGCTGCCTTCCGTACAGATCCACGAAGCGCAGGCCGCCAGCTATATGGGCTTTGGCTTTGACCGTTCGCGCCCTCCCTTCCAGGACAAGCGTGTCCGTCAGGCTGTTGCCCTGCTGGTGGACACCGACGAAAAGACCAATGTCTGCTGGTTCGGGACAGGCAGCCCCCTTTACGGCGGCTTTGTCTATGATTGGCAGACCGATTTCTTCACCGGCTTCGAACCCTACAAAGGGCTGAGCAAAGAGGAACGCGTCGACCAGGCCAAGGCCCTGCTCACCGAGGCCGGCTGGGTGGAAGGCGCCGATGGCCTGCGCGTGGCCAGCGGCGTCGAGGGCGTCGAAGATGGCACGGCGTTCTCCGTGGAGGTTCCCTTCGAGGCCAACTGGCCCGCATCCGAATGCCACACCCAACTGCTGCAAAACTGGGGCAAGGACGCTGGCCTCGACTTCAAACCGAACCGCTACGACCCCGGCAGCTACTGGTCCGACGCCACCGCAGGCAAATTCCAGATGTGGCACACCGGCATCCCGGGCGCAATTTACGCCCCGGACAGCCTCTACCAGATCCTGCATTCTTCGGGCACCTGGAACCCCTACTGGTTCCGCGGCAGCGACCCGGCGTTGGACCAGATGTTGGACGACATGATGGCGGAGACGGATCTGGCCCAGAAGAAAGAGCTGCTGGACGCCATTAACAAGCTGGTCTCCAGCGAGGCCTACATCCTCTCCGACGGCTCCCAAAACACCCTGGTGCTGACCACCGGCGAGATGCAGGGTTTCTTCCCGCGCAGCGACGACTCCAGCCGTGGGTTGATCTTTGCGGACATTCCCTCGCGTTAGCCGAAAAGGTGGACAGAGCAGGGAACTCTCTCTGGGGGCTGCGGAGCGCATGCGTTCCGCAGCCCCCAGAGAGGGGCCCTATCGTATTCGCGCCTGGCCCCGTTTCGCCCATTGCAGCGGGCGGCCAGGCTCTCCGAGAGGATCGAGGACATGCTGCGCTACACACTCTACCGCCTGCTCCTCTTTGTTCCTTTGTTGTGGGGTCTGTCGGTCGTGGTCTTTGTCTATATCCACCTGATCCCAGGCGACCCGGTGCAGGCGATGGTCGGCGCCTCGGCCAGCCAGGAGTTTGTGGCCCAGCTGCGTGAAGAGTTCGGGTTGAACCGCCCGCTGCTGGTGCAGTATGTGGATTGGATCTCCGGCTTGCCGGCCGGGGATCTGGGGATCACCTTCCGCTCGCGCCAGCCGATCGCCCCGCTGTTGTTGGCACGCATTCCAGCCACGCTGCAACTGGCGCTGGCTGGCCTCCTGATCGCGCTGCTCGTCGGGCTGCCCAGCGGCATTCTGGCTGGCCTGTTCAAAAATAGCCCGTTCGACCATCTCTTCTCGATCTTGTCGCTGGCCGGCTACTCGATGCCGCTCTTCTGGCTTGGCACGCTGCTGATGGTCTGGCTGGGGGTCAGCTGGAAGGTGCTGCCCTCCCAAGGCTACGTGCCCTTCACCCAGGATCCACTCAAAAATTTGCAATATCTGGTGCTACCGGCGGTTTCGCTGGGGCTGGGGCTGGGTCCTTACATCGGACGGATGGCGCGTGCGGCGGTGATCGAGGCGCTGCAGGAACAGTATGTCAACTATGCGCACGCCAAAGGGTTGCGGATGCGCACGGTGGTCAACCGCTATGTGTTGCGCAACGCGATGATCAGCTTGTTGGTCGTGTTTGGCCTCAACATCGGGTTTTTGCTCTCCGGGCAGATCGTGATCGAAGAGCTCTTCAACTGGCCGGGGGCTGGCCGCCTGATTGTGCGTGCGGTGCTTGAGCGGGACTATTTCATGATCCAGGCCTCTGTGCTCATCTATGCCAGCATTTTTCTCGCCATCAACCTGCTGGTCGAGCTGCTGCATGCCTATCTGGACCCACGTGTCCAGTTGAAGTGAGGGTTCCGATGGACTTTCTGAAACGGCTGCGCCGCTATCCGGTCGCCCTGGCTGCCGGTCTCTGTATTCTGGCGGTGGTTTTGACGGCTCTCTTCGCGCCGGTTCTGGCCCCCTATGACCCGGACGAGATGGATACCGCCACCCGGTTTGCCCCCTTGGGGACGCCGGGCCACTGGCTTGGCACCGACGAATTTGGTCGCGACATTTTGAGCCGGATCATCTATGGGTCGCGGGTCTCGCTGCTGGTCGCCTTCACCGCTGTCGCTGTTGCGCTGGCGGCTGGCGGCGTTTTGGGGGTGCTGGCCGGTTTCAGCGGTGGGGTGGCTGATGTGCTGTTGATGCGTCTGATGGATCTCCTTTTTGCCATCCCGGCTTTGATGGTGGCGCTGGGGGTGGTCGGTCTGCTGGGCCCCTCGGCCTTCAGCGTGGTGGTGGCGCTGGGGGTCGCCTACACGCCCCTCTTTGCCCGCATTGCCCGCAGCGCTGTGGTCGGTGTCCGCAGCGCTGCCTACATCGAAGCGGCCCGGGCGATGGGGGCGTCGCCCGCACGTCTGATCCGGTGCGAGGTGCTGCCCAATATCCTGCCCATCCTCCTCGTGCAGGTGACTGCGTCGCTGGCGTGGGGCATTTTGGACGAAGCCAGCCTGGGCTTTTTGGGGTTGGGGGTGCAGCCGCCCACCTCGTCGTGGGGGGCCATGCTCACCACCGGGCGCCAGTACATGTACCAGGCGCCCTCGATCGCGCTTTTTGCCGGGGCCGCCGTGTTGGTGGTCGTCTTTGCCTTCAATCTGTTCGGGGACGGGCTTCGCGATCTGCTCGACCCGCGTTCTTCACGGTAGGTGAATTCCATGCCATTGCTCGAAGTCGACGACCTGGAAGCTGCCTTTTTGTTTGCCGACCGGACGGTGCGTGCGGTCAACGGGGTTTCGTTTGCGGTGGAGGCCGGCGAGATCGTCGGCCTGATCGGCGAATCTGGCTCCGGCAAAAGCGTCACCGTGCAGTCGATCCTGCGTTTGCTCCCTTCCCCAGGGCGCATCGTGCGCGGCGCCATTCGTCTGAACGGCGTCAATTTGCTTGACCTGAGCCGGGAACAGATGCGCCAGGTGCGCGGGCGTCGGATTGCGATGGTCGTGCAGGATGCGCTGGCTGCGCTCAACCCGGTGATCCCCATCGGCGAACAGATTGCCGACGTCTTTCTGGCACATACCCAGGTCAAACGCCAGACGGCTTGGGAGAAGGCGGTGGGCATGTTGCGTCGGGTGGGCATTTCTGCCGCCGAAGAGCGTGCCCGCCACTACGCCCACGAGTTCAGCGGCGGCATGCAGCAGCGCACTGTGATTGCAGCTGCGCTGGCCTGTACCCCCGAGCTGATCATCGCCGACGAGCCCACCACCGCGCTCGACGTCACCGTGCAGCAGCAGATCCTGGCGCTGCTGCAGCAGGCACGGAGCGAGCTGGGCTCGGCCATCCTCTATATCTCCCACGATCTGGCCGTGGTCACCCATCTGTGTGACCGGATTCTCATCATGTATGCCGGGGAGATTGTCGAGCAGGGCCCGACCCGAACCCTTTTTCGTAGCCCCAAACACCCTTACACCCAAGGGCTGCTCGCTTCGATTCCGTCGCTGCACGGCGATGTGCAGGAATACCTCCCGGCGATCCCGGGCCTGCCCCCCAACGCCGCCGCGCTGCCGACAGGCTGCCGCTTCGCTGCCCGCTGCACGTTTGTCCAGGAACGCTGTCGCGCGCACCACCCTGAACTCGTCTCTGTCGGCAGCCACCATGCTGTCCGCTGCATTCTCTACGAGGCAACCACCCCATGACGCCATTGCTCGAAGTGCGCCACCTCACCAAACAGTATCGGCCGTCAACGTTGTGGCGGCTGGCGGGCGCCAAAACAACCAGCGCTGTACAAGATGTCTCCCTGGCGGTCGAGGCAGGGACAGTCTTTGGGCTTGTGGGGGAGTCGGGCTGCGGCAAGACGACGCTCGGGCGTCTGATCCTGCGTCTGATCGAGCCGACCTCCGGCCAGATTTTTTTTGATGGCCGGGAGGTTACCCGCTTTTCTCGCGCCGAGCTGCTCGAATACCGAAGGCAGGCACAGATTATTTTTCAAAACCCCTTTTCGGCCCTCAACCCGCGCCAGACGGTGGAGGCCAGCCTGGGGATCGGGTACGATGTCTACAAACTGGCCAAGGGCGCGCAAAGACGTGACCGGATCGTGGCGCTGCTCGAACAGGTCGGGTTGGGCGCCGAGGCCCTCAGCCGCTACCCGCATCAGTTTAGCGGCGGCCAACGCCAACGGCTGGTCATCGCCCGTGCCCTCACCGTGGAGCCCCGTTTTATTGTCGCCGACGAGCCGGTGTCGATGCTGGATGTCTCGATTCAAGCCCAGGTGCTCAATCTGTTGCGCGAGCTGCAGAAACGCTACCACTTCACGCTGCTTTTGATCTCGCACGATCTGCGTGTCGTGCGCCACATGTGCGACCGCATCGCTGTGATGTACCTGGGCAGGGTCATGGAGCTGGCCCGCAAGCAGACCCTCTATGCCGCCCCGCTCCACCCTTATACCCAGGCGCTGCTGGCCGCGGCGCCGGATACCCACAGCGAGCGTTCTGCCGGCGCGGCCGCCCTGGCCGGGGAGCTGTGGGAGAAGAGCCCCCCCGAAAATGGCTGTGTCTTTTCGCCTCGCTGCCCGCTTGCGGTCGACCTCTGCGTCCGCACGCCCCCTCTGCTGGCTGAAAAAGCACCCGAACAGTGGGTCGCCTGTTCACGGATTCCGACGCCATGACCTGCCCTGCACTCGACCTGCTGCCTCCTCTTTTGCGCGACTCCTTTGCGCGCCTGCCGGCGTTGTCGCTGGGCAACTGGCCCACACCCCTGGAGCCCTGCCCCCGGCTGGCCGCCGCAATCGGCGTGCAGTCGCTTTGGATCAAGCGCGACGACCAGTCCGGCCCCGCACTGGGGGGCAACAAGGTCAGACATCTGGAATATACCCTGGCAGAGGCGCTGGCCCAACGCGCGCAGGCGGTGCTGATCGCGGTCGGCGAACAGTCCAACCATGCCCGCCAGATGGCGGCGCTGGCCCGCAAGGTGGGCCTGCTCCCGATTGTGATTGTCAACCAGCCCGCCGCGCCCCCTCTGCTGCGCGGCAATCTGCTCCTGGTGGCGTTGACCGGAGCCGATATTCGCTATCTGGTCGCAGACGACTACGAAAAAGGGCTGGAGCGCCGCTGCGACGAGGTTGTCGACGAGTACGCCCGCCAAAAGCTGCACGTCTACCGCATCCGCCCGGATCGGTCGCAGGTGCTGGGGGCTGCCGCCGGCCTGCGGGCGCTGCTCGAACTCAAAAGCCAGGTCGATGCCGCCGGCCTTGACCCGGACGCTGTCGTGCTTTCGGCGGCCAACGGCAGCCAGGCCGGCATGGTGCTGGCCTGCCGGGCGATTGGCTGGGCGCTGCCGATCCGCGGGGTGGCGCCGGTGCTGTGGAAAGAGCCTTTGCACGAGCGCACGGCCCGCTTTGGCAACCTGCTCGCCCAGGAACTGGGCTGGCCCCTGCGGCTGGAAGCCGCCGAGATTCTGAACGACCTCTCACAGATTGGCGCAGGCTATCAGTGCCCCACGGCAGCCAGCCTCGAAGCGGTGCGGCTGGCTGCCGTGACAGAAGGAATTTTTTTGGACCCCAACTATACGGGCAAGGCGCTGGCTGGCCTGATCGCCGACCTCGCCAGCGGGGCTGTCTCGCGCCAGTCCACCATCCTCTTCTGGCACACCGGAGGCGTTCCCGCCCTCTTCAGTGCCGATCAACAGATCACGGACCATTTGCATGCACATTTTTGATCGCCAACCCCAAATTCTGGCCGACCTGGTCGCCATCGACAGTGTCAACCCGGTCGCCGACCCGGCCCATGCCGGCGAGCGGGCGCTGGCCGAGCACCTGGCCTCGCTCTGCCGCTCGATCGGGCTGGAGGTCGAGCTGCACGAGGTGCAGCCCGGGCGCCCCAACCTGCTGGCCCATCTGCGGGTCCCTGGCGCGCACCAGCATCTCCTCTTCGTCGGCCACACCGACACCGTGCCCCCCGGCGATATGGCCCAGCCGTTTGTGCCGCGGGTCGCCGACGGACGGCTGACCGGCCGCGGCGCGTGCGACGACAAAGGGCCGCTCGTCGCCGCCCTGGCCGCAATGGAGCAGCTGGTCGCCCGGCGCCACGAACTTTCAGTCCACGTCACCTTCGCAGCGTTGATCGACGAGGAATCGATGTCGGCCGGCGCCCATGCCCTGGCCGCCCAGCAGCTTCCTGCCGCCGGTGCGATCGTCCTGGAGGGCACCGATCTGCAGCCGGTCATCGCCCACCGCGGCAGTGCCCGGCTCCGCCTGCATGTCCTGGGCAGCGCCGCCCACAGCGCACAGCCCGCCCGCGGGCTCAACGCCATCGTGCAGGCCGCCGGCGCTATCCAACACCTGGAGAGGGTCTATGCCCCCCAGCTGGCCCAACGCAGCCACCCGCTGGCCGGCTCCCCCACCCTGGCCGTGACCCGCATCCAGGGCGGGGTCAGCGGCAATGTCATCCCCCCACGCTGCTCCTTCACGCTCAACCGCCGGTTTCTCCCAGGAGAGACCCGTACCAGCCTGCTGGCCGAACTCGAAGAGACGCTGGCTGCCCTCCGCATCACCCAGCCTGAGCTCCACCTGGACCCTTTCGAGGTCGAAGACTGGGATGAAGCCCTGGATACCCCGGTCGGCAGCCCCCTCGTCTGGGCCGCTTGCCAGGCAGCCCAGACGGTTTTGGGGAAAGCCACCCCGGTCGGCGCCCCCTGGTGCAGCGATGCGCCGATCCTGGCCCGCACCGGGATCCCGACGATCGTGCTGGGGCCGGGCTCGGTGGCCACCGAGGGACATACCCGCCACGAGTCAATTCCCCTCGACGAGCTGATGCTGGGTGCCCGTCTGTATACCGAACTTGTTCTGGCTTTTTCGAATCAGCGATAGGAGAAGGGAATGCAAACGTCTACAATCCATCTGAAGGCGCGCTACTACCGCGATTTTCCGTTCGGGCAGCCCCTCGGCTACGCCTACGACGACCTGGCCCTTCCCCTGGACGCCACCGCCTTTCTGCTCGTAGATGTCTACGGCAAGGGCTTTGACCCCGACCACGACCTGGGCAGCGTCCCAGAGCTGTACCGCACCAATGTGGAAGCCAACCGTGCGGTCGTGGTGGAGGCCATTCGGCCGGCGCAAGATGCTGCCCGAATGGCCAACCTGCCGATCATCTACCTCACCAACTATCTGTCGCCCGGCCTCACCGCCCAGCATGAGTGGCGAAACATGTCGCTGCGCACCGTGAACGTGGATGTCTTGGAAGCCTGGCAGGAACCCAACGACATCCTGGTGCATTCGCAGGTGATCGCACCCCAGCCCGGCGACTATCTGATCAAAAAACAATTTTACAGCGGGTTTTTTGAGACCCACCTGGATTCGCTGCTGCGCTCGCTCGGGGTGCGCAACCTGGTGGTGGTCGGGTTCGACAGCCGCATCTGCCTGGGGACGACCGTGACCGACGCCATGTACCGCAGCTATCGGGTGGTCGTGCTGCGCGACGGTGTCCAGACGGGGGAATATGAGGAGACCCGGGCAGAGGGCTGGGCCAATTTTATGGCGATCCGCTTTATCGAAACCTGTGTCGGCTATACGGCCACGGCGCAGGAGTGGATCGCAGCCTGCAAAGCGATGAAAGAGCAGCCATGAGCAGACAACGTCCTTTGAAGCTGGCGCTGGTGGGCTATGGACAGGCCGCCACCCTGTTTTTTGATGCGTTTGCCCCGGAACCTGAAGTTCAATTTCGCTGGGTTGTCGGCCGTCTCCAGGAACCGGCCGACGAATTTGCCCGGCAGCGCAGCATCCCCAGGGCCACCACCCACCTGGCCGAGGCGCTCGACGACGCCAGCGTCGATGCTGTGATCGTCGCCACCCCCCATGCGCTCCATTACCCGCAGGCCCTGGCCGCCCTGCAGGCGGACAAACATGTGGTCGTCGAAGTGCCGATGACGATGGATGCAGCGCAGGCCCGGCAGCTCGTCCAGGAAGCCACCGCCCGGCGGCTGGCCCTCTCCGTGCCCCACATCTCGCGCTATCTGGATGTCAACCTCGCCGCCCGGCGGCTGATCCAAGCTGGTGCGATCGGCCCGGTCTATCAGTTTGTGTACCGCCGTCTGTGGCTGCAGCGCACTGTCGGCCATCTGTTCAACCGCCAGCGCAGCTGGACAGACACGGTCTCCTGGCACCATGCCGCCCACCCGATCGACCTGGTAATGTGGCTGCTGGACGAACCGATCGCCTGCGTCGGCGCTGCGCTGCGCCACGACCCGCAGAGCGGCAGCGAAGTCGACCTCAGCGCCAATTTTGTGACCCCGTCGGGCACCCTCGTGACGATGGCCATGTCCTACAACGCCCATCAGGACTACCTGGACACCCTGATCGTCGGGGACCGGGCTGTTTTGGAGATCACCGGATTTTCGCAGCTGAAACAAGCTGGGGTGACCGTGGTGGCCCCGGAAGAAGCGCTGCAGGTCCAAGGCCGCGCCTACCGACGCTACGCTGCGGCGGTGGCGGCCGGGCTGCGCGCAGAGGCCCCGATCCCGATCTCTGGCGCTGAAATTCTACCTGTCATGGACCAGCTGCAGACGCTGCACGACAAAGCAGCCCGCCTGGCCCAGACCCCACCTGTCCAGGAGAGTGTACGATGAATGCACCTGCCATCCGAGGAATTTTTCCAGCTGCCATGACGATGTTCGACGCCGATGGTGCGATCGACGCCGAAAACACGGCGCGCCACATCGACTTTCTGATCCAAAACGGCGCCCATGGGATTGTCGCGGCCGGTACCTCGGGAGAGTTTATTGCCATGACCGAGCCGGAACGGCTCTATGTCATCCAGGTGATCGTCGAAGCTGCGGCCGGGCGGGTGCCTGTCTATGCTGGCACCGGCCACTACAGCACCCGGACGACGATCGAGCTGACGCAGGCGGCCGAACGGCTGGGCGCCGACGGCGCCATCGTGATCCAGCCGTACTACCAAAAACCGCCCAAAGCTGCGATCTTCGAGCACTTCTACGCGGTTCGCCGTGCGACCGGCCTCCCGATCATGCTCTACAACAACCCCCACTACGCCGGCTGCGCCGAGTTTACCGCACGCGAGGTGGCCCGCCTGGCCGAAGAAGAGGTGATCCAAAGTGTCAAATCCACCTTTGAAAGCGTCGTGCCGGTCCAAGATCTCAGCTACCTCTGCGACGACCGCTTCCGCATCTTTTACGGCTCCTTCAACGCGCCGATGGAGGCCTTTTTCAGCGGCGCTCACGGCTGGGTCTCTGGGTTTATGAACCTGTTTATTCGGCAGTGCTGCGCGCTCTACGACGCCTGCTCGGCCGGGGATGTGGGACAGGCACGTTCGATCTGGCACTGGCTGCTGCCCTTCAAACACCTCTATACCCAGCAGGGGCTGGGCCCCGTGAACGATCTGGCGATCTATCGAGCCGGCCTGGCGCTGCTCGGAGAGCACGGCGGCTTTTCAAGGGCCCCCTTCTCCCCGCTGACCGACGCCCAGCAGGCCATGCTGCGCCAGCTGATGGTCAAACAAGGAATGCTCGCATGAAGATCACCGGTCTGCAGACGCTGTCAGTGGCGCTGGGCGCCAAAAATTGTCTGTTCGTGCTGGTCCACACCGACCAGGGCATCACCGGCACCGGGGAAACTGTGCTCAAACGCAAAGACCGGCTGATCGAGGCCGGCGTCCACGAACTGGAACGCTTTCTGATCGGCCGCGACCCCACGCAGATCGAAGATCTGTGGGAGAAGATGTACCGGGACTCCTTCTGGGTCGGCGGGCCTCAGCAGACCACCCCCCTCAGCGCGGTCGAGATCGCGCTCTGGGACATCCTGGGGCAGAGCCTGGGGGTGCCGATCTACCGTCTGCTGGGGGGGCCGACACGCAGCCGGATTCCGCTGTATTGTCACTGTCCGGCTGGTGCGACGCCAGACGAACTGGCCGCCAACGCAGCGGCCTGCGTCCGACGTGGCTACCGCGGCCTCAAGGTGACCCTGCCCCTTTTTTACGGCGCGCAAAAGAATGTCCACCTGGCGGACGGGGGGGAAGGAGCACACTTTGGCTATTCGGGGACCTGGGGGGAGCTTGACCGCAGCCTCAAGGAGACCGAACTGCTCCCCTCTGACCTGTTCCAGCGTATCCGGGCCTTTTTTGTCGCCGCGCGCGCGGCGGTCGGCCCGCAGGTCCACCTGATGGTGGATTGCCACGGCCGTCTGAGCCCCGCCAATGCGCTGCGCCTCTGCCAGGCGCTGGATGGGCTGGAACTGCTTTTCATTGAGGAGCCCACCCCGCCAGAACTGCCCGACGCCCTCCGGTTTGTGGCCCAGCGCAGCAGCACCCCCATCGCAGCGGGCGAACGGTGGTCGACGATCTACGATGCCCGCCGCTTTCTCGGCGCAGGGTCGGTGGCGGTTGCGCAGCCAGATGTCGTCAACTGCGGTGGGTTGATGCAGGCCAAAAAGATCGCTGCTCTGGCCGAGGCGGAGTATGTCAGCGTCGCCCCCCACAACCCCAACGGCCCCATCGCGACCTGTGCGGCGGTCCACCTGGCCGCCTCGATCCCCAACTTTTTGATCCTGGAAACGATCGGCTCCGAGGAGGACCGGGCCTTGCAAGCGGAGGTGGTGGACCAGCTGTTGCCGATCGAAGGGGGCTGTATGCTTCTGCCCGAACGGCCCGGCCTGGGCATGCGGCTCAACCTGGAAGCGTGCCGACAGCGCGCCGGCCAGCCCTTTGACGGCTGGCGCTGAGCAGAGGGGGGCATGTCCTGGACGTGCCCCCCTCGTTCCTCAGCAGCCGTCGGCAAAGGTGTCGATCATCAACTTCACGTCTCCCAGCGGGTACAAAATCGGGCAGGTGGCGCCGTAGCGGATGTACTCGCGCACCTTGGCCTTGACCTCGGCGGGCGTGCCGCTGGCGGTGATGCGCTGCACCAGCTCGTCGGGCACATATTTCATCGCCGCCCGCACCTGTTCTTTGGTAGCTGGCCAGCCCAAAATGGACTGGATCTGCTGCACCACCTCGGGTTGGACGCCGCTGGCTTTGGCGATGTGCGGCTGCTGGGCCAGGTATTGGGTCAGCAGCTCGCGCGCGCCGTCGAGTGCTGCCTGGCGGTCTTCGTGCACCGAGCAGACCACCAACTGGGGCCGGTCGATGTCGTCGAGGCTGCGCCCGGCACGGGCCGCCCCCCGTTCCAGCTGTTCCAGCGCTTCAATGTTGTATTCGGGGGGCACACAGTAGTTGAGCACGACACCGTCGGCGATCTCGCCGGTCAGCTCCATCATCTGCGGGCCGGTTGCACCGATCATGATCGAGACCTTGCGCGGCTCCCGCCGCCCATGGACCACGTCGAGCTCGATGCCATCAACCTGGTGGAATTCGCCGTGGAAGGTGACCCGCTCCATGGCCAGCAGCCGACGCATCACCTCGACCGTCTCGCGCATGGCCGTCAGCGGCTTGCGGCGGTCGATCCCCACATTCCTGGCCAGCGGGTCCCACCACGCGCCGATGCCACAGATCACCCGGTTGGGTGCCAGATCGTCGAGGGTGAGAAAGGTCGCCGCCAACAGCCCGATGTTGCGTGTCCAGTTGTTGATCACGCCAGAACCGACCTGGATGTGGTCGGTCACCGCAGCAAAGGCGGCCATCGGCACGATCGCGTCGCGCACCAGCCGGCTCTCTGCCTGCCAGACCGCCTCAAACCCCTTCTGCTCGGCATAACGGGCGTACTCCATGCCGTCACGAATCGGATGTTTGTCCTGCAAATAGAGTGCGACCCGTGAATACTGTCTATCAGCCATTGCGTCTCCCCCTCTCTTGTGTAGATTGATGAGAACCCCAGTATACCGGATCCTGACCTTGTTTGGGAAGCCAGAATTTAGAACGGGCGGCGCACCGACGCATTCGCAAGCCACCGGCAGGTCAAAAACGAGGGGGAGTCAAGGGCTCTGAACCGACTTTCTTTTCAGCGGCTGCGGGATCGTGGTATACTGATTGGCCATGAGCGCCGTCCATCCCCACCCTGCCCTCTCCGGTGACCAGGCTGTGCAGCCTGCCCTGGCTGCCTTTGTCGAGCTGGTGCGCGCCCGCCGTTCGATCCGACGGTACAGAGCAGAGCCAGTGCCCGACGAACTGGTCGCCGCTCTGCTCGAAGCTGCCTGCTGGGCTCCATCCGCCCACAACCGGCAGCCCTGGCGTTTCTGTGTGGTCCGCTCCCCAGAGGTCAAAGCGGCCCTGGGCGAGCAGATGGCCGCTCTCTGGCGGGCCGACCTGGCGCGCGACGGCGTTGACCCCGCCCAGATCGAACAGCGGGCCGCTGCCAGCCAGGCCCGGCTCACCGGCGCGCCGCTGCTGGTCGTCCCTTGCGTCACCCTGCAGGAGATGGATCTCTACCCGGACCCTGCCCGCAGCCGGGCAGAGTGGACCATGGCGGTGCAGAGCGTGGCCCTGGCCTGCCAAAACCTGCTCCTGGCCGCCCACACGGCCGGGCTGGCAAGCTGTTGGATGTGTGCAGCACTTTTTGTACCGGCGCTCGTCCGGTCGGTGCTGGCGCTGCCCGACTCCTGGGAACCGCAGGCGATTTTGACCCTTGGCTACCCGGCAGAGAGTCGGCAGCGTGAGCGCCGACCGCTGGACAGCATCATGGTCTGGAGATGATTTTGTGACAAGCAACCCGTTTTCCGCAGAGCACCGCTGCGCGCTCCGCCACACCCCACAGGTCGTCGCCCTGGCCGGCGGGGTCGGCGGCGCCAAGCTGGCCGCTGGCCTGCAGGCCGTCCTGCCCCCCGGGGCACTCACCGTTGTGGTCAATACCGGCGATGACTTCGAGCACTGGGGACTGACCATCTGCCCGGATCTGGATACGGTGATCTACAATCTGGCCGGCGTGAACAACCCAGAGCTGGGCTGGGGCCGCGCCGACGAAAGCTTTGCCGTGCTGAAGACGGTCGGGCTGCTGGGCGGCGAGGATTGGTTTCGTCTCGGCGACAAAGACCTGGCGGTGCATCTGCGGCGCAGCGAGTGGCTGCGCCAGGGCAGCAGCCTGACCGAAGTCACCGACCGGCTGCGTCGGGCTCTGGGGGTGCCCTCCACGGTGCTGCCCATGAGCGATCTGCCGGTGCGCACCTTGGTGCACACCGACGAGGGTGACCTGCCTTTCCAGCATTATTTTGTGGGCCGGCGCTGTGAGCCGTGTGTGCTTGATGTCTCTTTCGTGGGAGCCGCCGAGGCGACACTGACCGACGCGGTGTACACAGCCCTGGCCCAGGCCGATGTCGTCGTCTTCTGCCCCAGCAACCCCTACCTGAGCCTGGACCCCATCCTGAGCGTCGGCGAGATGCGCAGCCTGCTGCCGTCGCTGCGCGCGCCCAAGATCGCCGTCGCGCCGATCGTCGGCGGCCAGGCGCTCAAAGGGCCTGCGGCCAAGATGATGCGCGAGATGGGCTACCCGGTCTCGCCGGTCACGATCGCCGCCCACTTTGATGGCCTGCTCGACGGCTTCGTGCTGGACAAGATCGACGCGGCCGCTGCTGCCCACGTCCGGATGCCCGCCCTTGTGGCCGACACCCTCATGCACGACCTGCCCAGCAAGGCCCAGCTGGCTGCGACCGTGCTCGAGTTTGCCGCCACCCTCTGGCCCGTGCTGGCCAGCAGGCCAGCCCCGTGAAACCGTGGCTGATCGTGCCGGTGAAACCCTTCAACGAAGGCAAAAGCCGCCTCTCTCCTGCGCTGCAGCCCGCACAACGCGCCGAACTCAGCGCCCGGCTGCTGGCACAGACCTTGTCCACGGCCCAGCAGAGCGCCCGCTTCGCCCAGATCGTGGTGGTCAGCCGTGACCCAAATGTCCTGGCCACCGCCAGGAGAGCCGCAGCCCTGGGGCTGCTCGAAGCTGGCACAGAGCTCAACGCCGCGCTGGAGCAGGGCTGTACCTACGCCAGCCGGGCCGGGGCCCAGGCCGCACTCCTGCTGCCGGCTGATCTGCCCAGGCTGGCTGACACCGATCTGCACCAGCTGGTCGACAGCTTTGTGAACTTCCAGACGGCTGTGCTGGCCCCCAGCCGCGATGGCGGCACCAGCGCGCTCCTTCTGCGGCTGCCCCCCCCTTTCGCCCTCTGTTTCGGCGCAGAGAGCTTTCACTGCCACCGCACACAGGCGCTGGCCGCAGGGTGCAGCGTCACCGTCGTCGATACCCCCAGCCTGCGCTTCGACCTCGATTCTCCCGCCGAACTGGCTGAGCTGCAGATCCGCCCAGCCAGGCTGCCCGGCCGGTGAACCGGCGCTGAACAGCACAGCCGGTCAGCTGGCTCCGGTCAGCTGGCTCCGGCGGTAGTGCTCGTCGGGTCGGCTGTCGATACGGGTCGCCTCGTTCTCGGGCATGAACGCTGGCCCACCCAGCGCATAGGTGCCGAGCAGTGTGCGCGCCCATTTGTCGGCCATTCGGGTGATGTTGAGCGCCTCCTGCATCGTCTGGCCCAGGGCTGTGATCCCGTGGTTGACCATCAACAGCAGTTTGGGCGACGCCCCGTGTGCGTCCTGGTAGCGGCGCAGCTCGGCCCGCACCACTTTGGCCAGCGTAAACCCTGGATCGACATAAGGGACAACCGCTGGATGGCGCCCGCAGACCACAATCCCATCTGGAAAGAGGGGGCGCAGGAACGGATCGGCGCCCAGTCGCGAGCAGAGAATGGCGTTGCACGCAATCGGGTGGGTGTGCGCCACCCAGCGGGCCTGCCCCTCCGACAGACAAAGCGCGTGCATGAAGGTTTCTACCGAAGGGCGTTTCTGCTGCGGGTCGACCATCACCTGTGGCCAGAGGGCCTGCACCTCTTCAGGAGAGAGGTATTGGTGTTCGGTCAGCTCCAGGATGGCGTCCAGGTGCACCTCGGTAAAGCCAGCTGGGCTGATCGTGCCAAGCTGGCTGCCAGAAGCCTTGACCCAGAACGTCTTGTCGCTGGCGAGTGCGCTGGTGTTGCCTTCCCCCAGGATCGCCAGCGCGCGCTCCTCGCGCCCGAGTTCGTGCGAGAGGGTCACCAAAGAGTGCAGTAGCTCGTTCATTTTTTTCCTCCTGTTGGCTGGGCGAATTTTCTTTGCTCTCTATTGTACAGGGGCAGCAACGGTGGCTCCAATCGATGGGGCGGTCAAAGTACGCAGTGTAGCAGCCCAATGGCGTTGACCGGGTTGACCGGATGGGCAGAGTTGGGTATACTGAGAGAAACTTCAACTTGAATGTCCCTGTCCTTTGTCAGCAGCCAGATCTGCCAGCGCGTTTGTCGTGTAGCGGCAGAGATGGAAGCCGAGCAGAGGGGTGTGGCGGGGAAGCAGCAGTCAACAATGAGAAGGGAGTGCAAAGATGGTCAACCAGCAAGCGGCCTATGCCCTTTTGGCCGAGCAGTTGGCGGAGCAGGGTGTCAATGTAGAGACGGTCAAGGCTGCGTTGCGTCGCCAGCAGATTGAGACGCCCAGCTGGGGCTATGCCAACAGCGGCACGCGCTTCAAGGCCTTTGCCTGGTCGGGTGCGGCCACCACGACGCAGCAAAAGCTCGACGATGCTGCAATGGTCCACAAAATGACCGGCATAGCGCCCACGGTCGCCGTGCACATCCCCTGGGACAAGCCAGCCGACGAAGACTACCCTGCGATGCGCCAGTACGCCGAAGCGCAGGGCATCGCGATCGGCGCGGTCAACCCCAATGTTTTTCAGGAGGACGAGTACAAGCTGGGCTCCCTGGGCAACCCGAGTCCGGTGATCCAGGAGCGTGCGATCGACCACATCATCGAATGTTGCGAGATCATGCACAAGCTCAACAGCCGGGTGCTCAGCCTCTGGTTTGCCGACGGTACAAACTATGCGGGCCAGGATGCGCTGCGCATGCGCAAGTGCCGTTTTGAGCGGGGGCTGAAGCTGGTCAAGCCGAAGCTGCCGGCGGGCGGGCGCATGTTGATCGAGTACAAATTTTTCGAGCCCGCCTTTTACAGCACCGATATCCCCGACTGGGGGACGGCCTACGCCTGGTCGCTCAAGCTCGGCGAGGCAGCCCAGGTGCTGGTCGACCTGGGCCACCACGCCCAAGGGGTCAACATCGAGCAGATCGTGGCCTTCCTGCTCGATGAAAACAAGCTGGGCGGCTTTCATTTCAACAACCGCAAGTATGCCGACGACGACCTGATTGTGGGCAGCACCAACCCGTATGAGCTCTTTTTGATCTACAACGAGCTGGTCGACGCCGAACTGAACGACGACCCGGCGCTGCGCGACGCGGCCCGCAACGTCTCTTATATGATTGACCAGTCCCACAATATCGAAGGCAAACTGGCGCCGATGATCCAGTCGGTGCTCAACTGCCAGGAGGCCTATGCCAAGGCGTTGATTGTGCCGCGACGGCAGCTGGCTGAGCTGCGGTGGGCGGGCGAGGTCTTGCTCGCCCACCGGCTGCTCACCGACGCCTTCCGCACCGACGTCCGCCCGTTGCTGGCCCAGGTGCGCGCCGAGCTCGGTGTGCCGGCCGACCCGATCGCCGCCTACCTGGCGTCGGGCTACGAGAGCCGCATTCGCCAAGAGCGCGGCCTCGCAGCAACCAGCGGCGGGTTCCAATAATGGCTGACGCCCGCCCTGTCTTCGAGATCCAGCATGTCTCCAAGCGTTTTGACGCGACACAGGCGCTGGAAGATGTGTCGTTGACCCTCTACCCAGGCGAGGTGCACGCCCTGATCGGCGAGAACGGCGCAGGCAAATCGACCCTGATCAAAATCATGACCGGTGTCCATCCCCCCGACACCGGCACCCTGCTCATCGACGGCACCCCCAGGCGGATCGGCAACTCGCAAGAGGCCCAGTCGCTGGGGGTCGCTGCCATCTACCAGGAGCCGATGGTCTTTCCCGACCTCAACGTGGCGGAGAATATTTTTATCAGCCACCGCAACCGCGGGCTGTTGGTCCATTGGGGGAAGCTCTATCGGGAGGCCGAGGCCATTCTGGCGCAGCTGGATGTGCACCTGGATGTGCGCATGCCGGCGCGCGGGCTGACCCTGGCCGCCCAACAGGCGGTCGAGATCGCCAAAGCCATCTCGCTCCATGTGCGGGTGTTGATCATGGACGAGCCGACCGCCTCCCTCTCTGCCCACGAGGTGGACCAGCTCTTCCGGATCATCGAGTCGCTGCGCCGCCAGGGGGTGGCGATCCTCTTCATCGGCCATCGGATGGAGGAAGTCTTTCAGATTGCCGACCGCATCACTGTGCTGCGCGACGGTCGGCTGATCTCCTCGCGGCTGCGCGCCAGCGCCGCCGAGCTTCCCCGCCAGCGCGAACAGGTGATTCGCGAAATGGTGGGCCGGGAAGTCGGCGATTTTTTTGCCAAAAGTGCGGTGCCGCGCGGCCCGCTGCTGCTTGCGGTGCGCGACTTTGGCAAGACAGGCGTTTTCAGCGGCGTCCACTTCGAGATTCACCAAGGAGAGGTCCTGGGCTTTGCTGGCCTGATCGGGGCCCGACGCACCGATGTCGGGCTGGCGCTCTTTGGCGTCGAGCCGGCTGACCAAGGGACGGTCGAACTGGCAGGAAACAGGGTGCGGATCGACTCCCCCGAACAGGCGGTCCGGCTGGGCATCGCCTACGTGACCGAAGATCGTCGCGGGCTGGGGCTGACTCTGCCGATGTCGATTGCGACCAATATCACGCTCCCCACCCTGCGCCGCTACCTGAGCACCCTCGGGCTGGTACGGCGAGGGGAAGAACAGCAGACCGCCGAGGACTACCGTGGCCGGCTGATGATTCGCACCCCTTCGGTGGATCTGGAGGTCGGTAAACTGTCGGGGGGGAACCAGCAGAAGGTGATGTTGAGCAAGTGGCTCAACGCCCAGCCCAGGCTGCTGATCCTCGACGAGCCGACCCGTGGGATCGATGTGCGTGCCAAGGCCGAGGTGCACCACATCGTCAGCGACCTGGCCGCCCAGGGGCTGGCGATCCTTCTCATCTCATCCGACCTGCCCGAGGTGCTGGCCATGAGCGACCGCGTGCTTGTGATGCGCGAAGGGCGGCAGATGGGCATTTTCAGCCGCAGCGAAGCGACACAGGAGCGCGTGATGACGGCAGCCATGGGGCAGCACGACCCAATCTCCCCGGCGGTGCAGCGATGACCTGGCTGCGCCGTCGTTTTCAGCCGGAACAGATCCGCGAGCTGGTGTTGTTGGCCCTCATCCTCGGGATCGTGCTCTTTTTTGGCACCCAGATCGAGAACTACTTTTCCCCACGCACCTTCACCCGCATCTCCACCAGCGTGGCTGTGGTCGCCATCGTGGCGGTCGGCCAGACGCTGGTCATTCTGACCCGCAACATCGACCTGTCGGTCGGCTCGATCGTCGGCTTTACGGCCTATGCGGTCGGCACCTTGCTCACCCTCCAAAACGACCTGCCTCCTGGGCTGGCGGTGCTGCTGGCCGTAGGGCTGGGTGCCGCCATGGGCGCCTTCAACGGTCTGCTCGTGGCCTATGGAAAAATTCCGGCGATCATCGTCACCCTGGGGACGCTGGCGATCTACCGCACGCTGCTGGTCGAGATCTCGGGGGCGCGCAGTGTCGTCACCAATGAACTGCCCCGTTGGTTGGTCAACCTGCCGCCGGTGAACGCATTTTCGATCGGGGAGCTCGACATTCGGCTGCTCTTTTTGGTCGCCCTGCTCGTGGTGCTGCTTTTTCAGCTGGTCGTCAGTTATTTGGGATGGGGGCGGCGGCTTTATGCGATCGGCTCCAACCCGGATGCGGCGCGCATTGCCGGGTTTCCGGCCCAGCGCATTGTGCTGACCGCTTTTGTGCTGAGCGGCGCCCTGGCCGGGCTGGCCGGCTTTGTCTTTCTGGCCCGCTTTGGCAACATCACCGTGGTGGCTGGCCTGGGCATCGAGCTGGAATCGGTGGCTGCAGCCGTGGTGGGGGGGGTCAACATCAACGGGGGGCTTGGCTCGCCGCTGGGCGCTTTCCTGGGCGCCGTGCTGATCGACATCATCGACAACAGCCTGATCCGCTGGCTGGCGATCAGCGAGTTCTGGCGCAATGCGCTGTTGGGTCTGCTGATTTTGCTGGCCGTGGCCACCGACACAATTGTCATGCAGCGCCTGCGCAGCCTCTGGGCGCGCCAGGAACTGCGGCTGGCCGCCCGTCGGCTGACAGAGGAGAAGGGAGAGAGCAACCGTGCAGCTTAGGTGGAAATTTGTGCAGCGCTGGGAAGGGTTGCTGGCTCTGCTGCTGGCGGTCATCGTCCTCTACAACGCGGTCAGCACCCCTGGCTATCTGACCGTCAACAACTGGGTCAACCTCTTTCAGCTGTCGATCGAGAAGATCATCGTGGCGCTGATCATGACCTTTATCATCATCAACGCCGAGATCGACCTTTCGGTCGCCTCGGTGATGGGGTTCAGCGCCTGCATGGCCGGCTTTTTGTATGCGGGCGGGATGCCGATGGAAGGGGCGCTGGGGGTGGCGCTGCTGGCGGGTGTCGCCGCCGGGCTTTTCAACAGTTTCTGGATAGGCGTTGTGGGGTTGCCTTCGCTGGTGGTCACCCTCTCTGGCCTGATCGGCTACCGCGGGCTGGCCTATGTGCTGCTCGAAGACCGCTCGATCGGCAGCTTCCCCGACTGGTTCAACCGCCTGGGTCAGCAGCCGTGGCTCGGCCCATTTCCGTTCGCCATGCTCGTCTTCTTTGTGTTGCTGGTCTTTGCGATTATCATTCTACAATACTCGGGTTTTGGCCGCTATGTCTTTGTGATCGGCAACAACCAGGCTGTGGCCCGCTATTCGGGGGTGCGTGTCCAGCGTACCAAGATGATCCTCTTTGTGGTTTCGTCGACCCTGGCTGCGCTGGCTGGCCTGCTCTATGCGGCAAGGCTGGGTGCCGTCCGCGGGGATATGGCGAATGGCTTTGAGCTCGACATCATCACCATGGTGCTGCTCGGCGGGGTCAGCATCTTTGGCGGCACAGGGTCGCTGTGGGGTGTGCTGCTTTCGGTGCTGATCATTCTCAACCTGCGCAACGGCATGGGGCTGGCCAATTTTTCTGGCCATGTGCAGACCGGGGTGATCGGTGCGCTCTTGATTCTCTCGGTGCTGGTGCCCAACCTGGCGGCGACCGTGCGGGCCCACTGGAGCCAGCGCCGTCTGCGCAGCAAGCCAGCCGCCGAACCGGGCAGGTAACTGTGGATCAGGGATGTGGATCAGGGATGTGGATACCCGCGGCGACGCGTGTTCGTTTTACTGTTTACCAACCGTATTCAAGGAGAAAAAACCATGCACAAGACAAGAATGATGGTGCTGGGGCTGTTGCTGGTCGCTGGCCTGGTGCTGGCTGCCTGCGCGGCGCCCGCTGCCGCCCCGGCTGCCCCGGCTGAAGAAGCTGCCCCGGCCGAAGAGGCTGCTGCCGAAGCGACCGAAGCCCCGGCCGAAGAAGCTGCCCCGGCCGAAGAGGCTGCTGCCGAAGCGACCGAAGCCCCGGCCGAAGAAGCCGCCCCGGCTGAAGAAGCTGCTGCCAGCGGGGATGTGGTCAAGGCCACCCCAGGCCAGTCGGTGGAGATGGTGTTGATGCCCAAGTTCCTGGGCATTCTCGTCTTCGACCAGGCCAACCAGGGTGCGCAGGAAGCCCACGCCGAGCTGGGTAACCCCGCCGGACTCCAGTTCCTGGGGCCGACCCCAGAGAACAGCGTGGCCGGGCAGATCGAAATCGTCACCAACGCCGCCACTCAGGGCGTGCAGGCGATCATGATCTCCAACAACTCCGGCGACCAGATCGCCCCGGCCGCCCAGGCTGCCCGCGACGCCGGCATGACCGTCGTCACCTGGGACTCTCCGATCCCCTCCGGGGAAGGCGAACAGCTCTTCGTGGCGCAGGTAGACTTTGCCGAGACCGGCAAGGTCATGGCTGACATGGCGATGTCCATCCTCGGCGAAGAGGGCGGCAAGTTCGCCATCCTCTCCGCTTCGCCGGATGCAGCCAACCAGAACGCCTGGATCGCCTCGATGCAGGAGACCCTCAAGGACCCGACCTACGCCAACCTTGAGCTGCTCGACATCGTCTACGGCAACGACCAGTCCGAAGATTCCTACAACCAGGCGCTGGCGTTGATCGACAAGTACCCTGAGATGGAACTGATCATGGCCCCGACCTCGGTCGGTATCGTGGCGGCGGCCAAGGCGATGCAGGATGAGGGCCTGTGCGACACCGTCAAGGTTTCTGGCCTGGGTCTGCCGGCGGAGATGCTCGACTACACCCTCAACGGCTGTGCACCCGAGTTCGCCCTGTGGAGTTTTGTCGACCTTGGCTACACCACCTACTACGCCTCCTACCTGCTTGCTACCGGCGCCCTGCAGGGCGCTGAAGGCGAGACCTTCGAGGCCGGCCGGATGGGCAGCTACACGATCGAGAAAGACCCGACACGCGAAAATGGCCTGCGCATCGTGATGGGCCCCTTCACGGTCTACAACGCCGAAAACGTCGAGGCCGCTGCCAAGTAAGCAGCCTGCCTTTGCCGGAGGAAAAGACGCCGTGCACGACAGTCCCGGATTCGTTGTGGATCCGGGACTGTTGCTGCCAGCGGGCAAGAAAGCCCTGCCGCAGGGCAGTGGGAGAAAGAGAGGAGGCCGATGGCTGCGTCGATTCTGGCGGTGAGCCGCCAATTTTTTCAGGAGATCCTGCTGCCCATCCTGCAGCGCGATTTTGCCGAGGAGACTGCCCAGAGCGCGTTTGGCATCTTCGGGTATGGGTCAGAGGTGATCGGGATGGAGGATGCCTACTCGAGCGACCACCACTGGGGGGTGCGCGTCAACGCAGTGATGCCCGACGCGCTCTACCGTGCGCGCGGCCAGACGATCGCCCAGGCGGTGATCCCGCAGCTGCCCGAGCATTTCCAGGGCTACGACGTGCGTGCTGGGTTTTCAGGGGGCACCGGGCTGTCGATCACCGGGTTGGAAAGCTATCTCAAAACGACGATCGGGATCGACCATGCGCCGCAGAGCGACGCCGAATGGCTGGCCGCGCCGGAGGAGGACATCCTCCATCTGGTCAACGGGGAGCTGTGGCTGGACAGCAGCGGGCGTTTCTCCCAGATCCGCAGCCAGCTGCAGGGCTACTACCCCGAACCGGTGCGGCTGCGCCGGATTGCCCACTGGTGCCGTTATTTTTCGGGGATGGGCAGCTATGCCCTCAAGCGCGCCCTTTTGCGCGACAACGAGTACTACGCCACGATCACCTTTGCTCGCTCCGTGCGCTGGGCTGTCCAGCTGGCCTTTATGTTGGAAAAAGAGTACTGTCCCTACGACAAGTGGACCTATGCGTTTTTCCAGCGGCTGCCTCGCCTCTATGCGCCGCTGGCGCCCTGGGTGGACGAGGCGCTCCGCCTGGCCACACCGTGGCCGCGCAAGCTGGAACTGCTCCACCACATGGCCGACGTGCTCGACCACTTTCTGGTCGCCGACGGCATCATTCGCCCCCACCCAGCCTTCGCCGAACACCCTTCTTCTGGCTACCGGCTGCTGGAGCATGCCTACGCTGAGATTCTGCACCAGCTGCCGGAAACGCTGCGGGGGGTGGTGCCGGTCTGGGAACAGGTGCACTGGGAAGCCAACCACAGCCGGTATGTGGCCGGGCTGGAGCTGCCGGTGTGGGACGAACTGCTCAACCTGCGGCCAGCCTGAGACACATGACGAGACACCAGCCCACCCGCGCGGCTCACGGCTGCTTCAGCCGGATCTGGTAGATCGCTTCCACCTCGGCCTGCAGCTGACGGGCCGCACTTTCGGGCGTCAGCTCGCCCGCCACAATCTGTTCGATCACCTGGGGCAGGAGCAGGCGGGCTTCGATCACGCCGATCGTCGCCTTCTGGGCCAGCGAGTAATCGGGGCGCAGCACCCAGCTTTTCATCGTGGCAAAGCCGTTGGCGATGTGGCCCAGGGTTGCAGGGGAGTAGACCGCAAAGATCGGGCTGGAGGTCGACCAGGCTTCGAGCGCGCTCTCGAGCACGGGCACCTTGCCGAGCGGAGCAGTGGCCAGGATGTCGAGATAGCCCTCCTGCAGAAAGAAACGGGCAACCTCCTGGGCTGCGGGCTCGGCACCGGCCAGGAAAGACAAGGTTTCCAACCTGCCGTACGACGCGGTCCCGTTCGGGCCGGTCAGGCTGGCGGTAAAGCCTGTTTTGGCGGGCAGCTCGGCGACTGCGATCGTCACCTTGCCACCGTCGGCATTTTCTGAACCCTCGACCAGATCATCCATGATGTAGGTGCTGTAAAAGAGCATGGCGGTTTCGCCCAGCTCATAGCGCTCGCGGGCGCTGTACAGATCCTGGGGGCCTGGGGGCGAACAGCGCTGCAGGGCGCTGAAAAAGCGCAGCGCCTCCACCATCTCCGGGGTATCCATTGTGACAGTGCCGGCTGCATCAAACGGCCAGACATTGTTGGACATGGCCACCTGCTCGAAGATCTGGTGGGTGTAGCTCTGGTTGCTGAAGGTCGGCAGCACCAGGGCAAACGCAGGGGTGCCACTGGCCTCGATCGTGTCGCAGGCCTGGTTGAGGTCGGCCCAGCTGATGGGCCGGTTGAGCCCGCTCGCCTCAAACAGGTCCCGGCGGTACCAGAGCGCCTGGATCCAGCCATCGTAGGGGACGGCCAGCAGGCGGCCACGGTCGGTTGCCATCGCCAGCACGCCGCTGCGAAAGTCGCTGGCCCCGACCGCCTCGACCACGGCCTGGGCCGCTGCACTGTCGAGCAGGCCGCTGCTGTCCAGCGCTGGCACCCACTCCATACTCAGCCGGATCAGGTCGGGCAGCTGCCCGGCCGCCTGGGCCGCTTCCAACTGGGCCAGCACCGAGGATTCGACAAAGGGCACGATGGTGACCTGGACGCCCGGGTGTGCGGCCATGTAGCGTTCGGCCAGCGCACGATAGACAGCCACACGGCTGGGCTCGTTGTCTGAAGTCCAGAAGTCCACGTCGACGGTCGGCGGGGCAGGTGTCGGGGGGGCAGATGTCGGCGGGGCAGGTGTCGGCGGGGCAGATGTCGGGGGGGGGAGCGGGGTCACTGCCGTCGGCTGGGCGCTCTCAGCGGTCGGCGGCGGCTCGCTGGGGCGCCCGCACGCAGCCAACGACAGGAGGGCAGTGAAGAGGGGAAGGACAAGCCAGCGGTTCATCGTGCGGTCTCCTTGGTGGCTGGGTGGGGGGCTGCGTCGCTACTCGCCCCACTGCAGGCGGTGGTCGAAGATGTTGCTGAGATTGCCTGCCACCGAGCCAACCAGATAGACTTCGCCGCCGCTGCTGGCGACGGCATAGATCTTCCAGCCGCCGTCCCGGTTGCTGGCAAAGGCGATCCAGCGACCGTCGGGGCTGACGGTCGGCAGCACATCCAGGGCTGGGTGGTCGGTCAGGCGGATCACCTCGCGCGAGGAGGTGTCGACCCGATAGATTTCGTAGTTGCCGTCGCGGGCATCGCTCATAAAGGTCACATAGCTGCCAGTGGGGGACCATTGCGGCCGGTCGTCGGCTGGGGTTGCGGTCAGCTGTCCCAGGTTGCCGCCGCTGCTGTCGCTGGTCCAGAGCCCACAGCGGTTGCCCGACTGGTCGCACCCCCGGTAGACGATCAGATTCTCGGTGGGGTGCCAGTGGGGTGCCTCGCCGAAGGCCAGGACTTCGCTCCTGCTGTTCTCCTCCGCCCAGGTCACATAGACTCGCCAGCGCCGATCCCCTTCGCGCGTGCTGGCAAAGACCAGCTGGCTTGTCGGTGCCCAGCTGGGAAAGGCATCTTCAGCGTAGTGGGTAAAGCGCAGCTGCAGACCGCTGCCGGGGTCGTAGCTGCTGATTCCAGAGAGGTCGTTGCGGAGGTTGCGGTATGCCAGGCGGGTGCCGTCGCCGCGCAGCGCCGGCTGGGCCGCATCCTGCAGCAGCAGCTGTGAGGTGCCTGTCTTGACCGACAGCACCAGAATCTGGCTGCGCCCCGAGACGAGGTCGTTGGCAGAGTAGTAGAGCTGTCCGCTTGTCGGCCCGCCGCTGCTGTTCAGCGCCAGCGCCGGTCCGCTTGTCGGCGTGCCCGCCAGCAGATCTGTGGGCGTGCCCGGCACCGCTGGGCCTGCCAGCTGGCATTGGGTCTGGGCCGCATCGCGTTTGGTTACCACCGTGGGGGTCGAGGCCACCATCAGCGCTTCGTTGTACTCGTCTTGGGCCAGACACCACGCCTCGTCGCTGGCCAGGCTGTCGGCGTAGCCGACGTGCGTCTGATGCAGCCGCTCGGCAACATCCCGGTAGTCCGGATCCAGGCTGTACAGATCCTGCAGTTTGCGGATGCGGAGCCCCCATTCTACCCCGTCGGCGGCAAGCACATCCAGATATTGGGCGATCAGCTGGCGTTCTTGCACGACCGTGCTCTCCTCGGGGCGCAGCGTCAGCGCCTTGTCGTACCAGGCGAGTGCCCCTTCGAGATCGTCGACGTTGTCTTTTTCCAACGCCAGATTGATGTAGGTGGTGAAGAGCATTTCGGCGACCGCACTGGTCTGGTAGGTTGGGTTCTGCTGCTGCAATTGCAGCAACAGGGTCAGCACCTCCTGCCAGCGTCCGGCCCGCGCCGCTCGCTGGGCATTTTCCCAGTCGGTCGCCAGCGTGCCGGGCGTTGCTGCGGCCAGCGGGGAGGCCGGAGAAGTGGCGGTAGGCTGCGGGGGCGGCGCTGCGGCAAGAGGGGCAGGCTCGGCTGTGCGAGCCGCAAGGAGCTGCTGGATCGCCTGCTGGGCGAGCAGGTTGCCGGCGTCGAGCAGCAGGATCTGCTGATATTCATCGAGTGCGGCCGCCATGTGGCCCTCGGCCTGCAGATCAACGGCTCGCTGCAGGGCGATCCCGATCTGTTGGCGGCGTTGGAGCGCTACCTGTTCCTGGCCAGCACGGATCCCCAGAACCACCGAAAACACCAAAATTGCAACAGCCAGCATCGTGGTAGCACCGATGATCCACCACGCCCAGCTCGGAAAACGCACGTTTCGCCTCATCTCTTGACTACCCACTGTCCTGTCTCTGTACACTGCTTGACCTTGGAAACGCCAGTTTGCCCAGGGGTAGTTCCTTGATGCGCAGCAGCACCCAGTTTGTTATTATACACCCACTCTCTGCCAGATCAGAACTGTTAGAATCAGCACCTGGCAGAGACTGTGTGTTGGCCCGCAGCTCGCTTTTGCCCCAGATGCCGGCCTCGTCGCTCCGGCAGTCGCAGACCGCACCAGGACATTGGCAGGTTGTTGGGCCAGTGATACAATCGAATCTGTACAGCGGTGTAAAAATCAGTCGGCGCCTGGGTGCAGGGCAACCCTGCGCCTGCCAAGGAGTGGGGGGTTCTGTGTCGCGGTGGTTGTCTGGAGCGGTGACTCTGGTCTTGTTGGGTGGATTGGTGGCGCTGGCTGCCTTGACTTTGGACAGCCAGCCAGATGTTCTGCTGCTGCCGCCTACCCAGACCCCCCTGGCTGCGCCGACCCTGGCTGCGCCGACCCTGGCTGCACCGACCCTGGCTGCGCCGACCCTGGCTGCAGAAGAAGAGGTGCCGGACCCTGGCCAAAGCACGGCCCAGACCGGCGACCTGCCGGAGAAGACGACGGTGCGCCCCCTGGCCTGGGCCGCAGTCACCGACGGCAACTGGATGAACGATGCAGTGGTGGCGGGGGAGACCCTCTGGATAGCCAGCGACGGCGGCGCGCTGACCTGGCCACAGGGCGAGCCGCAGCCCACCCGTTTCACGGCTCTGGAGGGTCTGAGTGCCAATCGGCTGACCGCCGTGGTGAACTGTGAACTGCCCGGCTGGGGGGTGGTCTTTGGCAGCTCGGACGGCCTGCAGATCTGGGAGGCTGAACGTCGAGGATGGCGCTCACTCCACAGCCGCAGCGGCGAGCTGAGCGACGACACGGTCACTGCGCTGGCCTGTGACGCCGCGACCGGCCAGCTGGCCGTCGGCTATGCCCGCCAGGGAATCGATCTGTTCGACGCCGCTCTCGGTGAATGGCGCCATCTCGACCGCAGCAGCGGGCTGGCCTCCAACAACGTGCGCATGCTGGCGTTGGCTGGCCAGGAAGTCTGGGTTGTCGCCGACGACGGCATCACTGTGGCGGCAGGAATGGATTCAACCTTTTACAACAGCAGCAACAGCCTGCTGGAGAGCAACCGGGTCGGCAGCATCGTCGTCGACCCGGCCGGCACAGTCTGGCTGGGCGGCGATGGGGTCCTTTACGCCGTAACTGGGGCCGACTGGACGGTCTATCGCGCTGCGGAGATCGACGACCGCTTTTTCCCCGACCGCCTGATCAGCGGGCTGGCGGTCGCTGCCGACGGGGAGCTCTGGCTGGGCGACAGCGAGGGGCGCCTCTGCCGTTTTGACCCGGCGGCGGCCCTTTGCAGCGCAGGCGTTTTTCTGCCCGACATCGTGGACAGCAGCCCGCCGCAGCTGCTGTTGACCAGCCTGACGCTCGCCGCCGATGCGCAGCTCTATGCCACCACAGCCGGGGCGGGCCTCTTTCGGTACGACGGGCGCAGCTGGGCGCAGTTGTCTGTGGCGGGAAGCGCCCTCTACGGCAACGCGGTCGGTGCTGCCACCGTAAGCCCGGCGGGCTCTTTCTGGGTCGCCACCCAGGCGGGAATTCAGCAGCTGGACCCTGCCGGCCGGGCAGCGCCTGCGCTCCTGCCACCCAGCGGGCTCGACCCGGCAACGATCCAGGTGCTGTATGTGGCCCGCGACGGGGCGCTGTGGGCTGGGGGCGCAGGCGCGGGTGTCTGGGATGGCCAGGCATGGAGACGGTTCACCGCCGAAGAGGGGCTGGCGGGCAGCCGTGTGCAGGCGATCGCCGAAGACGCGCGCGGACGCATCTGGCTGGGCACAGAGACGGGCATCAGCATCTGGAACGGTGCCCGCTTTGTCAACTTGACCCGCTCGACCGGCCTGCCGGTGGCGGATATTCGGGCACTGCTGGCAGAGGAAGAGAGCGTCTGGATCGGCAGCGCTGGCGGCGGGCTCTATCGCTTTGCCAAAAATCAGCTCGAAGTGTTTACGGTTGAAAACATGGGGCTGCCCAGCGACACGATCACCGCGCTGGGCAAAGACGCCGACGGCCAGCTCTATGTCGGGACCCTTGCGGGTCTGGTCGAGTGGGGGACAGATGGGCTGGCCGTCGCCCTGGCCGAGCACTCCGTCACCCAGATCGCCGCCGCTGCCCGTTCCCTTTGGGTGGGCACAGCCGACGCTGGACTTTTCTATGCAGACGGGGCTGGCTGGCAGCAGGAGAAGCCGGACGGTCTCTTGTCGCTCGGCCGGGTGGTCGTTTTGGCAGCAGCCCAGGAGAGCCTGTGGGTTGGGGGGGCCAGCGGCGGTCTGCTCCGCCTTTCCTTGAGTGCAGAGGAGGAATCCAACGATGTTCGTTCGACAGCAAAAAGGGCTGACCTTTGACGATGTGCTGCTCGTCCCGCGGCGTTCTTCGATCCGGTCGCGCGGGGATGTTGATGTCTCGACGTGGCTGACCCGCCAGCTGCGCCTGGCCATCCCGGTGTTGAGCGCCAACATGGATACGGTGACCGAGTGGCGAATGGCCGTTTCGATGGCGCGCAGCGGTGGGCTCGGGGTGCTGCACCGCTTTATGACGGTCGAGCAGCAGGCGCGCCAGGTGGCCCGGGTCAAACGGGCCCAGGGTCTGATGGTGGAAAATCCGTACACGATCGCCGCCCAGGCGACGATCGCCCAGGCTGAGAAGCTGATGGATCAGCACGATGTCGGGGGGCTGATCGTCGTCGACGAACAGAATCGGCTGGTGGGGCTGATCACCCGGCGGGATATTTTGTTGGCGCCGGAAGCGTTGCAGCAGGTGGCGCAGGTGATGACCCCGGCCGACCACATTGTCTCGGCGGCTCCTTCGGTCACCTCGGCGGAGGCGCGCGCAATTTTGTACGAACACCGTCTGGAGAAATTGCCAGTAGTCGACCGCGAGGGGGCTGTCGTCGGGCTGATCACCTCGCGCGATGTCGTGCGGGTTGAGCAGCATCTGCCGGCCAGCACCGACAGCCGGGGGCGGCTGCTGGTCGGCGCTGCGATCGGGGTGGGGAGCGCCGAGCTGGCACGTGCCGAGGCGCTGCTGGAGGCGGGGGCCGACCTGCTGGTGCTCGACATCGCGCACGGCCATGCTGACCACTGCATTGACATGGTCAAAATGGTGCGCCAGAATTTTCCGTCCGCCCAGATCGTGGCCGGGAACGTGGCCACCGCCGAAGGGGCCCGCGACCTCGCCGAGGCTGGCGCCGACGCCATCAAGGTCGGCATCGGCCCGGGTTCGATCTGCACCACGCGCATTGTGACCGGTTTTGGCGTCCCGCAGCTGACCGCCATCCAAGATGCGGTGCAGGGGCTGCAGGAGGCTGGCCTGACGATCCCTGTGATCGCAGATGGGGGGATCAAGACGTCGGGTGACATGGTCAAGGCGCTGGCTGCCGGGGCCAGCGTGGTCATGATCGGCGGGCTTTTTGCTGGGTGCGAGGAGGCGCCCGGCTCGCCTGTGCTGCGCGACGGCCAGAAGGTCAAGGTCGTGCGCGGCATGGCCTCGCTGGGGGCTGCCATCGGCCGCCGTGCCGCCGAAAAAACAGACGATGAGAGTGCCGAAGAACAGGAAGATTGGGACAAGGTCGTGCCAGAGGGGGTCGAGGCGGTGGTGCCCTACCGCGGCGAGGTCGCCGAGATCCTGCACCAACTGGTCGGCGGGCTGCGTTCCGGGCTCAGCTACGGCGGCGCCCATACCCTGGAAGAACTGCAGCGCACGGCAGAGTTTATCGAGATCACCAGCGCTGGCGTGCGTGAGAGCGGCTCTCACGATGTGCGTCGGATTTGAACGCCGCAGGGTGTCTGGTGGACTTCTCCCCCGGGCGCTGTCGAGCAGCAGGCCGTTGGGGTCGCTGACCGGCAGCTATCAGAAAGGAAAGAGAGAGCATGGAGCGCAAAGCAAAACGCCGAACCGCTGAGCCAACC
The DNA here is from genome assembly GCA_903858085.1 of uncultured Chloroflexota bacterium. Classification (GTDB taxonomy): domain Bacteria; phylum Chloroflexota; class Anaerolineae; order Caldilineales; family Caldilineaceae; genus Caldilinea. The sequence goes on from CAIOHJ010000308.1 coordinate 69,730, forward strand.
CCTGCGGAGCCCCTGTCCGCCGAAGAACTGGCTGCACTCCCAGCATGGCCCAAGGCCACCCTGGCGGAGACGGAGATCGCAGCTGTGGTGGGCGGCTACCACGGCGCCCCCTACGCGGTGCTCGGCCCCCAACGGGTGCCCCAGAAAGGGGGCGACCTGCTGGTGGTGCGCGTGTTCCGACCGCTCGACCGGCAGGTTGTCCTCTGGGAGCTCGAAAGCGGGCGGCGCACCCCGATGCAGGCGATACACGCCGGGGGGGTTTTTGAAGCCAGATTCCCACGCCGCAAAAGCCTGGGGGCGTACCGGCTGGTAGTGACCGGGGGGGATGGCCAGGAGTACGAGCTGGAAGACCCCTATCGCTTCCCGCTGCTCTTTCCTGAACTGGACCTCTATCTGCATGGAGAGGGCAATTTCCTGGAAAGCTACGAACGCTTCGGCGCCCACCGCCGCACCGTCGAGGGGGTGGAGGGGGTCCATTTTGCGGTCTGGGCCCCCAACGCGCTGCGGGTCAGCGTCGTTGGCCCCTTCAACAGCTGGGACAACCGGGTCAATGCCATGCAGCGTCGCGGGGAGAGCGGTGTCTGGGAGACCTTCATCCCCAATCTGCCCCAAGGCACCCACTACAAATATGCCATCAAGTCGCGCCAGCTGGGCTATGAGGTGGACAAGGCCGACCCCTATGGCTTTTGTTGCGAGTTTCGCCCCACCACCGATACCCGGATCTGGGATCTGGACCGCTATCGCTGGCAGGACCAGGCGTGGATGGAGATGCGGGCGGCCCGCCAGGCGCACGACCAGCCGCTGAGCATCTACGAGGTGCATCTGGGCAGCTGGCGGCGGGGAGCCGACGGCGAATTCCTCAACTATCGGGAGCTGGCCCACCAGCTGGTCGACTATGTCCAGGAGATGGGATATACCCATCTCGAGCTGCTGCCGATCACCGAGCACCCCCTCGATGGCTCCTGGGGCTATCAGGTCACCGGCTACTATGCGCCGACCAGCCGGTTTGGCACCCCGGACGACTTCATGTATTTCGTCGACTACTGCCACCAGCACGGCGTCGGGGTCCTGCTCGACTGGGTGCCAGCCCACTTCCCACGCGACGCCCACGGGCTGGCTTTTTTTGACGGCACCCATCTGTACGAACATGCCGACCCTCGCCAGGGCGAACATCGGGACTGGGGCACCAAAATATTCAACTTCGGGCGCAACGAGGTGCGCAACTTTCTGCTGAGCAATGCCCTCTTCTGGCTCAAAAAATATCACCTGGATGGGCTGCGTGTCGACGCTGTCGCCTCTATGCTCTACCTGGACTACAGCCGCCAGCCTGGCGAGTGGGTGCCCAATCCGTACGGCGGTCGCGAAAACCTGGAGGCGATCGAATTTCTGCGCCGCTTCAACGAGCTTGTGCACGAACAGGTGCCAGGCGCAATCACCGCTGCTGAGGAGAGCACCTCCTGGCCGATGGTCACCCGCCCTGTCTATATGGGCGGGCTTGGTTTTGACTACAAATGGAACATGGGGTGGATGCACGATACCCTGAGCTACATGGCCAAGGACCCGATCTACCGACGCTATCACCAGAACGAGATCACCTTCAGCCTGATCTATGCCTTCCACGAGCATTTCATCCTGCCCCTCAGCCACGACGAGGTGGTCCACCTCAAAAAGTCGATGCTGGACAAGATGCCCGGCGACGGCTGGCAGAAGTATGCCAACCTGCGCGCCCTGTACGCCTACATGTACGGCCATCCAGGCAAAAAATTGCTTTTTATGGGCTGCGAGTTTGGCCAGTGGAGCGAGTGGAGCGAAGCACGCAGCCTCGACTGGCAGCTGCTCCAGTGGCCCAGCCACCAGCAGCTGCAGCGGTTTGTGCGGGATCTCAACCGCATCTACCGCCACGAGCCGGCCCTCTACACGGTCGACCACAGCTGGGAGGGCTTTCAGTGGATCGACTACACCGACGCCGAGCAGTCTGTGCTCAGCTTTCTGCGCCGTTCGACAGAGCCGAGCGAGACCCTGGTCTTTGTCTGCAACCTCACCCCCGTGGTGCGCAATTCCTACCGTGTCGGCCTGCCCCACGACGGGCTCTACCAGGAGCTCATCAACAGCGACTGGACGATCTACGGCGGCAGCGGCGTCGCCAACCCTGGGCTGATCCAGGCCCAACGCCAGCCCTGGCAGAGCTGTCCGTTTTCCGCGCCGCTGCGGCTGCCGCCGCTGGGCACGTTGGTGCTCAAACGGGTGACTGCTGTCGAGCCGAGCGCATAACAGCGCCCCGGGCAGGTCAGCGGTCGGCGACTGCCAGCTGGGCGATGTGCTGGCCGATGCTCAGCGAGGCGGTGGCCGCCGGCGACGGCGCGTTGAGCACATGGGTCATGCGATAGCCGCTCACGATCGCAAAATCGTCGACCAGCTGGCCGTCAGGCCCAAGTGCCTGGGCGCGCACACCGGCCCCTGCGGGCTGCAGGTGGGCAAGTTCCACAGCGGGCAGCAGCACCCGCAGCGCCCGCCAAAAGGCCGCCCGGCTGGCCGAACGGTAAAATTCCCCAAGCCCGGTCTGCCAGTAGCGGCGGGCCAGCTTCCAAAAACCGGCGTAGCCAAAGATGTCGAACAGGTCGCGGGCTGCCAGCCGAGATTTGGTGTACCCCTCCCGATGAAAGGCCAGCACTGCATTGGGCCCTGCTTCAATGGCCCCCCCAATCTTGCGGGTGAAATGCACCCCCAAAAAGGGAAAGTGGAGGTTGGGCACCGGGTAGATCAGCGCTTTGACCAGATGGCGCGCCTCCGGGGCCAGTTCGTAGTACTCCCCTCGAAATGGAACGACGCGCACCCCAGGCTCAACCCCGCACAGGCGCGCCACCCGGTCTGCCTGCAGCCCGGCACAGGTGATCAGATGGCTGCAGGTGACTGTCTCCTCGGTGGCCGAGATCAGGGTCAGCTGCCGGGGCTGGCGGCGGACAGCAGCCAGCCGCCAGCCGGTGCGCAGCTCGCCGCCAGCCTCGCGCAGCCGACGGGCGTAGGCTGCTGCCACCTGGTTGTAGTCGACGATCCCGGTCTCGGCGATCCAGAGGCCGGCGACGCCAGCAACGTGGGGCTCGTACTCGACCAGTTGCTCGCCCGCCACCACGACGGGCGAAAGCCGGTTGGCGATGGCGCGCTCTGCCAGCAGGGCCAGCTGCCCCTGCTCTGACGCCTGCGTGGCCACGATCAGCTTGCCACACCGCTCGTGGGCAATTCCCTCCTCCGCACAAAAGGCATAGAGCGCCTCCCGGCCCGCAGTACAGAGCTGGGCCTTGAGCGAACCTGGGCGGTAATAGACCCCAGAATGGATCACGCCGCTGTTGTGTCCTGTCTGATGGGCTGCCACCCTGGGCTCGGCCTCCAGAATTGCCAGCGAACGTACCCCCTGCTGGAGCAGGGCCAGCCCGGTCGCCAGCCCGACAATCCCTCCCCCTACGATCGCATATTCCACATGCATCTGAACACCTCTTCTGGCTCTGAATGTGAACAGTCCTTGGCTGGCCAGTATAGCACACCGCCCGACCGGCCGGAATCGGCGCCAGCAGCGCGGCCACAGACGGCTGTGAAGGGGGGAGCCCCTGCCCGCCGCCAATTGACAGTGGCCGTCGGCTGTGGTATTCTGTGGACAAATCCTCACGGACGATCCTGCTGACGCGTGTGAACAGCTGTCGTTGGCAGTCTGTCTGTCAGCCGTATCAAAGCTGTTTTGTACCCAATCCATCCAGGAGGACCCACACGATGAGACGCCTGTTTGTACTGTTTGTCACCCTGCTGGCAGTGGCCGCCTGTCTGCCCGCAGCGCCCCAACCTGCGGCAGAGCCGGCTGTGCTGTCGACCGCAGCGACCCCGCAGGCGGTGATGGCGGCCCAGGCCTGGCGGCAGACCGACGCCTACAGCCCCTTGCCAGAGACGGCCAGCCTGGTGCTGGTCAAAGGTGGGCAGGAAAATGCGGGTCTGATGCCAGAAGGAGAGTCGATCGAGGAGAACCGGGCGCTGCGCTACATCGAAGAGACGCTCAATGTCGACATCCGCTTTGGCTGGGTGGTGCCCAGCGACAGCTACAGCGACAAGCTCAACCTCTCGATTGCCAGCGGCGACATTCCTGACGTGATGATCGTCGATGCGCTGCAGCTGCAGCAGCTGGCCGAAGCGGGCGCGATCGAAGACCTGACCCCGTACGTCGAGCAGTATGCCAACGCCGACCTGTTGGCCAACTGGGAACAGACCGGCGGTGTGGCGCTGGCAGCGGCCACGATCGACGGCAAGCTTCTGGGGATCCCCAATGTGCAGCCGCAGGCAGATGCGCCGATCATCGCCTGGGTTCGTCAAGACTGGCTGGACAAGCTGGGCATGCAGGGACCGCAGACGGTCGACGACGTCGAAGCGATCGCTCGGGCGTTTGTGGAGCAGGACCCGGACGGCAACGGTGCGGCCGACACCTACGGGCTGACCGGCACGCTCAACCCGGTCGGTGTGCCCAGCAACCTGCACGGGTTCGATGCGATCTTCAACGCTTACGGCGCATTTCCAGAGATCTTCTACCGCGACGAGGCTGGGCAGATCCACTACGGGTCGGTCCAGCCGCAGACCAAAGAGGCGCTGGGTCGGCTGGCAGCGCTCTACCAGGCTGGGCTGATCGACCCTGAGTTTGCCACCAAGGACACCGACAAATCCAACGAGGTTGTGGTCAGCGGCCGCAGCGGGCTGATGATGGGGCCCTGGTGGCTGCCCTGGTGGCCTCTGGCCGACTCGGTCAGCAGCGACCCCAACGCCGACTGGCAGCCTTATCCGCTCGTCGACCAGGCAGGGGAGCGCTCCTTCGCCATGGGGGGCTATACCTACAGCTTTGTGGTCGTCAAAAAGGGTTACCCGCACCCGGAGCTGGCGGTCAAGATCCTCAACGTGCAAAACGATCTCAGCTACGGCCTCAACGATGCGCCGCAGTTTTACCCCAACTTCAACGAAATCTGGACCCTGCTCTTCCCGATCCCCTTCCTGATCGAGCAGCCTTATGTTGTGGAGCGCATGGGGCGGGAATACCAGCAGGCCCTGGAGGGCAGCCTGGACCCGACGACCTTCAACGAAGCGATGCAGATCGAATACGACCAGATCCAGCAGGATCTTGCCGCACCCCGCAGCAACCCTTCCAACTGGGCTGTGCGCATGGCCCGGCTGGATGCGGCTTTGCTGCTGGCAGAAGGGTACAACGAGGTGCGCACCGACCCGGTGGCAGCCCGAGTCTTTCCGACCGACCCGAACTGGCCGGCGCTGCAGAAGCTGGAGGATGAAGTCTTCCTGCAGATCATCACTGGGGCCCGGCCGCTCGACGATTTTGACAGTTTTGTCGAAGAGTGGAACCGCAACGGCGGCACCGACCTGCTGGCCAAGATGAATTCCTAGCCGAGGTGGGGGCTGGCACGCCAGCCCCCACCTCTGGATGCAGAGACCTGCCATGTTCAAGGGGACCGACCGCTTTGCCTATTGGCTGATGGTGTTGCCGGGTCTGCTCCTGCTGCTGGCCTTCACCTTTGTTCCGCTCGCCTATTCGGCCATCGCCTTTCAGAAGTTCAACCCGGCGCTGGGGTTGCAGGGCTCTCCCTGGGTGGGGCTGGACAATCTTTTGTACATGTTTGGCCTGCGTGATGCGCGCCAGGTGTTGGCCAACACAGTCTTCATTGCGGCCATGAAGATGATCTTGGTGCTTTTCACGGCGGTCTCTTTTGCCCTGCTGCTCAACGAGGTGCGTTTTTTGGGGGTCAGGCGGGCGATCCAGACCATGGTCTACCTGCCCCATTTCCTCTCCTGGGTGATTCTGGCCGGCATTTTGCGCACGATTCTGGCGCGCGACGGGCTGGTCAACGATCTGCTGGGTTACTTTGGGGTGGCGCCGATCTATTTTCTTGGCCAGCCTGCGGTCTTTCCCTGGGTGATCATCCTGAGCGATGTCTGGAAGGAATTCGGGTTTGAGGCGATCGTCTATCTGGCCGCCCTGACCGGGATTGACCCGACCCTGTACGAGGTGGCCGAGCTGGACGGTGCCACCCGGCTGCAGAAGATGCGCTACGTTTCGTTGCCGGCCATCGCCCCGGTCATCGTGCTGGTTGGCTGTCTGAGCATTGGCAACGTCCTCAATGCCGGCTTCGACCAGATTTTCAACTTGTACAGTCCGATTGTCTACTCGAGCGGCGACATCCTTGACACCTATGTCTACCGCATCGGGCTGATCCAGGGCCAGTACAGCCTGGGCACTGCGGTTGGGCTCTTCAAGACTGTGGTGGCGTTGGGGCTGATTGGCATCTCCTACTGGGCGGCCAGCCGCTATGCCAACTACCGAATTTTCTAGGAGGCCGCATGGTTGTGTCGCGTTCTTTCACCGACCGCATGGTCGACTGGCTGATCGCCGTGCTGCTGCTGGCAGTTGGGGTGACCACGCTGCTGCCCCTTTTCAACACGCTGGCGATCTCGCTCAGCGACAAGGCGGCGGTCAGCGGCGGGCAGGTCGGCTTTTGGCCGGTGGGGTTTACGCTGAACTCCTACGACTACATCCTGCGCGACGAAAAATTCTGGCGTGCCTTTGGGGTCTCGCTGTTGCGGGTCGGGCTTGGGGGAGCACTCAATTTTGGGTTGGCGGTGCTCACCGCCTTTCCCCTCTCGCGCAGTCTGCGGGCATTTCCAGAGCGCAACCTGCTGATGTGGGTCTTTGTGTTTGGCATGATTTTGAATGTCGGGATCGTGCCCTGGTATCTGACCATCAGCAGCTATGGGCTGATTGACAGCCTCTGGGCGCTGGTGCTGCCCGGTGCAGTGCCGATCTGGAATGTGGTCATTCTGATGAATTTTTTCCGCAGCCTCCCGCGCGAGCTGGACGAGGCTGCCCGTATCGACGGAGCCAACCCCTGGCAGTTGCTCTGGCAGATTTACCTGCCCACGTCGTTGCCGGCGCTGGCGACGATCACGTTGTTCAGCCTGGTGGGCCACTGGAACTCTTTTTTTGACGGGCTGATCCTGATGAACAACCCGGACAACTACCCGTTGCAGACCTACATCCAGCAGCTGGTGATTGCGGACCGACCTGCGCTGCACGGTGGGCAGGCGCAGCTGCTGGCTCTGCTCTCCAACAACACCCTCAACGCTGCCAAACTCTTTGTGGCGATCCTGCCCATCCTGCTGGTCTACCCGCTGTTGCAGCGTTATTTTGTGCGCGGGATTTTGCTGGGCGCAGTCAAGGAGTGATTTTGCCCTTTGTTCCCCATCGCTCGCGCCACAGGTTTTCTTGGTGGTTTGGCCTGTGGTGTCGTTGTCGGGGCAAGTATAGCGGGAAAGAGCGCGGGTGCATCACGAAGGCTCTAACGAATGACGCGCCAGCGATGATCCCAGCCGTTACCCAAGCGCATTGCTCCGGTCTCGGTGATCAGGATGTCCTCGTTGATCCCTGTTCCCCAGGCGACCGACGGTGTAACTCTGCGTTTGGGGTGATACGAAAAGGTCATTCCAGCCTGCAGCACCCAATCCTGTGATTGCCCCCAAGGCGTCTGGGCGGCATGCCAGGGCCGTTCAATTGTATCCATGCCCTGGCCGTGAAAATCAAAAGCGACCGTTGGCTCGCCCAACTTCCAGCCATGATCGACCATCGTCGCCGCAAAGGTCTTTGCCAGCTCGCTCAAGCGAACGCCAGGTTTGGCCTGGCGGCAGATCGCAGCAAACGCGACCAGTTCGCTCTCCATCAACCTGATTTCGAGATCCGTCGGTGTACGGTATGCACAATTGACCGTGATCTCTGACCAGTGACCACTCTCGCCGCAAATCTCCATGTGAAAACGGACAATGTCATCACAGCGCACTGGACAGTCAAGTGGCGGGTTGACGTCACCAGGCGTTTCGCCCATAAATACGAGGATGTCGCGGGCGCCGCCGGCCAGGGCAACCCTGCTTGCCTCGGCAGCCAGCTCCCGCTGTGACCTGCCAGCCTCCAACACGGCGACAAAACGCTCCATGGCCGTTTTGGAAAGTGTCCACAAGTCGCTGATCTGGCTGATTTCGAGCGGGCTGCGCACGGCGCGCACCTGGTCGAGCAGATCGTCGGCGCTGACAAAATCAACCGCCGGCAGCGCTTCGCGCAAAATCTCGTAGTTGCCCACCGACAGAATATGGCGCAGCCCAGCAATGCCAACTTTGCCGGCAACCAGTCCTTTGGCGTGCATCTTCTCTGCCATGCGCGGGGCCAGATAGACGTCGCCATCGCACTCGGTCACCCAGCCGCGCGCCGCAATCTTTTCGGCGACAGCATAGCTCGACAAGACCAGAAACGGCTCGTCATCGCTGGGAATGCAGAGCAGACCGTCGTGCCCCCAGAGGTGAAAATCGGTGAAATAGCGCAGATAGCCGCGCCCCGTCCACCAATGACCTTTCCCCGCAACCAGCAGCGCATCCAGGCCTGCATCGCGCATGGCTGCACGTGTGCGCAGCAAACGCTGGTCCCGCTCGCTCAACGTCGCCTGCAGGCTCATGGTCACCTCGTCCTTCTCACGCAGCGGCGAATCGCATCCAGGTGCATCTCTTCTGCACGCATCTGAATGTCGACGCCATAGGTGGCGGCCGCCTCTGCGATGCTGACATAGCCAAGCACCACATCCTCAAAGACCTGGGCCGGATCGCGCTGGCGCGGATCGCCAAAACCGCCACCGCCAGGAACGCGCAGCACCACTTCATCCCCTGGTTTCCACTCAATCGGTCGAAACCGAGTCAGCAGTTCGCCGTTGAGCAGCACTTCGGCTGCTCGACCAAAGCCGCCGCCAGCCAACCCGGGTGCGGGGTATCGGATCAGGTCAGGGCGGATCGTGAGCATGACCGGTTTGGCCGCAATCGAGCGCAAAACAATCTCTTGACCAGGCCCGCCGCGCCGTTCACCCGCCCCGCCTGAGTCGGTGATCATCGCCTTGCGCGTCATGATGACCGGGCACTTGCGTTCGATGATCTCGGTGGGCGTCACGGTGCTGTTGTGCGGATAGGCGGCCGGCAGCAGGCCGTCGGCCATCTTGGTGGCACCCAGGCCGCCGTGGGGCAACATATGCACCGCATAGCGCCCATAGGTTTCGTCCTCCCCGACAACGTGGAAAGGAAAGATGCCACCTGCAGCGGCGATCACTTCGTCACCCAACAGCGGGGCAAGCGCACCAAAGATCAACGGTGGAATGTGTTTGATCACCTTGGCCCGCGCCTTGACTGGCGCTGGGAAGGTGCAGTTCACAATCGACCCCTCGGGCGCAGTGATGTGGATGGGGCGCACCAGACCATCATTGTTGGGGATGCGTGGGGCCAGCATCGCCTTGATCGGATAGACAGCGGTGGCATAGCTGATGTTAAAGGCGGCATTGATGGCCGAATGCCACTGCTGGGGCGAACTGCCGGCAAAGTCCATAGACATCTCGCCACCCCGAATTTCAATGCGTACCTTGAGCGTAAACGGCTCCAGATAGCCATCAGCCGTGATTTCGTACTCAGAGACGCCATCGGGCAATGCGCCGATGGCCGCACGCAGCGCCAGCTCGGATTTGCCCTGGATCGCCTCCGACAGGGCAACGAGATCATCCAACTCGTAGTCATCCAGAAACTCACGCAGCCGTTTGATGCCGATCTGGTGGGTGCCAACAATCGCATGCAAGTCGCCGAGCACCATGTCAGGCACCCGACAGTTGGCGGCAATAAACTCTTCGATGATCGGCGCGACCTTGCCTTCGACATAAAACTTGTTGGGCATCAGCCGCGTGCCTTCAATAAACATATCCGACGCTTCGAGATCGCCCAGATGGCCGCCCACATCCGAAACGTGCGCCACCGTGCCTAAAAATGCCACCAGCTTGCCCTTGTGGAAGACGGGCGAGACCAGGTTGTAATCGGGCAAGTGGGTGCTGCCGATCCACGGGTCATTGGTGGCAAGGACATCGCCCTCTTTGAGTGTGTGGGGCGGAAATTTTTTGAGCATGTCGCGCGTTGTGCGCGGCAACATGGTGCAAAACTGAGGCGGACTCCATTGCGCCTGCGCCAACCCGGCGCCGGCCGCGTCCATCAAGGCACAGCCAAAATCGTGGCTCTCGCCAACAATGGTTGAAAACGAGGTGCGGATCACCGCATTGTCAATCTCATCGGCGATCGCGACCAGGCGTTGCCATTGGATTTCGAGGCTGATCGGATCCAGGGCTGCCGCTTTAGGGTGATTCATAGCCGTAGTCCTCCTTTGCTGCTTGTCTGGTGATGTACCCCAACTCCAGGTCATAGGCAATCCGCGCTGGATCGCGTTCGCTGACCGCGCCAAAACCTGCGCCGCCTGGCATTCTCAACTCGACCTCATCGCCCGGCTTGAATTCGATGGGTGGGAAGCGGGTGATCAACTCCCCGTTGATGTGCACTGTGCCCACCCGGCCCGGTCGGCCGCCGTTCATGGGCGGCGGTTCACAGAACATTTTGTCTGGACGCACACGCAACGACATGGGCCCATCGGCAATGCTGCGCATTCGAATCGTCTGGCTGATGCCGCCGCGCATTCGGCCTGGCCCGGCAGAGTCAGGCAGAAACTCCTTGCAGAGCAGCAACACTGGCGCCTGAATCTCCATGATCTCGGTCGCGGTGACCGAACTGTTGTGTGGGAACGCGATCGGCGGCAGCCCATCGAGCTCGCGCATCGCGCCGCGGCCACCGTGCGGCAGCATAAAGACGGCGAACGTGCCATACCCATCCAGCTGACCGCTGACGCTGAAAGGCCAGATCGAGCCGCTGCCCGCCTGCGCATGCTCGCCCAGAATAGGCCAGACTGCGCCAAAGATCACCTGGTTGATGTTGTTGGTCACCTTGGCGCGCGCTTTCACCGGGTGCGGGAAGGTGGTGTTGAGAATGCAGCCTTCCGGCGCAGAGACATGGATGGGGCGGAAGAGCCCTTCATTGTTGGGAATGCGCGGGGTCAACGCACATTTGAAAGGATACATGGTCCCGGAATAGGTGACGTTGTAGACGCAGTTGATGGCACCTTTGCGTGTCTGGGGAGAGGTGCCTGTGTAATCGACGTAGATGTCCGAGCCTCGGACCTCGACCGTGGCGTGCAGATGAACGATATCGATATAGCCGTCGATATCCAGACCGAATTCGTATTTGCCATCGGGCAGAGCCGCAATGCGCTCGCGCATCAGTCGCTCCGAGCGGGTGTGAATCTCGCTGGAAAGGGCCTCGATATCCGCTTCGTGATAGTCGGTGAGGAATTCACGCATGCGCCGAACACCGATCTGGTGGGTGCCGACAATCGCGCGCAGATCGCCGAGCACCATCTCCGGCACCCGGTTGTTGGCGGCAATCAGCGAGAAGGCCAACTCGTTTTCCTCACCCGCCTGGTACAGCTTGCAAGGAGGCATGCGCAATCCCTCCGTGAAGACATCGTAGGCGTCAATGTCGCCGCGATGGCCGCCGACATCTGAGACATGGGCAATCGTGCCCATGAACGCGATGACCTTGCCCTGCCAGAACACCGGCGTCACGACGACGCAGTCGGGCAGGTGACCCGCGCCCAACCAGGGGTCATTGGTAAAGAGCACATCGCCCTCCACCAGCGACGCAAGTGGAAATTTCTGCAGCATGGAGCGGGTGGTGCGCGGAAGAATCACGCAGAAGTCGGGCGGGCTGAAGCTCGACTGGCAGATCGAATTTCCCTCATGGTTGAGCAGCACACAGGCAAAGTCACGGCTTTCACCCACAATGGTCGAAAACGAGGTGCGCACCGTGGCGTTGTCGATCTCATCCATCACGCTGATCAGCCGCTGCCACTGGATCTCAAGTGTCACTGAATCAATCATCGTGTCCTTTGGCCTCTTTTGCTAAACTGGAACCATGGCGAAAACAGTGCTTTTCCGACAAATCACCGTTCTCAGCAAAATCTGAGTGTAACCTGTTACAACTCGACTGTATACTTCTCCACTTTGTCCCAATCCAGTTCAACCCCCAACCCTGGGCCATCGGGAGCGCGCAAGTGCAGGCCGTCTGGCTGGAAACGGGTGGCGACAATCGTGTCGGGCATGGCGGTGGCCGGCGAGGGCCAGGTGACGCAGGGCAACGCCGCCGCCAGATGCGCTGCGGCCACGCCGATCAGGTCATAGTAGATCGCCACGGAAAGCGAAAGACCCGCCGCCTCAAAGATCTGCCCAATCTGATGAACATTGGTGAGCCCGCCATGCTTGTTCATCTTCATCAGCGCAATGCTGGCGGCCTTGCGCCGCACCACATCGATCGCGTCCTCCGGCCCATAGATCGCTTCATCGGCCATGATCGGCGTCGCAAGCCGACGCGCAAGCTCGGCCAGGTCTTCCAACCGCGCCACTGGTTGCTCGATCGCCCCCAACGCACCGATCTGCTCCATGGTCGTCAACGCCGGAACCGCCTGATGAAGGGTGTAGCCAGTGTTGCCATCCACCTGGATCACCGCTCGATCGCCGACAGCAGTGGCAACCGCGCGATAGCGTGCAACATCTTCTTTGGGATCCAGCCCGATCTTCATCTTCAGCACCGAATAGCCAAACCTGTCCAATTGTTCGGTGGCCGAAGCCGCCATCTCCGCAGGCTCGCCATGGTGGACAAAGCCCATCAGGGTCAGCCCATCGCGCACCTTGCCCCCCATCAATTGGTAGATCGGCGTCCCCAGCGCCTTGCCCTTGAGATCCCACAGCGCCATATCGACGCCAGAAAAGGAAAACCAGTGATGAGGCAACGCCCTGTGCATCAAATGGTTGAGATGCTTGATATCGAACGGGTTTTGGCCGATCAAGGCCGGGGCGAGGTGTTTGCGAATGTTGACCAGCATGCCCTCGCCACTCTCGCCATAAAACGGGGCATCGACCGACGCCTGGCCGTAGCCAGTCACGCCGTCATCGGTGTTGATCTCAACCAGGATGGTGATGGCGCTGTCAATCGAGCCATAGGACGTGGTCAAACGGCTTTGGCGTGGGATATTGATTGCACGTGCTGAAATTTTTGTGATTTGCATGCGCCCAAACCCTCCTGCTACAATGGTGCTGTTCAGATGGAGTAAAGTTAACTGTCAACAATTGACAATTTAACAAGACGAGTATAATCTACTCTCCAATAAACTGTCAACCAGAAATTGTGCAGTACAACCGCAACTTTAGAGTTGACATAAATTGCATGCCTTGACAACTGAATCGTCGAAAGCACCAATCCTGAAATAGCTTCGACCTCTGTTCTTTTGTACAAACTGCATTTTTGTGTACAGGTCAAAGTGGAGTACACCATCTCTTTTTCTTACGACCGACGATCTGCGCGCCGCTGATCGCACTTTTTCAGGGAGGGTTGTTGCATGACGCAGGGAAACCTTACGCCGGCTGCAAAAGCATCAGAGGAGCCCAGAGTCGATCCAGGGGCGCAGTCTGCCTATCGTTTTGGCTTTGACATTGGCGGCACCTTCACGGATTTCGTTCTCATTGACCGCACAACCGGCGCGATCACCAGCTACAAAACGCTCACTACGCCCCACAACCCGTCACAGGCAGTGGTTGAAGGTTGGAAACAATTGCTGGCCAATGCCGGCGCCCAGGGAGACGCAGTTGAGACAGCCATTCACGGCACAACCCTCATCACCAATGCCCTGATCGAACGCAAAGGCGCAAAAACTGCCTTGATGACCACGCGGGGCTTTCGCGATGTGCTGGAAATGGCAAAGGAGATGCGGTACGACATCTATGATCTCTTGATGGTGCTGCCCGAGCCTTTGGTGGCACGCCCATTGCGCCTGGAAATCACCGAGCGGCTCAACGGCAAAGGTGAGGTGGTCACTCCCATCCAACTGGAGAATTTGGAGGCGCTGCAGAGCAAGCTGCTGGACGAAAACGTTGAGGCGGTGGCGGTCTGCTTCTTGCACTCCTTCACCAACCCGCAACACGAACAGGCGGCAGCAGCCTGGCTGCACGAACATCTCCCACAGCTTACTGTGTCGATCTCCTCCGAGGTCGCGCCCGAAATCCGTGAATACGAGCGTATGTCCACCACGGTCTGCAACGCCTATGTCCAGCCGTTGACCGAGCGCTACCTGCACCGCCTGCAAGCCGACTTGAGCGAGCTTGGCTTTCGCCATCACCTCTATCTGATGCTCTCCAGCGGCGGCATCACGACGTTGGACACTGCGGCTCGTTTCCCTGTGCGGTTGATCGAATCGGGTCCGGCAGCTGGCGTGCTGGCTTCGGTCTTCTACGGCGAAAAGCTGGGCGAAGAGAACCTGGTCTCTTTTGACATGGGCGGCACCACGGCCAAGATGTGTGTGATCAAGCATGGCGAGCCGGCGATGAGCGACGACTTCGAGGTGGCGCGCGTCCATCGCTTCAAACGGGGCAGCGGCTTGCCGGTGCGCGTGCCAACCATCGAACTGATCGAAATCGGCGCAGGCGGCGGCAGCATTGCCCGCGTCGATGAACTGGGACTGCTCAAAGTGGGCCCTGACTCCTCCGGCGCCGACCCTGGCCCAGCCTGCTACGGGCAAGGCGGCCTCCTGCCCACGGTCACCGACGCCGACCTGCTGCTTGGCTACCTCAACCCCGACTATTTTCTCGGCGGGCGTATGCGGCTCGACCGGGCGGCTGCCGAGCAGGCGGTGCGCACGGTGCTGGCCGAACCGCTCCAGATGAGCGTCACCGAGGCTGCCCACGGTATCTACAAAGTCGTCAACGAAAATATGATCTCGGCCACGCGCGTCCATGTAGCCGAGCGCGGGGGCGACCCACGGCAGCTCAAGCTGATTGCGTTTGGTGGAGCTGGGCCTGTCCACGCGCATCAGATTGCACGGGCGCTGAAGATGCCTGGCTACATCTGCCCCACCAGTGCCGGCGTCACTTCGGCGCTGGGCTTCCTGACCGCTCCCGCCGCATTTGAGATTGCACGGACCTTCATCGCCCCCATCACCCAGGACAACCTGGCTGACCTCGATGCAATCTATGCCGACTTGGAAGCGGAAGGACGCATGCGCCTGACAGAGGCGGGTGTGCCCAGCGACGAGATGAGCTTTACGCGCAAAGCAGATGTTCGGCATGTTGGCCAGGGGCACACGATCGTCGTCCCCATGCCCTTTGCTTCGCTGGCAAACACCGATCTCGACCAGGATATCCGCCCGCTTTTTTATCGGCACTACGCAGACATCTACGGCTATGCCCACAAACACCTTGGGCTGGAGATCACCACCTGTCGCCTGACGGCCAGCGGTCCACGCCCACACATTTCGCTGCAAAACGCCAAAGCCAGTGGCGCGGCAGTCAGCACAGCCATCAAGGGTGAGCGGCCGGTCTATTTCGCCGAGGCCGGCGGTTTTGTCGACACACCAGTCTATGACCGCTCGCTGCTGGAAGCAGAGATGAGTTTTCCCGGCCCCGCGATTGTGGAAGAAGTCGATTCCACCGCAGTGATCGGCCCCAATGCCACCGTCAAAGTCGACGCGTACACGAATTTGATTGTAACGCTGCACCATTCGTGATTTCCTGGGGTGCAGCGCTGGGCAACGTGTTGCGTGTCAACACGGAACATCGGCGGCACGATCAGCTGTCCTGACGCTCATAGGCTGTCAACGTATCTCAGTGGCTGCCTCTGACAGGGCAACAACAGCGAATGTTCCAAATGGACCCAGCCATTGCTGGCCAATGAAGAATTTTGGAGTACCCATGAAGCAGAAGTCGACCGCTCGTTATCGCTTCGGATTTGATATCGGAGGAACATTCACCGACTTTGTGCTGATTGACGGCGAGTCGGGTAAAATTTATAGCTACAAGACGCTGACCACACCGCACGAACCGGCAAAGGCGGTCATGGAGGGCTGGCGCAAGCTGCTGGCGGATGTGGCAGGCGCCGGGTCTGATGTCGAAATTGCCATTCATGGCACAACGCTCATCACCAACGCGTTAATCGAACGCAAAGGTGCAGCGACGATCCTGGTCACAACGAGCGGTTTCAGCGATGTGCTCGATACGCAGCGCGAAATGCGCTATGACATCTATGATCTGCATGCGCCGCAGGTCCACCATCTCGTGCCCCGCCCCTTGCGCTTCGAGGTGACGGAGCGTCTGGATGGGTTTGGCGCTGTTGTGCAGCCCTTTGACTCCAGCGGCCTGCAGCGGATGAGCGACATGTTGACCGCAGCCGGCGTCTTGGCTGAGATCGAGGCTGTAGCGGTTTCTTTTCTCCATTCCTACGCCAATCCAAGCCACGAAGAGCAAGCAAAAGCCTGGCTGACCGAGCGGATGCCCCATGTTGCCCTTTCGCTCTCCTCCGAGGTCGCTCCGCAGATTCGTGAGTACGAGCGCATGTCCACTACGGTCTGCAACGCCTATGTTCAGCCGCTGACCGAACGCTATTTGCGCCAGCTGCAGGGGGAGTTGAGCGATGGTGGCTTCCAGAAGAAGCTCTATCTGATGCTCTCCAGCGGGGGCATTACGACACTGGAACGAGCCAGTTCATTCCCTGTACGTTTGATCGAATCGGGGCCGGCAGCAGGAGTGCTGGCGGCGATCTTTTATGGCGAGATGACCGGCCAGGCGAATCTCGTCTCCTTTGACATGGGCGGCACCACAGCAAAGATGTGTGTGATCCGCAACGGTCAACCCGCGATGAGCGACAACTTTGAGGTTGCGCGTGTCCACCGCTTCAAACGAGGCAGCGGCCTGCCCGTGCGCGTGCCCACCATCGAGCTGATCGAAATCGGCGCGGGCGGTGGCAGTATTGCCCATTTGGGCGATCTGGGCCTGCTCAAGGTCGGTCCAGAATCGTCCGGGGCAGACCCTGGGCCGGCTTGTTACGGGCTGGGCGGCACAGAGCCGACTGTCACCGATGCCGACTTGTTGCTCGGCTATCTCAACCCTGACTATTTCCTCGGTGGGCGCATGCAGCTCGACCGTGCTGCCGCGGAAGCGTCGATGGCGCCGCTTGCCCAGCGTTTGGGAATCGACACAACCGCAACCGCGCATGGCATCTTCCAAGTGGTCAATGAGAATATGATCTCAGCGACGCGGGTGCATGTTGCCGAACGGGGCGTCGATCCGCGCAGCTTGCATCTGATGGCATTTGGCGGGGCCGGACCGGTTCACGCCCATGCAATTGCACGTGCACTCAAGATGGCCGGCTATATCTGCCCAGCCGGCGCCGGTGTCACATCGGCTCTCGGTTTCCTCACAGCGCCCACCGCATTCGAGTTTGCCCGCACCTTGATGGCCAAGGTCACCCCGAACGCGCTGCTCCAGATGGATGCAATCTTTGCCGAGCTGGAAGCAGAGGGGCGACAAACGCTGCTGGAGGCCGGGGTTCCCGCAGCTGACATCACCTTTGCGCGCCGGGCAGATTTGCGCCACGTGGGCCAAGGCCATGAAATCGTGATCGACTTGCCCTATGCGACATTGGCGGGCGTCGATGTCGACCAGGAGCTGCGCCCGCTCTTTTATCAACACTATGCGGAAATATACGGGTATGCCCATCAACACCTGGGCTTGGAGGTCGCCACCTGCCGCTTGACCGCCAGCGGGCCTCGCCCCAAGGTGACGGTTCAGCAGAGTGAGCGGCAGACTGCGGCTGCCGAGACTGCGGCTGCCGAGACTGCGGTCAAGGGTCAGCGTCGGGTCTACTTTGCTGAACTGGGTGGCTTTGTTTCAACACCGGTCTATGACCGCTATCGCCTGCCGCCCGGCGCCACCTTTGCCGGGCCGGCGATTGTCGAAGAGCGCGATTCGACCGCCGTGGTTGGCCCACACAGCAGCGTGCGCGTGGATGCATTTGCCAATCTGATTGTCACCTTGCAAGAGTAGCAGAAAGATACCCATGGATCTGATCACCCTGGAAATTCAGTGGCAGCGCCTGATCTCGATCATGGATGAGGTGGACAATGCCACGGTGCGCACCTCCTTCTCCACCATCGTGGGTGAAAGCCGCGACTTTGCCTGCATTTTGGTGGACGAGGCGGGGTCGTCGCTTTGTCAGTCCAACTTCAGCCCGCCAAACTTCTGTGTGGTGCTGCCGCGCACCTCCAAGGTGCTGCTCGAAAAATTCCCGCTGCATACCCTGGTTGAAGGCGATGTTCTCTGCACCAACGACCCCTGGATCGGTACAGGACATCTGCCCGATTATGTGGTGTTGACGCCGGTCTTTTGGCAAGGCAAGCCAGTGGCTTTTATGGGTACGGTAGCGCACTTGACGGATGTCGGCGGCCACCGCGGCGACATCGAGGCCTACGATGTCTTCACCGAAGGAATTCGCATCCCGCCCTCCAAACTCTATCTCGCGGGCCAGGAAAACCAACTGCTCTTCGATGTCATCGGCAGCAACTGCCGTGTGCCTGACATGGTGCTGGGCGATCTGCGCGCGATCGTGGGCACCCATTCCCTGGGCGCCCGACGGTTGATCGAATTTCTGAATGACTATGGGCTGGACGACATTGTCGCCCTCTCTGACGAGATTCACACACGCTCGGAGCGGCTGATGCGCGAGCGAATCGCGGCCCTGCCTGATGGTGTCTTTGATTTTGGACTGGACATCGACGGGTACATCGAGACTGTCCATCTTCAGGCCAGGGTTGAGATTCGCGGCTCGGACATCTATGTGGATTACACCGGCACGTCGCCTCAGACCCGCCTGGGTGCAATCAACTGCGTCTACAACACCACCTATGCGTCGACGCTCTATCCATTCAAATGTGCATTGGTCCCGCGCATCCCCAACAACGAGGGATTGTTTCGCCCGGTGCATGTCACTGCACCCAAAGGCTGCATCCTCAACTGCGACGGCACACATCCAGTGCAGGCCCGCGCCAAGGTGACCAACAACATCAACCAGGTGCTCTTTGGCGCAGTCTGGCCGATTCTGGGTGAACACGCCCAGGCTGGCAGCGGGTCGATCTGGCCTTTCAGCTTTAGCGGGCGGGCCGACGGCTACGGCGTCTTTTCGGCGCATATGCTGCCCCACGGCGGCCGCGGCGCCGTGGCCGAGTTGGATGGGCTGCCGCCGATTGCCTTCCCGCACAACAGTGCAGTCACCGCCATCGAGGTGATGGAGACGCGTGCGCCGCTGCTCTTTTTGTGTAAAGCGTTTCTGCCTGATTCGGCGGGTGCCGGGCGTCGCCGCGGCGGCGTGAGCCAGACGATTCGCGTTCGCAACATTGGGCAGGAGTCGATGAATGCCCGTCTGCGGCCCGACAAGATGTTCTGCGAGCCGCCAGGGCTGAATGGTGGCAAACCGGGCAAGGTCGGCGAGGTGCGCTGGAACGGCAGCGTGATCACCCGCTTCCCGCCGCTGGAGTTCAAACCAGGCGACGAGATCGAGATGCGGATGCCAGGTGGCGCGGGCTTTGGCGCTGTCTCCGAACGGCCGCACGCCCTGATCGAACGCGATCTGGCATTGGGGTATATTAGCGCAGAGGGGGCCGCGGCCGATTACGGCTACACACCATGAGGAGGGGGGACCTGATCACGACCTTTTCGATCATCGGCTACGACCCGCATGAACCTGCATGGGGCATTGCAATTGCCTCGCGCTTTCTGGCCGTGGGCGCACGCACCTGTTGGGGTGAGCCGACGGCCGGTGTCGTCGTCATCCAGGCCTACGCCAATACCGGCAACGGCAAAGAGGGCGTCCGCCTGTTGCAGCAAGGTCTGTCGGCCGAAGCAACCATCGAACAGCTCATGGCAGAGGACAGGTATCGCCACCTGCGCCAGATGGCGGCCATCGACTGGGCAGGCAACGTGGCAACCTACACCGGTGAAGGCTGCACGGATTGGGCAGGTGGCGTCGTTGGGGCGCATTGTGCGGCGCAGGGCAATATGCTGGTCAACGGTGACGGCTGCGCTGCGATGGTGGAACGCTTTGAGGGGTCAAGCGGGCCATTGGAACGGCGGCTGGTGGACGCGTTGACGCTGGGCGAACGCGTTGGCGGTGATGTACGTGGCCGCCAGGCTGCTGCCCTGTACACGGTGCGCCAGCCCTTTGCCGAAGCGTATGATGTTTTCACCGAGCCAGTGCTGAGCCTGCGCGTGGATGACCATCCCACCCCATGCGGCGAATTATCGCGCCTCGTCGATCTCTACGAACTGGTCTACTTTGCCACCCCCGAGCATGAACGAACCGCGCTGACGCCCGAGATCATCAAACGCTATCAAGTTGTGCTCCAGCAGCGCGGCTATTACGCCGGCAGCGCGCATGGCCAGCTGGACGAAGCAACCCGGCGCAGCCTTGGCCAACTGGCACGCACAGAAAATTTCCGCAAGCGTCTGCCTGCAGAGCTGCCCTGGCTGGATCTGCGCTTGTTGGACCATCTGGAAGGGCGCAAACACACATGATCAAGATCACCAATGTGCGCACCACCGTTGTTGGCATCCCACGCATCGAGCGGCTGACAACTTCCTACGGCAGCACCGACCTGGCGATCACCGTCGTGGTCGAAGTGATGACCGACGCTGGGGTCACCGGTATTGGCCAGACCGCAGTGGCCCCGCGCTCCTACGGTGAAACCGCAGAGGGAATTGCGGTCAACATCCAAAAACATCTTGCTCCAGCCGTCATCGGCGAAAGCCCGCTGGACATCGAGCGGCTCAATCGCAAGCTGCAGGCCGCGCTTCCTCATCACTGGTCGTCCCATGCCGGTGTGGAGTTTGCGCTGTGGGATCTCAAGGGCAAAGTGTTGGGAACACCGATCTATCAACTGCTCGGGGGCCGCGTACGCGAGGGGCTCGATCTTATGGGGTTTGTCCACCATGACAAGCCAGAAAGGATGGCTGAGGAGGCGCAGGAGACATTGCAGCGGGATAAGTTCTCTGTCCTGAAAATGAAGATTGGGCTGGACCCGAAGCAGGATGTTGCCCGCTATCGCGCGGTGGCGGAGGCAGTGGGGGATCGGGCTCTGATCCAGGTGGACGGCAACACGGGCTACACAATTGCCCAGGCCATTCCCGCCTTGAGCGCAATGGAGGCGATTGGCCGTCTGGGCGCAATCGAACAGCCAGTGGCGCGGCTGACCGACCTGGCAGAGATTGCGCGACGTCTGACCACACCGGTGATGGCCGATGAAGCAATCTACCCGCCCCAGGATGCAGTTGAGGTCGTGCAGCGCAAGGCTGCCTCGCTGGCGTTGATGAAGATTACCAAACATGGCGGCATTCTCAATGTACAGAAGATCGCAGCGGTTTTTGATGGCGCTGGATTGGGGTTGTCAATGGCCATCTATTACGATCTGATTGCGCTGGCTGCGGCGCACCTGGCTGCAGCGCTGCCTTGTGTGCGCTGGCCATCACCGTACACCTACCTTCACGACACGATCCTTGCGGAGCCCTTTGTCCCCGATGGCCTGTTTCTCCGTCCGCCCAATCGCCCTGGATTTGGCATCGATCTTGACCCCGAAAAGGTGCAGAAATATGCGTTGCAACAGTCACACTTGTATCGTCGCTTGTAACATCATCGTTGTTCTAACAGGAGGAACCAAACATGTCTGACCGTCTGTACAAACGAGTCATTGGCGTCGCCAGCCTGTTTGCGCTGGTTGCGCTCATGCTCACCGCTTGTGTCGCTCCGGCGCCAGGCGCACA
Organism: uncultured Chloroflexota bacterium; assembly: GCA_903858085.1. GTDB lineage: Bacteria > Chloroflexota > Anaerolineae > Caldilineales > Caldilineaceae > Caldilinea. The sequence continues at coordinate 91,344 of CAIOHJ010000308.1, forward strand.
ACCAGCAGCCGACAGCGCCGAGGCTGTGGAAGCGCCTGCCGAGACAGCTGCTGTCGACGACAGCGTCTCCATTGGCATGAACGAGCTTGTCACCTCGCTCGATCCGCCAGCGGACTGGGCAATTGCAGCCACCTGGATTCACATGAATCTGTTCGATTGTCTGGTCTGGCGCAACCGCGACACCGCTGTTTTTGAGCCGTGGCTGGCCGAGTCCTACGAGCAGGTGAGTGACAAGGTGTGGAAGCTCAAGCTGCGCGAGGGAGTCAAGTTCCACAACGGTGAAGCGTTCAACGCCGATGCGGTCAAGTGGACCTACGAGCGTATTCTGGGCGACGAGACCCTGATCACGCACAAACAGTGGCTCTTTATCAAAGAGATCCGCGCCTTGAGCCCGATGGAGATCGAAATAGAGACGGTCGATCCAGAGCCTGCGTTCCTGAGCAAGATCTCCGGCACCGGGTGCGGCGTTCAGGCGCCCATCGCCGGAATGAAACAGAAGGAAGAGGGCAGCGAATACACGCCGATTGGAACCGGCCCTTTCCAATTCGTGGAATGGGTGAAGGACGACCACATCACACTCGCCGCCAACGAAGAGTACTGGCAGGGTGCGCCGGCGATCAAGACCTTGATCTGGAAGGCGATCCCCGAAGTTTCAACCCGTGTCGCCAATCTGCTGACCAGCGATGTTGATCTGGTGCTCAGCGTGCCGGCGCAAGATTGGGAACGCGTCAACGGCAACGAAGGAACGGAAATCAAGCAGTTCCTGACGACCCAGGTCATGTTGCTGGCGATGCGGATTGGCCCCTCGGCCAAGTACGAGGATTGGACGGGCATCACCTCCAACGCCAAAATCCGCGAGGCCATCGGCCTTGCCATCGACCGTGCGGCGCTGGTTGACCTGATCGATGGGATGGGGATTCCAGTTCTTTCCCGCGTCACCCCTCCGACCCTGGGTTGGAGCGAAGAGCTCTACGACCAGGTAGGCGAATACAACCCCGACAGGGCGCGTGAACTGATCCAGGAAGCCGGCTACGATGGCTCCCCGCTCACCTTCCATGCCAGCACATCATGGCTCAAACAGAAGGAAGTGGCTGAGGCGGTTACCGCCATGTTGCAGGATGTCGGGCTGAACATCGATCTGCAGGTGCTCGATGTCACCACCTTCCGCGAACAGATCTATTTCCCGTATCGCAACGATGAGATCTACATGGATGCGTTGGGCAACAGCTTCTTTGACCCGTGGATCGCAGTGCTCTCCGAGCGCGCCGATCGACGTGAGCGGAGTGGTTGGAGTGGCCCACTGGCTGACGAAGCAGACCAGCTGATCCGGGAAGCTGCGGTGAACATGGACCCAGCTGCACGTGCGGAGCAGTACATCAAGATTCAAGAGTTAATTAACCAGGACTTTGTCAACGTCTATCTCTATCAGATGTACGACACGGTCGGCATCAGCAAGAGTCTGGACTGGAACCCGCCGTTGGATGGGTTTTTGTGGATGGGCAACGCCAAGTTGAAATAACAATCATGGCGTGAGAGAGCAGGAGGGTGAAATCAGATGGCGGATTTCACCCTCCCCTCATGTGCCGCGGTCAATCTATGATCAAATTCCTGTTTTCTCGCATTCTCCAAATGATTCCGCCCCTCTTCGGGCTGACCATCATCCTCTTTGTGCTCTTGCGCATCGGCGGCGATCCGGTGGCGCATCTGGTCGATCCAGAGGCATCGGTGGAGGAGGTTGCCAAGGTGCGGGCCGCCTATGGCTTCGACCGTCCCTATCACGAACAATATCTGCGCCAGCTCGGCAGGATACTTGCCGGCGATTTTGGCGACTCATTCCGCTTCCGCTCCCCTGCGATGCCACTGGTGCTCGAACGCCTGCCAGCCACCCTGGAACTTGCGCTGGCGTCGATGCTGGTGGCGCTCATCATCGCGATTCCGGCGGGCCTGCTCTCGGCCATCTATCAGAACTCGTTGCTCGACCTCTTTGTCACCGTCGGTTCGACGCTTGGCCGCGCCATGCCCAATTTCTGGATTGGCATCATGTTGATCCTCTTCTTCTCGGTTCAACTGCGTTGGTTGCCCGTGTCGGGCCGCGATGAAGCCGCATCGATTGTCTTGCCAGCCATCACCCTGGGCAGCAGCATCGCCACCACCCTGGCGCGCGTCTTGCGCTCCAGCATGTTGGAAGTCCTGCGACAGGAGTACATTGTGACGGCCCGCGCCAAGGGAGTCTCACAGGTCATGGTGATCATGCACCATGCCCTGCGCAACGCGCTGATCCCCTTCGTCACGGTGTTTGGGCTGCAGATGGCGTGGTTGTTGGGGGGCGCTGTGATTGTCGAGAATGTCTTTGCCTGGCCGGGAATGGGGCGTCTGATCCTGGCATCGGTGCAGGTGCGCGATCTTGCGGTTGTCCAGGCAGGGGTTTTCGTCTTTGCTTTGGTCGTCATGGTGACCAACCTACTGGTCGATCTATCGTATGCTGTGATCGATCCAAGAATCAGATTCCGGTGACGGCAATGCCAACACAACCGCCAACACAACCGCCAACAGCGCAACTTACCCGTCCCACTGCCCGGCCACGCTGGCGCTGGTGGATCAAACTGCGGCGCAACCCAGTCGGCATGCTGGGCGCCATCCTGGTGGCGCTGGCGCTCCTGGTGGCGGTGGGAGCACCCGTCCTGGCCCCGCGCGAGCCGACCAAGCAGAATTTGCGCTCGCGCATGATGCCGCCTGCATGGTACGCCGAGGGCGATGTGACTTTTTTCCTGGGCACAGACCAGCTTGGCCGCGATCTGCTCAGCCGCCTGATCTATGGGGCGCGCATCTCTGTGGTCGTCGGTGTGCTTGGTGTGCTTGTCGCCATGGTGGTCGGCGTCGCGCTCGGCTTGATCAGCGGTTACGCTGGAGGGTGGGTCGACACCATTGTCTCGCGCATCGTCGACACATTTATGTCTATCCCTTTTATTTTGCTGGCGATGGCGGTGGTGGGCGCCCTGGGTCTGGGCAAAGGATCGGGGCTGTTGACCTTGGTCATTGTGCTGGGGCTCACTGGCTGGGTCACTTTTGCCCGTGTCGTCCGCGGGGAGGTGCTCTCAGTCAAAGAGCGTGATTTTGTCCAGTCCGCGCGCAGCATTGGACAGACCGATCTCTGGATTCTGCTGCGCCACATTTTGCCCAATGTCATGGCGTCGATCATTGTTCTCAGCACGCTGCAGATCGCAACGGTGATCATTGCCGAATCGTCGCTGAGTTTCCTGGGGTTGGGCGTGCAGCCGCCGACGATTACCTGGGGTGTGATGTTGGCTGAAGGCCGTGACCACCTGGCAACGTCGTGGTGGCTTGCAACGTTTCCGGGGCTGGCCATCAGCCTGACCGTGTTGGGAGCCATTTTGTTCGGCGATTGGCTGCGCGATGTTTTGGACCCAAGGATGAAGCTATGAACCGCAAACACCGGCTTACCTCACGCGACCTGCTTCGTTTTCAGATGGCGGATGACCCGCAGCTGTCACCGGATGGCAGCCGGGTGCTCTGGGTGCGCACGTGGATGGATGGCGAAGAAAACCGGTATCGGTCGCAGATTCAAATCACCCATGTTGCCACAGGTGAAACGCACCCTTTCAGCAGTGGCAACGGCATGGATACCTTTCCGCGCTGGTCGCCAGACGGATGCTGGATTGCCTATTTGGCCAGCCCTGCCCCCCAAATCAGCAGCGACGCCGCCACCCTGCCAGGGATCACCCCGCCGCTTGCTGCGGATGTTGCCAACGGCGGCGCACAGCTGCTGGTCATGCCAGCAGACGGCGGCAGCCCGCGCCAGCTGACCCGACTGGCAGGCGGTGTGCGCAACCCAGAATGGTCGCCGGATGGCCAACGGATCGCCTTTAACACCTTTGTCGATCCACTTCATGGGCTGGAATCACTTGGTCAGCCAATCCCGGAAGACCCTTACCAACGTTTCAATCGCGATGTGCTTGTGATCCGCCGCCTGCGCTGGCAGATGGACAGCATCGGCCATCTTGCCGACTATCGCTCGCACATTGCAGTGGCGGAGCTGAACGGCTCAGGGGTCAGGTTGTTGACCAATGGTGAATTTGACCTGGGCGCGCCAGGCTGGTCGCCCGATGGGCGCTGGTTGGCGACGACAGGCAATCTGCAGGCGCAGGGCGAGCTGCAGCGCAAGAGTTTTATCTACCTGGTTGATGCGACAGCCGGCGCGCCTGCGCAGCTGCGCGAGCTCTTCGGGTTAGAAGAGATGCGCAGCAACGATCTCACCTGGTCGCCCGATGGCAAGACGATTGCGGTCTGCGGCCACAATGACCCGGTAATCGGCCACTATGGCAATCAGATGCTCTGGTTGGTCACAGTGGAAGAGGGTGCAGCCAGGTGCGTCACGGCTGATTACGATCGGGCGCTGGGCGACTATTCGCGCAATTCCGACATGCGCCGCTATGGTGGCGATGATGGCCCAGCCTGGCTGCCCGATGGCTGCACGCTCTACGCGCTGACCAACGAGGCAGGTGCGGTGGACCTTGTGCAGATTGCGGTCAAAGATGGCGCCGTAACCAAACTGACTTCAGGCAGGCATTCGGTGGTCGCCTTTAGCATGGATCGGACAGGCATGCGGCTTGTGCTTCTCATCGGTGACGACATGAATCCTGGGGATCTCTATCTCTTTGAGCGAGCTGACCAGAGCCTGCGTCGTCTGACCTACCTCAACCAGGAGCTGCTTGATACGCTGGAGATGACTGAGCCCATCCGCTTCTCTGTGACCTCGGGCACTGTCCCCCTCGATTGTTGGATGGTGCCGCCGGTCGGGCACAAACCGGGCGAACGATATCCGCTGATCCTGTACACCGGCGGCGGCCCTGGCGGCATGCGCGCCAGCGTCTTTTGCCACGAGTTTCACCTTTACGCGGCGCATGGCTATGCGGTGGTGCACTGCAACACGCGCGGCAATCATGGCTATGGGCAGGAGTTTTCGCTGGCAACGCGCGGCCGTTGGGGTGATCTCGACTACCAAGACAACATGGCCTGTCTGGGCGCAGCGTGTGAACGCTTCGATTTTGTAGACCCAACACGGCTGGCGGTGGCCGGCGGCAGTTACGGCGGCTATATGGCCTTCTGGATCGCCTGTCGCCATCCAGAATTCAAGGCCGCAGTCGTCGATCGCTCGCTGATCAACCGCACATCCTTTGCTGGCGACATCGGCTTTTTGCTCGACCGCGTGGAGTTTGATTGGCGCCCGTTGTGGGAAGCGCGCGAGACCTACATCGAACGGTCACCGATTACCTATGTGGCGCAGTGCCGCACACCGACATTGGTGGTGCACTCGGCGCAGGATCATCGCTGTCCGATTGATCAAGGGGAGCAGCTCTATCTGTCGCTCAAACGATTAGGCACCCCCACCGAGTTTGTGCGTTTTCCCAACGAGAGTCACGAACTCTCACGCAGCGGCCGTCCCTGGCACCGCGTGTTTCGCCTGGATCGCTATCTGGAGTGGTTTTCACGATGGGTGTGATCGCTTACGGATCGCTGGGGGAGGAGTTCATATCGCTCGTGTTGCGAGCTGACACGCAACACGTTGCTCACAACTTGTCAGCCTGACATCCGGAACCACATACAAAGGAGCATCCTGCAATGGCGAAAACAATCAAAGTTGCCTCGACCGAGGCAAAACCTGGCGAAAAAGCCTTTGGCTACCTGCATGTTGGCCACCTGGCCGCCGGCACCGAGGTGCGCATCCCCTTTCAGCTTGTCAACGGTGCGGAGGCGGGTCCCAAGCTCTGCCTTGAATCGACCATGCACGGTTGGGAACCCATGGGCGCCGAGATCATCCGTCGCGCCATGCTGCGCATCGATGCCAAGAAGCTGCGCGGCTCGATCTACTGCATACCGCTGGCCAGCCCCATGACTGTTGAGTTTGGCGGCACAATCGAGAGCGCCGGGCTGCGCGTCAATCCGGTCGATGTGCTGGATATGAATCGGGTCTGGCCTGGCAAAAAAGTCAACGGCTGGCTGACAGAACAGATGGCGCATGCGTTGTGGACGGAAATTGTCACCCAATGCGACACGATCGTCGACCTGCACGACGGCACGGGCTCGTGTGACGAAATGCCTGTGGCCTTCCCGCAGGGCTTTCCGACGGATCCAGGGCGCGCTGTTTCTGGCGGGGTCGCCGATGGCACAGGCACCTTTTTTGAGGGCAAGCAACTCACCTCCCAGTTTCTGGGCGACATGAAGGAAAAAATTCGGGGCATGGCCATGGCCTTTGGTTCGCCCGTGATCTGGTGGCGCGAAAACCCGATCAACCCGGCGATGCTCTCTGGCCAGTGCACCTTGAACGGCATTGTCGCGCTGGTGGCCGAGTGCGGCGGCGGTGGCATGATCGACTACACGATTGACCAGGGCGTCGAATGTCTGCTCAACATCCTGAAATATCTCAACATGATCGACGGCGAACCGGTCTTGCCCAAGCGCCAGCTGATGGTGAGCGATTATGTGGTCTACCGCTCGCTGGAGGGTGGCTTCTATCTGCAAGAAGAGGGCATCTCCCTGGGTGGCAACGTCAGCAAGGGCCAGGTCATCGGACGGGTGATCGACCCCTTGACCAGCGCTGTGCGCGAAGAGTGCGTAGCGCCAGTGAACGGCATCCTGGTCAGCCGCCGTATCCGCATGCCGATCAACCCCGGCGGCTATATCGCCCACATCGCCAACACGGACGCGGTGATTTGGGAGCGAGAGAATCCGTAGGGGCTTGTATACACCAGACCATGCGCACACTCATTCAAGGTGGCTGGGTTGTAGGCTATCAACATGGACACCATGCCCTCCTGCGTGATGGCGTGGTGGTCTATGAAGGCGGGCGAATTCTACATGTCGGGCCGACCTTTGCCGGACAGGTGGATCGCACAGTTGATGCGGCGGGGAAGTTGGTTGTGCCGGGTTTCGTCAACCTGCACTCAGTTGCCAATATCGATATTCAAACGCTGACGCTTGACTGCAGCGAAATCGGGTTTGCGGCGTCGCGCGCCAGCGCGGTTGAGGGCGGTGACCCAATTGAATTGAGCGGTGAACGGCTGCGCGCCAGCGCCCGCTTCTCATTGTTGCAGACCCTCAAAGCCGGCTCGACAACCATCGTCGAAAGCACAACCATGGCCCCGTCGCGCTTTGAGGTCTCGCGCCAGGAGGTTCCGGCTCTCGTCGAGGCAGCGCAGGAATTGGGCGCTCGCCTCTATGTTTCGCACAAGTTCCGTGCGGGCAAACGCTATCTGGACGCAGACGGTGCCTGGAAGATCCACTGGGATGTGGCTGCCGGTCGGGCCGGGCTGGCCTATGGCAAGGAGATCGTGCGGCGTTATGAAGGCGCACAGCAGGATCGCATCCGCACCATGCTCTTCCCCTACCAGTTTGACACCTGCACCCCGGAGTTGCTGGCTGAGGTCAAAGCAGCGGGTCGTGAGTTGAACACAGCGATCCACATGCACACGTCACAGACCCTCGCTGAGTTTCATGAATGTCTCAACCGTACGGGCCGGACGCCAGTGCAATTGCTGGAGCAGATTGGCTTTCTCGACCAGCAGACGATCTTGACCCATCTGCTCTACACGACATTGCATCCGGCATCCGGCTTCCCCGTACAGGACGACAGCGATCTGCGCATCGTCGCCGACCATGGGACGACCGTGGTACATTGCCCGGTCGTCTACGCCCGTCGTGACCGCATCCTGGACTCATTTGCCCGCTACCGCAGCCGCGGCGTCAACGTTGTGCTGGGCACCGACACCTATCCTCAGGATATGATCGAGGAGATGCGTTGGGCCAGCCTGGGCTGCAAATGGCAGGACCGCGATGCCAGCCACGGCTCTGCGGCCGAGGTCTTCAATGCCGCCACGCTCGATGGCGCCAGGGCGCTCAATCGCGACGACATCGGACGCCTGGCGCCGGGAGCAAAAGCCGATATTGTCATCATCGACTTCACCAGGCAGCATATCGGCCCGGTGGACGACCCGATCAAAACGCTGGTCTATGTCGCCAATGGCACAGACGTCGAAACAGTCATCGTCGATGGGCGGGTCGTCATCGAACAAGGGAGGGCACCTGGCATAAACGAAACGACGCTGGTTGCCGAGGCAGCCGCGGCGCATCTCTGGCAGGCTGAGCAATTCGTCAAGCATCACCCGAGTGGAAAGTCAACGCAGACATTGTTTCCAAGCAGTTACCCACGAGTGCCACAGTGAGCAGAGTGACCACACTGATCGACGGTGGAACCGTCATTGTCTATCAAAACAACGGCCACGTGATCCTTCCTCAGGGGCAGGTGGTCTACGCCGGCAATCGTATTGAGTTTGTGGGGCGTGCCTACACAAAGAAGTGCGATCAACGGATCGACGCTGCCGGAAAATTGGTCATCCCTGGCTTTGTCAACCACCACATGGCCTTTGGTGTCCACATGCAGCTGACACGTCTGGATGCAACGCGCCGCAACTTTTTCAATTCGGGATTGGGGCTGGGCGTACAGCCGGAAAAGGCCTACAACGTCAGCGGCCCGCAGGCAGCTGATTGGCGCGCCAGCGCTGAGTACGCAATGACCACGGCCCTGCGCACTGGGACCACCACCTTTGTCATGGTGCCCAACTATGGACGCCACCCCTATCGCGGGCGGCTTGGCACGGATCAAGAACTGGTCGATTGCGTGGCGCGCTTTGGCATGCGCGCCTACCTCAGTTTGCCCTATATGTCCGGCGGGGTTGTTGGCAGGCCAGATGGTGCGATCGAGTGGGCTGTACGCGAATCGGCGGGTTGGGAAGGGCTGGAGCAGGCGATCGACTTTGCCCGTAGCTACAACGGTGCAGAGCAGGATCGCATCCGCACCTTTCTTTTTCCCTATCAAGCCGACAACTGCTCGCCAGAGCTGTTGCGCGCCTCCAAACGGGCAGCCAACGAACTGGGATGTACGCTCAAGATACATACTGCGCAATATCTGCTCGATTTCCACCAGGTTTTGCGCCGTCACGCACTGACGCCGATCCAACACCTGGCCGAATCGGGCTTTCTTGGCCCTGAAGTCTCGGTTGCCCACGCCATCTTTACCCCGCGCCACCCGTGGCTGGCCTACCCGGCAGATGACGATTCCGACACGCGCCTGTTGGTGGAGAGTGGCGCGTCCGTGGCGCACTGCCCGATGGTCTTCAACCGCACTGGGGTTGCTCTGCACTCCTTCTCGCACTATGTGCGCTCTGGCATTCCAGTCTCGATCGGCACGGACACCTCTCCCCATGACATGCTGATGGAGATGCGCCACGCTGCGCTGATGAGCAAACTGGTGGACGCTGACGCCACTTCGGGTACAGCAGCCGAGGTCTTCGACGCTGCAACGCTCGGCGGCGCCAGTGCGTTGCAGCGCGACGACATCGGCCGATTGGCACCCGGTGCCAAGGCTGACATTGTACTGGTCGACCTGGACAAGGCGCACAGTGCACCTGTCGCCGCACATGACCCGATCAAGGCGCTGGTCTATTGCGCCAATGGCAGCGATGTGGACACCGTCATCATCGACGGCGTCACACGTGTGCGTCACGGCGAAGTACTGGGCGTGGATCGGCCAAAGCTGCGCGCCCATGCCGACGCGTTTAACGCGCGCTTGAACGCCAGCATCGCCTCGGCGCTCTATCAAGAGAGGCCGCTGAGTGAATTTTACCCGGCTGCTTTCCCCGATTGGCAGGAATCAGCGGACGATGCTGTCGATCATCAGTCTGCCCGGCGCACCAGAGCGTAGATCCATTCAGCCAGATCCTGCCACGCGTCTGCTCTCTGCAGACGCGTGGCCAAGAGGCAAAGCCAGTCAGACAGCGCATGGCTCGCCTCCCTACCTGCGCTTTGTCATCGCACCATGACGCCGCGGGGGCTGCTCGATGACCGCTTCGACCTCGCCAGCCAGACTCTCCAGGTAGGGGGGCAGCCTTGAATGTCCCGCTTTGCAGGTCATCGGGAGCTTCAATCATCGATTGGCAAACCAGACGGCGTAGTCCGTCACCAGGTCATAGTTGGCCGACTGCTTATCGGTACATTCCAGATCCGCCAGCGGTACATCCAATGTCTCGCGGCGGCGGCAGTGAACGATGATGCCATAGAAATCGTCGACTATTTCGAGGCCCAGCACCTGGAGAATGTCGCCCGTGCGCAGCCAGTCCCGCTCCTGAAACTCCACGACTTTGGCCTCGAAGGGAAACTTGAGCGTCGCACCCAGGTGCCGTTCCCAGGTGAGCAGTTGCCCCATTGTATCGTTGGCCGCGAGGTTGGCGAGCAGTGCGTGGATGCGGCTTCCCTGTTCGCCGAGAAAACTCCACCGATACAAAGCCTCCAATTTGCCCAGGGTTTGCCTGACGTCGTCGGCGCAGTCGCGCGCCGGCGCATGTTCCAGTGCTGTTGTTTCAAGATAAATCTCAGACCAGTCCAGGCCTTTTTCGACAGACTCCTCGATCAGCCACGCCGGCAAGCTGCGCAGGGCAATGCTGTCCCACGCCAGGCCAACCACCGGCGGGGCGTCGTTCATCGGGTCGATGTCGGTGATCCGTCCCTGCCAGCCGCTGATGTCGATGTCGGGCACATCTGGATAGCACTCACCCTCCTTGACGCGCACGGAGTCGCCCACGCGGAAAGCAGCAGAGTCGGTGTCTGATGGGGTGTGTCCAGAGTGGAACAGCTTTTTCATGGTCTCCTTGTGCTGCGCCTGGCCCAGCGCCCCACCCGCCCCCCTGTGCGCAGGATTTTGCTGGGCGCAGTCGAGAAGTTCTGCCGCCAGCTTCAGGGGGGGCGGAGAGCCAGGGCATTTTCTGACAGGATCTCGGCCAGCGTGTTTAACAGGTGGTCGGCATCTGACTGGCTAAAGACGATCGGCGGTTTGATTTTGAGCACGTTGTGGCAGGGACCGTCGGTGCTGATCAGGATCCCTGCCTCGCGCAGGCGGTTGGCCACGTAGGCGGCCTGTTCGCTGGCCGGCTCCAGGGTTTCTGGGTCGAGAACCAACTCGACGCCGATGTAAAGGCCCAGCCCACGCACATCCCCGATCAGCGGGAAGTGCGCCTGGAACTGGCGCAGGCCAGCCAGCAGAACATCGCCAAGGACACGGGCATTTTGTTGCAGCTGCTCTTGTTCGATCACCTCCAATACAGCCAGCCCGATGGCACAAGAGACCGGGTTGCCGCCGAAGGTGTTGAAGTACTCCATGCCGTTGGCAAAACGGTCGGCGATCTCGGGGGTGGTGGCGACGATCGCCAGCGGGTGGCCGTTGCCGGCAGGCTTGCCCATGGTCACAATATCAGGCACCACCCCCTGACTTTGAAAGCCCCAAAAATGGCTGCCGACCCGCCCAAAGCCGGTCTGGACTTCGTCGGCGATGCACAGCCCCCCGGCAGCACGCACATGTTGGAAGGCCGCAGCCAGGTAGTTCTCCGGAAAGACGATCTGGCCGCCGCACCCCATCAACGATTCGCAGATGAACGCCGCCACGGCGTCCCCCTGCTGCAAGGCCTGCTGGACATAGGCGGCGTAGCGTGTGCCGGTGTCCGCGCTGTAGCCGGTGTGTGGGCCGCGATAGGGGTCTGGCAGGATCACCTTTTGCACGTACGGAGGGCGTCCGACCCCACCGGGCCCGTCATGTTTGTAAGGGCTGACCTCGATCAGCGACTGGGTGTGGCCGTGGTAGGCGACGTCGACGGCCAAAATGGCCTGTCGGCCGGTGGCGGTGCGCGCCAGGCGCAGCGCCAGGTCGTTGGCTTCGCTCCCCGAGTTGACGAAAAAGAAGACGCTGAGCGAGGGGGGCAGCGTGGCCGCCAGACGGCGGGCATAGTCGTTGATGGCGTCGTGCAGGTAGCGGGTGTTGGTGTTGAGCACCGCCATCTGACGCTGGCCCGCAGCAACCACGGCCGGGTGACAGTGCCCGACATGGGCGACGTTGTTGACAGCGTCGAGGTAAGCCCGCCCCTCTGCGTCGTAGAGGTACTGCCCCAGCCCCCGCACCACCTTGATCGGCTGGCGGTAGGAGATGCTGAGGTTGCGCCCGATGCGCGTGCGGCGCTCAGCCAACGTCTGCGCTGGCGTGGGGGCTGGGGCCGGAAAGCGCTCGGCCGGGATCCCGGCCAGCGGAGCAGGATCCAGGGTCAGGCTCTCCCACAGCACAGCCTGGCTGGGTGCCGCACTGGTGGGAAAAGTGAGGTCCAGGTCGAGCAGGTCGGTGACCAGCTGGAACTGGACGCAGGCCAGCCCTCCTTCGCCGGGGGATCCGGCCTCGGCAAAAGCGCTGCCGGCGGCCAGAGGGCAGCCCGGGGTGAGCTGCTCCAGGCAGCCCTCCCCCAGCCCGCTGTAGAGCGTGTACAGACAGGGGCCAGTGCCGATGGGGTGGCGCAGAATCACACGCACCCCGGCCGGGGTGCGGCCCAGCGCCTGGACGACCCCCTCCAGCGGGGCCCGCACTGCTGTGCCCGCTGCGACCCAGAGATCCAGCGCCAGCGAACGGGTCCGTCGTTCGGCAGTCGGGCTGTCAGCAGTCGGGCTGTCAGCAGAGAGACTGGCCGGGCGGCATTCGGCGTAGCGGCTCACCCCGACGCGGGCGCCTTGTTCGGCCAGCTCGGCGGTGAGCACAGCAGCAAGCCGGGCCGGGCTGCGCAGCAGCGCAGCCGGGAGGGTGGGGCTGCCCACCGACAGATCGAAGATGTGCAGCGGGTGCAAGGCCTCGCCGAGCAGGGGGGCGACCGGCTGGTCGGCCAGCCAGCGGGTCACTGCCTGGGTATGGGGCACGGCGGGCAGCCCGCAGGCGCCGCGCAAGGTGTAGTGGGCCAGCCGTGGGTGGAGGGAGGCCAGCTTCTGCAGGGCGGCCCAGGCGGGCTGCTCGCTGATCGAAAGGTAGGGATTGGCCGGCTGCAGCGCACGTTGGTGGGCTGCCTGGCAGACGCTGACACACAGGCGCATGCAGACCAGATCCCAAAGTACCTCAAGTTCAGCCTCTTCGAGCGGGCAGACGGCGCAGTAGCCGGCGACTACCTGGGCCACGGCCGCAAGCGGCTCCGCTTTCCCCAACAGCACATACGCGGCTGCGATGGCCAGATCGGCGACCCGCACGCTGTAGACCATGTCGCCCAGGTCCAAGATGCCGGCAACTGTGCAAAACTGATCGAAGAGAGCTCCTTGGCCGGAGACCAGCACATTGTAGTCGTTGGCGTCGCCGTGGATCACCTGGTGTGGCAGATCGGCCAGCAGCGGAGCGCTCTTCTGTTCGAACCGTTCGAGCAGGCTGCGCACCTGCTGGCGCCGAGCCAGGTCGGCGATCTCCTCGACCTGGGAGCGCACTACCTCGGCAGCGTGGGTCAGATCCCAGTGAAAGACGCGGTGCAGTGCAGGGTGGTCGTAGCCAGCCAGGGCGCGGTCGACAGCGGCGAGAAAACGGCCGAGGTTGTCGAGCAGCTCAGGCCGATGGGGGCGCACCTTGGCCAGCGGGCTCCCCGGCACAAAACTGAGCAGGCGCACATAATAGGAACAGCCGGCGCTGTCGGTCACCTGGCCGATCGGCTCCCCGTACAGCGTGCGCACGACCGTGCTGCCCGGCAGGCCAGCAGCTGCAATCCGGTGAAGCGCATGGTTCTGGGCGTCGAGCAGCGCAGCGGACTCTGCAGCGTTGGCGATTTTGAACACAAAGCGCTCGCCGGAGGTGGTGTCGATCTGAAAATTCTGGTCGCGTTCGCTGGGCAGAGGCAGCAGCACGCCGCTGACCCCATACTGCTGCGCAGCGAACAGGGCGGCTTCTTCGGGGTCAAAAGAGGGCGCAGTTTGAACCAGCGCCCTCTCTCCTGCTGGATCCGGGATCGGTGCATGTTTCATAAAAGCGATTGTACCACAAAAAAGGCTCCGCGCCCCAGAAAGCGGGAGGAGGGGTCGTCGCGCGGCGGTTGGCCTCCCAATTCCTTGCAGGTATAATGAGATCAACGCAAGAACAGTGGGCCAAAACCGATGCAGGGCGGAGGGAACGCTATGTGGAATGGGTGGAAGTGGCTGGGAGCTGGTGCGCTCATCGGTGCTGTGGTCTGGCTGACGCTCCGCCTCCGCGAGCAGGAAGCCATGCTGGCAGAGCTGCAGATGCAGTGCAGCCAGGCGGCAGAGCAGAACCGTCAGATGCAGGCCCGGTGGAACGCTGACCTCGCGCGTCTGAGCGCGCAGCACAGCCAGAAGAGCCCCCCTCCTGCCGAGCGAATCGACGATCTGCGGCAGATTCAGGGGATCGGCAAGGTCTACGCCGAACGGCTGGCCAGAGGAGGCTTTCGCACCTATGCGGCGGTGGCCGCCGCCACCCCGGAACAGCTCCGGCAGGCCTGTCCGTCGCGCGCGCCGCTGCCGCCGGACTATGCAGGCTGGATTGCAGCGGCCCGTCAACTGGCGCCATCACATGAAACATCCTGATTTTGATGGGGAGTACCTGACCTCGGCAAGGCTGATCCTGACCCTCGTGCTGGGAATAGGATGTGTCGTTTCCTTTGGTGCTGAGCTCTTTTCCTTGCCCTGGTCTGTTGTCAGCAGAACCATGTTTCTTGCGATTGTGGTTGCCTTTGTGTTTGTGGTGGGTATGCTGCTTTGCGGCTGGCAGCCACAGGTTGGGAGATGGTTTACGCTGCTGGGGCTGTCGCTGCTGGTGCACGCGTATGGCCTGTGGCTGGAGATTCCTGGCGCGCTCGGCTGGGCGATCATCCCCACCGCATACGCTGCCTGCCTGGTGAGTGTTTCGGCAGCAGCCCTCACAGCCTTTGTAGAATCGGTGTGGGTGCTGCTGCTGGCGCAGTTTTTGGGTGTCGAGGGAGCTTTGGCTGCGGTGGTGGCGATCTGGGCACTCTTCTTTGCCATTGCTGCGATCTCGTATCAGACCCGCCAGCAGACGAAATGGTACGCCGGCTATTTTGAGCAGGCGCAGCGGCTGCTTGCCGATGTCTTGGACCACCGAGCAGAGCTGGTACAGGCGCTGGACGATCTGTCCCATGCCAACCGGCAGCTGGCGTTGATGAACAGACGGGTGATTGCCTTGCAGTCGATCGCAGAGGAAGCCCAGGCCGCCAAAACCCGTTTTGTGGCTCGAGTCAGCCATGAATTTCGCACCCCCCTCAACATGATCATCGGCTTGACCGACCTGCTGATTGAAAAGCCGGAGAACTACGATGCAGTCCTTTCCCCGCGCATGCGCGATGCGCTGCGGGTCGTGCACCGCAACAGCCAGCATCTGTCAGATATGGTCAACGATGTGTTGGACCTGAGCCGGATCGAAACGGATCACCTGGTTCTTCGCCGGGAACGGGTGCCCATCCGGGCGATCATCTACGTGGCGGTGGAAGCTGTGCGCCCGCTGATCGAAAACAAACGGCTGGAGATCTATCTGGACATTCCAGAAAGTCTGCCCGATCTGTACTGTGACCGCACGCGGATCGAGCAGGTGGTGCTCAACTTGCTGAGCAACGCTGTGCGCTACACCGATCACGGTTCGATTGCGATTGAAGCCAGCCAGCAAACACACCATCTCTGCGTCCGGGTCACCGATACAGGACAAGGGATTTTGCCCCAGGATCGAGAACGCATTTTTGAGCCTTTTGCGCAGGGGACCAGCACGGTGTGGCGCAACAAGGGGGGGACAGGGCTGGGGCTCAGCATCAGCAAGCAGTTCATCGAGCTGCATGAAGGGCGCATCTGGGTGGAAAGTGAGCTGGGGGTGGGCACGACCTTTGCCTTTGAGCTGCCCCTCTCGTCTCCGATCGAAGAGCTGGCTCTTTTCCAGCCAGGCGCGCGGCCCAGCCAGAAAATCCAGGAGGAGTGGCTTTGGCATCCACGCCGCGCCAAGCCCCAGCTGCCCGATTCGCACCTGCGCCCCCGCATTCTGGTCTGCGACGAGGGGGGGGAGCTGTTCGACGCTCTGGAACATGTTGCAGAGGATGTGGAGCTGGTGCATACAAAAGAGAAGGCAGAGACGATGGCCGCCCTCCGGCTGGTTCCTGCCCATGCGCTTCTGCTCAACATGGCGACGCCGACCGAACTGCGCAGTTGGGTGGATGAAATTCCGCTGGTCTCCAAAGGAACTCCTGTGATCGGCTGTTCTGTGCCAAACAGCCTGGAGCAGGCCCGTTCTTTGGGGTTGGTGGGGCAGATTATCAAGCCGGTCACCCGCCCCAATCTGGCCCGTGCCTTGCAGCAGGTCGACAGCCCGGTGAGACGTGTGCTGGTCGTAGACGATGGGGCCGACGAGATAGAGCTGCTGCGTCAACTGCTGCGAGCCTTTGACGAGACCCTGACCGTCGAGGCAGCTACCAATGGCCAGATGGCGTTGGCGATGCTTGCCGCACATCCCCCCGATCTGATGCTGCTGGACATCGTCATGCCCGACATGGATGGCTGGCAGGTGTTGAAGGCGATGGCCAGCGACGCCGCACTCCCCAAGGTGCCTACCCTGTTTGTCTCTGCCCAGGATCCCTACGAGCAGCCGCCGCGCAGCGATTTTATGGTGGTTGCTACGGCAGAGGGTTTTTCGATCTCCCAACTGGTTCGCTGTTCGTTGACACTCTCGAAGCTTCTTCTGCAGCCTGTGGGCAAAGTTGATCCAGGGCTCCGATAAACGCAGCGGGCCGCACGGGCTTGGCCAGATAGCAGGCAGCCCCCAAAGCCAGCGCAAGCTGTTCTTCTCGGATCACCGTGCAGACCACGACCGGGATATGTCGGGTGGCAGGGTCTTCGTGAAGCCGCATCAGCAGCCGCCAACCATCGATGTCGGGCAGCATAATGTCCAGCACGATGAGGTCGGGAGCAAGGGCCTGCACCGCAGCAGCGAGTTGCCCTCCCTGCGCGATCGACACGAGATGATAGCGCGTCCCGATCGTGGCGTCGCGATAAAAGCCCACGATGTCTTCGTTGTCGTCGACGACCAGCACTTTGACCTTCCCGATGGCTGGCATGGTGATCCAGATGTAGGCGCGCTCCGCTTCGAGCAGGGTTTCGACGGCAACGTCTTGGGCCGTGGGCAGATCCCGCCCCAGCTCGGCCTTGCACATCCCGGGCCGGGCCACGGCCCCGGCCAGCGAGATCCGGGCGTTGCCGCTCTCCAGCCGGGCATAGAGGGCGATCTCCCCTTCCACAACGTGTGTGGCCAGATGGGTCAGGGCCGAAAGCAGGATCTGGTGGAGCAGTACAGGGTGAACCGGCGCGACCAGATTGGGCTGGACGGAGATGAGGTTCACGGTGACCTGTTGGGTGGAGGGCATGGCCCGCAGCAGTTCCAGCACGTCGTGGATGACTTCGTTGACCACAGCATTCACGCTGGGCGCCTTCGACGCCAGGCTGTGCACCTCTCGCTGGAGCTGAGCATTCCAGTCCGTCTCGTCGAGAGGGGAGGGAGGGACAGCGGTCAGGAGAGCTGGCGCTGTCTGGGCATTCTGGGGCCAGAGTGCCACGGTCAGCGCCTCGATCGCGCTGGGCTGCAGACGGTTGACGGTCCGCCGGCTGACGTTCAGCTGATAGGCGGTCTCCTCCTGCGTGAGCTTCAGTTGAAAACGGCTGTGCAGCAGATCATAGCGCAACGCCACGTAGGCGCTCGGGGGGGTCTCTGCTGGCGGTTTGAGACGTTCGATGCCGGCCAGGATCAGCCCCCACAGCGCAGCCTTGCCTTCATGGACAGGACAGCCGAGGGCCCTCAGCAGCCCTTCTGCGGGCCGATAGTCAGGGTCGTGGAGCCTGGCCAGCGCGATCTTGAACTCTTTGGCAAAGGCATCGTAGGTGAGCATATCTGCAGATTGGCACAACTCTGGCACAAAACTGGCGTGGACGTGTGGCAACAACCCCTTCTATACTATAGCAAGACCTCAAGCTCTGTCAAAGCAAAATCGCAATGTGAAGTTTCTGCAACCTACGTTGGGATCAGGGGTTCGTTCAACCACAAAGGAGAGTGTAGGATGGGTGGAAAAATGTTGAGTCGACGGGAGATGCTGCGTCTGACCGCAGTGGTGGCTGCCGGTGCCAGTCTGGCGGGCTGTCTGCCGTCGTCAGGCGGTCCGTCGGCAGGGGAGGGGGCTGGCCAGCCAGCGGCTGCGGAGATAACCATCAGTTTTATGGGATGGGGCGGGCCCGAAGAAAGCCAGGCGGTGCTCGACCTGATCGCACTGTTTGAGGGGGAGAACCCTGGCGTCAAGGTCACCTGGCTGCACACCCCTGAAGACTACATGTCGAAGCTGACTTCCATGGTGGCTGCCGGCACGCCCCCAGACACCCTGTTCACTCCCCAGGATTACTACAAGACCTTCTGCAAACAAGGGTTGATGCTGGACATCCAGGAGTATCTGGACGCCGATTCTGAGCTTGAGATTGATCGCTACTTCCTGCAGCCGCAGGAGGACAGCCGTTCTGCCTACGAAGGCCGGTGGCACGGCATTGGCTGCTGCTGGGTCGGCGGCCATATCTTCTACAACAACGAGATGTTCCAGGAGGCTGGCATCGAGCCCCCTTCTACAGACCCTGAGAAGGCGTGGACGTGGGAGCACTTGATCGAGGTGGCGAAACAGTTGACCTTGGACAGCCAGGGACGGCACCCCGACGACGCCGGGTTTGACCCCCAGGACATTGTGCAGTGGGGGATCGACCACCAGACCGGCGGCTATTTCCCTGAGACCTTCCTGCTGCAAAACGGTGTGCAATCCTACGACGAAAGCACAAACCGCTTCAATTTTGCCGAGCCAGCCGCTGTGGAAGGGCTGCAGAATGTGGCCGACCTGATGCACAAGCACCATGTCGCACCGTTGGGCTCCAATCTCAAAGATCTGGGCATGAGCAACACCCAGATGCTCGAAAACCGCAAGCTGGCCATGGCGGTAGATGGCACCTATGCCCTGGCCTGGACCCACAAAATCAACGCCGACCTCGGGGTCGCCTGCCTGCCCAAGATGAAGCAGACCGGCACCGTTGTGGTGGCCGATGTACGGGCGGCCATGAAGGCGACCCAGCACCCCGATGAAGCCTACAAATGGGTGCGCATGACCGCCAACCCGATCTACCAGAGCACCTTCCTCAAGATTGGGCTTTGGTGGCCCAACCAGACCGCGCTGATGACCCCCGAGGGGCTGGAGAGCTGGATCAGCGAACGCAAGAGCCCGACCGAAGGCGTCCACCCTGCGGGCTATTACGACCTGGTCGACAAGTATGTGCGCAACTACACGCAGGCCTGGCTCTGCCCACCCGGCTTTGCCGAGGCGAAGCAGGTCATCTTCTCGGCGCTCGAGAGTGTGTGGAACGGCACAAAGACAGCCGAAGAGGCGATGGCGGGCAGCATCGACAACGCCAACGAAATTCTCGCCAGCAGCTAAGGCGCCAGCCATAGCTTCCAGGCGAGTTCCTCCAGCGCCACCGGCCGGCCAGTGGCGCTGGAGCTTGTTTCGATTGCCTGCCCGACAAGGAGACTTTCGATGCCAATCAACCCAGGATGGCGTACGCGGCTGCTGCCGCACACCAACCGAGCCCGCAGAAATCTGATGGGCTACCTCTTTATTGCACCGTTCCTGCTCGGCTTCTTGCTCTGGTTCCTCCTCCCGACGGCCACCGCCATCTGGATGGCCTTTCAGGACTGGAACATGATGACGCCCCCCAGATTCATTTTTCTGGAAAATTTTGCCAGCCTGCTGCGCGACGAGCTGTTCTGGCAATCTTTGAAGGTCACGTTCGTCTATACTCTTTTCTCCGTGCCGCTGACCATGCTGCTGGCGTTTGCGGTCGCACTGTTGATGAACACAAAGGTGCGCGGCATCCATTTTTTCCGTACCCTCTACTATCTGCCTGTGGTGGTCCCTGCCGTGGCTGGCTCGATCCTCTGGGCGTGGATCTTGAACACCGAATTTGGTTTTTTAAACATTCTCTTGCGAGCCGTTGGACTGCCCAAGGTTCGTTGGCTGGTTGACCCCAACCTGGCGCTCTTCTCCCTGATTCTGGTGAGCCTGTGGGGATTGGGGTCGACCATGGTCATCTATCTGGCTGGCCTGCAAGGGGTCCCAGATGTCTACTACGAAGCAGCGGACATCGACGGGGCCGGGCGCTGGCACAAACTGCGTCATATCACGATTCCGCTCATGTCGCCGGTCATCTTTTTTACCCTGGTCATGGGCATCATCGGGTCGTTTCAGGTCTTTACTGCGGGCTACCTGATCACTGGCGGGGGGCCTGACAACGCCACGCTGTTTTATGTGCTGCACATCTACCGTACAGGCTTCAAAAACTTCCACATGGGGGAGGCTGCGGCGCTCTCCTGGGTGCTGTTCGTGATCATTGTGGCGTTGGTGGCCATCATCTTCAAATACATCGGCGGTTCGGTGCACTACGGAGGCAGGGAATCGTGACGCCCTCTTCAAAACCAACATCCAACCCAAGCGTCTGGCCCGGGGATCCCCACAACCATGCAGCCCTGCGGCGCTGGAGACGCTTTGTGATCTGGCTGCTGCTGATTCTGGGTGCGTCGACCATGATCCTCCCTTTTCTCTGGATGGTCAGCAGTTCGTTGAAAGACCAGCTCTCGGTCTTCATGTACCCCCCCCAGTGGCTGCCCGACCCCCCTCACTTCGAAAACTACATCGACGTTTTTGTGGTCAAACCGTTTCATCTTTACGTGCGCAACACGCTCTATATCGTTCTTATGAACGAAATTGCCATTCTGTGGGCCGCATCGTTCTGCGCGTATGGGTTTTCACGGCTGGAATTCTGGGGCCGCAGGTTCTGGTTCAGCGTGGTGATCGGCACCATGATGCTGCCCAGCGTGATCCTGATCGTGCCCACCTTTGTTCTGTTCAGCCGGCTGGGCTGGATCGACACCTATCTGCCGTTTATTGTCCCGGCCTTTTTTGGCGGAGGGGCGTTCAATATCTTCTTGTTGACCCAATTTTTTCGCACGCTCCCCCAAGAGCTGGCCGACGCGGCCCGGATCGACGGCTGTGGCGAGTTGAGCATCTACGCACGCATTATTTTGCCCCTGGCAAAACCTGCATTGGCCACCGTGGCGGTCTTTACCTTTCTGAATGCCTGGAACGATTTCATCGGCCCGCTGCTTTACCTGAGCACCAACGAAAAATATACGGTCGCGATGGGGCTGGCGCTCTTTCGCGGCGCCCTTTTGCAGACTCGGTGGGATCTCCTGATGGCGGCTGCCGTGATTATGACGGTTCCAGTGCTGATCTTGTTCTTTTTCGCCCAGCGCTACTTCATCGAAGGGGTGGTGATGACCGGGCTGAAAGAGTAACTTTTTTCCAAACAACATTGCGATGGGAAGGCATCTATGAGCGAACAGGCAGAGAGAATCACAGTGGACGGGAACAGGCTCGTCCACCGGCTTGGCAACGAAATCTTGTGCATCGAGCCCTGGGGAAAAGATGGGCTGCGCGTGCGCGCGACAGTCGGCCCGGAAATTCTCGAGACCCCCTGGGCCCTGACCGAACCGGTCGGGGGCGAGGCGACGATCGACCTCACAGAAGATGCGGCCGTGATCCGCAACGGGAAAATTTCAGCCCGGGTGCAGGAGATCTTTACCCAGTCGGGGTATCTGCAATTTTTTCGCCACACCGGCGACCGGGTAGAAACGATCCTGCGCGAGCAGGACTATGTCGTTCATGCGCACAACCCGGGCACCCGCATCTACCGACCTGCCCCCGATGGGCTGGCACATACCGAGGTCCATTTCGCACCCCGTGAGGGCGAACGCTTCTATGGGATGGGGCTGAACGCAACCGGACGGGTGGACCTCAAAGGGAGTGTCATCGATCTGTACCAGCGCCATGTCAAACATGTGGTCCCTTTCCTGGTTTCCAGCGCAGGGTATGGCTTTTTGTGGAACAACCCCTCCTTGGGCCGGGTGGAGCTGGCCCACAACCTGACGCGTTGGGTCTCCTACGGCTGCCCGCAGATCGATTACTACATCACCGCAGGCGACTCTTATGCCGAGATTCTGGAGCACTACGCAGATGTTTCCGGGCACGCCCCTGAATTCCCCTACTGGGCCTCTGGCCTCTGGCAGTGCAAATTGCGGTATGAGACACAGGAAGAATTTGTCGGCGTCGCGCGTGAGTTTGCACGCCTCAACCTGCCAGTTTCGGTGCTCGTGATCGACTTCCTGCACTGGCAATACGAGGGGGACTGGAAACTGGATCCAGCCTTCTGGCCCGATCCCCCGGCGATGGTTGAGGAGCTGGATCGGATGGGGGTGCGCATCATGATCTCTCCCTGGATTCTGGTCGACGAGCGCAGTGAAAATTATGCGCCGATGAAAGCGCAGGGGCTTTTCACCGGTTCTGTCGACGGCAAATGGGACACTGTCGATTTTCGGGGGCCACGCTACCAGTACGATCCGACAAACCCGGCTGCGGCCGCCTATCTCTGGGGAAAATGGAAAGAGAACTATTTTGACCTGGGCATCCGCACATTCTGGCTGGACCCCTGCGATGATTTTCATGAAATCCAGGACTATGACAAGGTTCTCTATCAGATCGGCCCGGCCAAAGCGGCACACGGATATTTCCCCGTGGCGCATCAGAAGAACATCTATGAGGGTCTTCTGGCTGCCGGCGAACCGGAAGTGGTGACGATCTGTCGCAACTCCTGGGCGGGCTCGCAGCGGTACGGCGCGGCGCCGGCTGCCCATGACATCATGTCCTCCTTCGAGCACCTGGAAGAGTATCTGAAAGCAGGGCTCAACCTGGCCATGAGCGGCATTCCGTGGGGGGCCAGCGAAATTGGGGGGTTTGTCACGCATGACAACCAGAGCGATCGTTTCCATGAGCTGATGGTGCGCTGGTACCAATATGGGGTGTTCACCCCGGTGTTTCGGACCCATGGCCACCGCAAGAACAACGAAGCCTGGACAGTCGGGGGGGACGCCTATCGACACATCCGCGCTGCGATCTTCCTCCGGGAGCGCTTGCGTCCATATGTCATGCAGCAGATGCGGCTGGCCTCTGCACGAGGGGTGCCGCCGATGCGACCCCTCTTTTTTGACTTTGCCGAAGATGCACAGGCTGCGACGGTCGAAGATCAATTTCTCTTCGGCCCCGATCTCCTGGTCGCCCCCATTCTGCGGTATCAGGCCCGCAGCCGGGAAGTTTATCTTCCAGCAGCGACGCGCTGGTGTGATGCCTGGACGGGCAAGGAGTATGCAGGGGGGCAGCGCGTCGTGGCCGAGGCGCCATTGGAGCAGATCCCGGTGTATGTGCGCGCGGAACGGGCAGAGCTGCTCGAGCTTTTCCAGGGTCTTTACGCTTTGTAGCCCCCTCGCTCGCCCCGACTCTGCAAAAACGCAGCGGGCAGGGGGGCGCGCCGCCCCCCCTGCTCAGGCAGCGCGGTAGGCCTGGTCGAGCAGTTCGACGGTGTGCCAGAGGGGCAGGGGCTGGCCCGCCAGTTTCAGATGGGTCTGGATCTGGTTCATGCAGCCGATGTTGCCCAGGATCACAGC
>CAIOHJ010000309.1 GCA_903858085.1 uncultured Chloroflexota bacterium
CCCCGCTACATCGCTTCCAATTCATCGATCAGGGCGCTGATCACATCGAACCCACCTTGCCAGAAGGCTTCGTCGGCGATGTCCACACCGGCCTCCCGCAAGATCTGCTCGGGGTGTGCCGAACCGCCGTAGGCCAGCAGTTTGAGGTAGCCAGGCTTGAAGGCCTCTCCCTCCTGCTGGTAGCGACGATAGAGCGCCAGCACGAGCAGCTGGCCGAAACTGTAGGCGTAGCAGTAAAAAGGGGTCTGATAGAGATGGGGGATGCTGACCCACTCGTGCTGGAATTCTTCGCCGATCTCGACGCTGTCGCCAAACTGCTCGCGCAGATTGGCCATGTAGAGCTCGTTCAGCTGGTCACTCGACGCATTCTCCAGGATGGCCTGGTGAGCTGCCTGCTCGAAGAGGACAAAGAAGGCCTGCCGGCCGACGGTCGCGTAGATGTCGTCGACGGCGGCGGCCAGCAGATCCCGGCGGACCAGCGGGTCACGTTCTTCGGCCAACAGCCGCTCGGTCAACAGCATTTCAGAGAAGACCGAAGCCGTCTCGGCCAGCGGCAGCGTTGAATGCTGGGTCAGGATCGAATGGTGTTCGGCCAGCATGCTGTGCAGCGCGTGGCCCAGCTCGTGGGCCAACGTCGCAATATCGCGCACCTTGCCCGTGTAGTTCATCAACACATAAGGCGTCAAATCGGGGCGCACAGTGGCGCAGAAGGCGCCGCCTCGCTTGCCTTTGCGCACCTCGCTGTCGATATGGCGGTCGTCGAAGACCCGTTGGACCTGCCGGGCCACCGCCGGGTCAAAACGACGGAAGGTCTCCAACACCAGCGTAGCTGCGTTCGTAAAATCAAGCGTGCGGTCGGAGGGTGCCAGCGGCGCGTAGATGTCGGAGCGCCGCAGTTTTTCCAGCCCGAGCCACTGGGCTTTGAGCCGGAAATAGCGCTGAAAGACCTTCGCATTGCGCCGTGCTACGTCGAGCAGCGCAGCCACCGCAGCGTCCGGCACATCGTTGGTGACGTTGCGCACCGCCAGCGGCGTCGCATAGCCGCGCAGCTGCACCTGCTCGTTGTGCCAGTCCCGCACACGGTTGTTGTAGATCTGGGCCAGAATTTTGGATTCGGCGCCGTAGACCCGATAGAGCTCCCCATAGGCGGCCGCACGCAGCGCTGGATTCGGCGACCGCACATACCCCATCAGCGCATCCCGGGTCAACGTCTGCTCGACCCCGTCGACGGTGAGCTTGAACTCGAGCCGGCTGGTCAGCATCGTGTAGATCGTCATCAACCCGTCGATCCCGTCTGCATCCTTGAGGTTGATGATCTGCTCGGATTTTTCGTCGAGCATGAAGGGGCGGGTGCGGCGCAGATCCTCCAGAAAAAAGGCATAGTCAGGGTCCGCGGCCGGGTCTGGCAGCAGGCTGGCTGCGGTCCCATCGTCGAGCCCCTTCCACCACAGCTCAAAAAAGAGCAGGCGGTTCTGGACAGCGGTCAGCGCCTGCTGCATCCGGTTTTGAAAGGTCACCGCTGCAGTCGACTGGGTGTCGGCGGAAAACCAAAGCCCGCCATATGACCCCAGCGTCGCTGTCCGGCGGGCGATCGACTCGTAGCGCTGCACGGCGGCGCGCAGATCCGCCGCAGTGACCGTCTGGCTCTCCAGCCGCCCGCGCAGCCCGGCAAAAGCGCCAACCTCTTCCTCCAGGTCGGCCAGCTGGCGGGTGATTTCGGCCTCGTCTGGTTCGGCCAGCAGCCGGGAGAGATCCCAGCCGGAAAGTGGGTAGGAGGGCACAGGGATGTCCATGGGTTGTTCCTTCAATTTGCCATCTTGCGCAGCACAGTCTGCAGAATGCCGCCATTTTTGTAGTAATTGACTTCCACCGGGGTGTCGATCCGGCTGTCGACCGTAAACTCGGTCACCCGGCCGTCGACTGCAGTGGCCCGCACCGTATACTCCTGGCCGGGCACCATCTCCTCGCCCAGGCCGAGGAGATCGTAGCGCTCGAAGCCTGTCAGCCCCAGGCTCCTGGCGCTGGCGCCAGCTTTGAACTGCAGCGGCAGCACGCCCATCCCCACCAGGTTGCTGCGGTGGATCCGTTCGAAGCTTTCGGCGATCACGGCGCGCACCCCCTGCAGCTGGACGCCCTTGGCCGCCCAGTCGCGGCTGGAGCCGGTGCCATACTCCTTGCCCGCCAGCACGAGCAGCGGGGTGCCGTCGGCAAGGTAGCGGGCCGCAGCGTCCCAGATCGCCAGCTTTTCCATTGTTGGAAGATAGTAGGTGTCGCCCCCTTCCTCGCCGTCCAGCATCTGGTTTTTGATGCGGATATTGGCGAAGGTGCCGCGCATCATCACCTCGTGGTTGCCACGCCGCGAACCGTAGCTGTTCCACTCCTCGCGCGGCACCCCATGCTCGGTCAGATAGCGGGCGGCGGGGCTGTTGCGCGCGATGTTGCCGGCCGGGCTGATATGGTCGGTGGTCGTGCTGTCTGGCATGACCGCCAGCACGCGCGCGCCGACGATCGGACGCACCGGCGGCACTTCTCGGTCGATCGTGAAGAAAGGCGGTTCCTGGATGTAGGTGCTCGTCGCCTGCCAGTCGAAGAGCTCGCCGCCGCTCACCGCCACAGCGTTGAACGCCGGGTTGCCGTCGAAGACATTGGCATATTGTTCGCGAAACATCTCTGGCCGGAGGGCTCGGTGGAGGGTCTGCTGGATCTCTTCCTGGCTTGGCCAGAGGTCGCTCAGATAGACTGGGTTGCCGTTGGGGTCGTAGCCGAGCGCTTCGCTGGTCAGGTCGATGTGAACTGTGCCGGCGATGGCGTAGGCCACAACCAGCGGCGGCGAGGCCAGAAAATTGGCCCGCACATCCGGGCTGACCCGACCTTCAAAATTGCGGTTGCCCGAAAGCACCGCAGCAGCCACCAGATCCCCCTGCTTGATCGCCTGGCTGATCGGCTCGGGCAGCGGGCCGCTGTTGCCAATACAGGTCGTGCAGCCGTAGCCGACGGTGTGAAAGTTGAGCGCCTCCAGGTAGGGGGTCAGCCCAGCTGCGTCGAGGTAGCGGGTGACCACCTGTGAACCAGGGGCCATGCTGGACTTGACCCACGGTTTGACATCCAGCCCGCGCTCGACCGCCTTCTTGGCCAGCAGCCCGGCCCCGACCATGACGCTGGGGTTGCTGGTGTTGGTGCAGGATGTGATCGCAGCGATCACCACGTCGCCATGTTTGAGCGCAAACTCGCGGCCGGCAAAGTGCACCGGAACCTGCCTCTCCACCTCGCGTTCTTCCAGCGCATACCCGCGCGGGCCAATGGGGGCGGTCAGCGCCGCACGCCAGCTCTGTTTCATCGTGTCCAGGTCGATCCGGTCCTGGGGGCGTTTGGGGCCCGCCAGCGCCGGCTTGACCGTGCCCATGTCGAGCTCGAGGAAATCGGAAAACTCCGGGTCAGGGGTCTCTGCCGTGTGGAAGAGCTCCTGCTCCTTGCAGTAGCGGGCCACCCGCTCGACCAGTTCCGCGCTCCGTCCGGTGCTGGTCAGGTAGCGCAGGGTCTCTTCGTCGACCGGAAAGAAGCCGGTCGTGGCCCCATATTCAGGGGCCATGTTGGCGATCGTGGCGCGGTCGGCCAGGCTCAGCCGGCGCATGCCCGGCCCATAAAACTCGACAAATTTGCCGACAACCCCCTTCTTGCGCAGCAGCTCGGTGACACGCAGCACCAGATCGGTCGCGGTCGTTCCCTCCGGCAACGCGCCGGTCAGCTTGAAGCCGACCACCTCGGGCATCAACATATAGATCGGCTGGCCAAGCATGACAGCCTCGGCCTCGATGCCGCCCACGCCCCAGCCGAGCACCCCCAGCCCGTTGATCATCGTCGTGTGGCTGTCGGTGCCCACCAGCGAATCCGGGTAGGCCACCCCCCCTTCGGCCTGGGTGAGCACCACACTGGCCAGGTATTCCAGATTGACCTGATGGACGATGCCGGTGGCGGGGGGGACGACACGAAAGTTGTCGAAGGCCTCCTGGCCCCACTTCAAAAATTCGTAACGTTCACGGTTGCGCTCGAATTCAAGTTTGGCATTGTAGTCGAACGCCAGCACACTGCCAAACTGGTCGACCTGCACCGAGTGGTCGACGACCAGGTCGACCGGCACCAGCGGGTTGACCTTCTTGGGGTCCCCCCCCATGCGGGCCATGGCATTGCGCAGCGCAGCCAGATCGACAACACTGGGAACACCGGTGAAGTCCTGCAGGATCACACGAGCCGGTTTGAAGGGAATCTCAACCTTGCCAGCAGTCGCAGGGCCCCAGCTTGCGATCGTTTCGACCGCCTCTGGGGTGATCTCGAAGCCGTCTGCCTGACGCAACGCAGCTTCGAGCAGAATACGGATCGAAAACGGCAGCCGACGGATCGAAAAGCCCCGCCGCTCCAGGGCAGCAAGACGATACAGGACAGCCCGGCCGCTGCCTGTCTCAAAAGTATCTCTGGCACCAAAATAATCCTGCGTAGCCACCAGCAGCCCCTTTCTTTTACCGCTCCAATGTCGGCCGCGGCGTCCCGCCAGCGACACCGATTTACAACCGACCCAGAGGATTGTAAATTTTTTCTAATTGTATCACAAGCGTGGCAGGGAATGCCTAACTGGGGGGACGTGTGCAGGCAGCCCCTGCACAGCCAGGAACCTTGCCCCGCCGCTCAGCGCTGTGGCGTGCCAGGGGGACGCCCGTCTGCTGCCAGCACAGGCTGCAACGCAGCGATGGCACACTCCACCATGCGGTCGTCGGGCTCGCGCGTGGTCAGCTTTTGCAGCCACAAGCCGGGCGTGATGAGCATGCGCATGAGCGGGTTGCGGTCATGCGCCGCACTGAAACGGATGATTTCATAGGCGATGGCTGCCACCACCGGCACCAGCGCCAGCCGGGTCACAAAACGCAACAGCAACGCCAGCCAGCCCGGCTCGACCCCCGAAAAGGTCAGCGGGGCAAACAACAAAATGCTGATCACAAGGACATAGAGCAGAAAGCTCGTGCCGCACCGGGTGTGCTGCACGCTGAACTTCTGCACTTCGGCGACGGTCAGCGGCGCGTTGGCTTCGTAGGCGTTGATGGTCTTGTGTTCGGCGCCGTGGTAGCCAAACACCCGCCGGATGTCGTTGAACTGGCCGATGGCCCAAAGATAAAGAACAAAGACAAGCAGACGGATCGCCCCCTCAAAGAAGGCGTCCACCAACGGGTCGTCGTTGACATAGGTGGCCAGCAGACGGGCGGCAAAGGTTGGCAGCAGAAAAAAGAGCCCGATCGCAAAAGAAAGACTGACCGCTATCGTGCTCCAGGCCACAGGACCGGTGAATTCGATCGGCTTTCCCTCCTCCTCGCGCGCAGCCACCTCCCCACTCCAGAAGAGAGCCCGAATGCCCAACCCGAGCGCATCCCACAACATCCCCAGCCCACGCACGAACGGCCACTGTCCCCATGTGCTGGTGTAGATCTTGGCGGTCAGCGTTTCTTCGTGCAGTTCGATCTGCCCCTGCGGGTTGCGCACGGCCACTGCC
>CAIOHJ010000310.1 GCA_903858085.1 uncultured Chloroflexota bacterium
ATTCTGAAAACGCCCGACGCGTGGGCCGCCATTGTGGTGGCCTGCGGCTACGGGCTGCTTTTCTATTTCGTCATCGCGCTGCTGGAACGCTGGCTCATGCCCTGGCGTCGAACGCAGTGAGTTGCACACCGACGGATTTCTTTTGTACATGCGTATCTTTTTACAGGAGAACAACCAAAACTATGCGCAAATCTCTCTGGATCCTACCAGCACTGCTGGTCGTGATCGCCCTGCTCGTCAGTGCCTGCACTGCGCCGGCTGCTGCGCCCGCCCCGGCCAGCGATGCGGGCGGCGGTGAAGCTGCTGCCTGTGCAAGCAAAGACCCCGTGACACTCCAGCTGAAGTGGGTCGCCCAGTCCCAGTTCGCCGGCTACTATGCTGCCCAGGGTGAAGGCTTCTACGACGACGAGTGTCTCGACATCACCCTCAACCCCGGCGGCCCGGATATTGTACCGGAGCAGGTCGTGGCCGGCGGGCAGGCCGATTTCGGCATCAACTTCGTTCCCAGCCTGCTCTCGGCGCGCGAACAGGGCACTCCCCTGGTCAATATCGCCCAGGTCTTCGAGCGCAGCGCCATGCGCGAGATTTCGTGGAAGGAGAGCGGCATCGAGAGCCCAGCCGATCTGGCCGGTAAGAAGGTTGCCGTCTGGTTTGGGGGCAACGAGTTCGAGCTGCTGGCCACGCTGGCCAAGTATGGTATCGACAGGGAGACCGGCGTCGAGTTGATTCAGCAGCCCTTCGACATGAATCTGCTGCTCGAACGCCAGGTCGATGCGGCCGCGGCCATGACCTACAACGAACTGGCCCAGGTGCTGGAGACCCCCGACAAGGACGGCACTCTCTACACACTCGACCAGCTGAATGTCATCGACTTCAACACGGAAGGCACTGCCATGCTGCAGGATGGTGTCTTCGTCACCGAGGAATGGCTGGCCGACGCCAAGAACCAGGAGATCGCCACGCGCTTTTTGCGCGCTTCCTTCAAGGGGTGGATCTTCTGCCGCGACAACGTCGACAAGTGTGTCGACTATGTGCTGGAGCAGGGACCAGCGCTGCCGCGCGGCCACCAGAGCTGGATGATGAACGAGGTCAACAAGCTGATCTGGCCGTCCACTGCCGGTATCGGCCAGATGGACGCAGCGCTCTTTACACAGACGGCCAACATCGCGCAGCAGTACGGCATCATCGCCAACCCGCCCAGCGACGGCGCCTACGTGACCGACTACGCCAAGGCTGCGCTGGAAGGCATCGATGGCGACACCTTGGGCGCCAACTACCAGCCGATTGAGGTCACGCTGACGGTCGGCGGGCAGTAAGGCCGCCTGCAAGATCACACACAAGAGGGAGGCGCAGGCCGAGTCGACTCAGCCTGCACGCCCCTCTTGCAGGGGGGCACAGCCAGCAGAGGCTTATTTTACAGATCGACGGTCAGGTACTGGCGCAGGCAGTGCCGTACCTGCTTGTCGTGGCTGTGCTACGATTGGCAGGTAATGTATACTGGCTTGCGATTGTCTGTCAACCAATCCACTCACACTTTCGAAACAATCATGAAAAATCCGGCTCAACTCTATCTTGCTGCAGCTGCAACCATCCTCGAACGTATTCAGGCCACGCAGCTGGACGCCCTGGCCGCCGCCGCCGATCTCTGCGCGCACACAATTGCCACCGGCGGCCTCGTCCACCTCTTTGCCACCGGCCACTCGCGCATGTTCGTGGAGGAGATGTTCCCGCGCCACGGCAGCTTTCCCGGCTTTCACTCCATCGTAGAACTTTCCCTGACCAACCACAACCAGGTGGTGGGCGCCAACGGCCAGCGCCAGGCTATGTTTCTGGAGCACGTCGAAGGGCTGGGCAAGGTCATCCTGCGCAATTTCGTTCTCACACCGCCCGACTCCTTCATCATTTTCTCAAATAGCGGGGTGAACGAAGTGGTTGTCGAGGTGGCGCTGGAAGCCAGGCGGCTGGGTCTGCCCGTGATTGCGGTCGTCTCCGTCGAGCACTGTACGGCCAGTTCCCCCAAGCACTCTTCCGGCCAGCGCCTGGTCGACATCGCCGACGTGGTGCTCGATAACTGCACGCCTGCCGGTGATGCGATGGTGCATGTCGAGGGGCTGAACGACCCGGTGGGGCCTGGCTCGACAATCGGCGCCGCCGCCCTGACCAATGCGCTGAAGTGCCTCATCGCCGAAAAATTGACTGTGCTGGGAGAGCCGCCCATCGTGTTGACCAGCGCCTACTTCATCGGCAGCCAGGCTTCACAGGCTCAGTTCGACGCCGCCTACGACGACTATCGGCGCCGCGTGAAACGGGTCTATGGCTGATGCCGGTTCTGACATCCCCGTCCGTGCCGACCTTTTACTTCGTCGGCGTGACAACAGGCAGTTCGTCGTCGCAGCGTGTCTTCCCGCGCTGGATGGCCGTGCTGGGGCGGCCGGAGGTCGTGCTGCAGGGCGTAGACTTCCCGCTGCACGATGAGCCGGCCAATTACCGCGCCTTCGTCGAGTTTGTGCGCCGTGAGCCGCTGGCGTTGGGCGGGCTCGTCACAACGCACAAGGTAGACCTGCTCCATGCTGCAGCCGATCTCTTCGACGGGCTGAGCCCAGCCGCCACGGCCCTCCAAGAAGTGTCGAGCATCGCCAGGCGCGGGGAGCGCCTGCTGGGCCACGCCACCGACCCCAGCGCCGGCGGTATCAGTCTGGATGCGATCACCGGGCCAGGTTACTTTCGTGCGACCGGCGCACATCTCCTGTGCCTGGGTGCGGGCGGCGCAGCGGCGGCCATTGCGTTGCACCTGCTGAGCAAGCCAGATCCTGCGGATCGGCCCGCACGCTTCGTCGTCGTCAACCGCTCAGCCGCTCGCCTGGCAAGTCTGCGCGCCATCGTTGCGCCCTTCGGCAATGCGATCGAGTTCGACTATATTCTGAACGAGGATGCGCGCAGCAACGACGCCCAGATGGCACTGCTGCCGCCGAACAGCATTGTCATCAACGCCACGGGCATGGGCAAGGATCGACCTGGATCGCCTCTCACGGACAATGGGGTTTTCCCAGAGCACGGGATTGCCTGGGACCTGAACTACCGCGGCGAGCTCGATTTCCTGCGCCAGGCGCAGCGTCAGCAGGCTGTCCGGGACCTGCGCGTCGAAGACGGCTGGCTCTATTTTCTGCACGGCTGGGCGCAAGTCATCCGCCATGTGCTCGACCTGTCCATCGATCCGGCCCTCTTTGACCGGCTTGGCGCCGAAGCAGCAACTCTGCGCTAAGCACCTCTCCCATGCGACAGTTGGGAAGAAAAAAGAAGCGTCCATGGCTGGCCGTCTGCGCCCTCTGGACAGAAGCGGTGCGGATGCGTGCAAGGCGCATGGCTGCTGGGATGTTGCCCCGCACGTCGCACGCTTTGTGCAAAACGTTGAACCGCACCCCCTGGCACAGAGGAAGTTGACAACTATGGGAATCTGTGTTACATTTTGAATCAAATCCCAAATGTAACGCTTTGTAGTTGCTTTCGCTAGCAAATTTATTTTTTGTCGGTTATTTTTTTGAACGTTCGTGATGCAAACGCTTGCGTCGAGTGGTTGCCGACGATCAAGCGCCAGCCCTGTTGGCAGTACAGGCTGGAATGGCTTGGGGTGGATCGCCTCCACCTTGCAGACAAGCCCTCCTTTCTGTGTTCCATATTTTTTTCATATTCTTCAACAAGGAGAAGAATTCAATGGGAAAGTTCAAGTTTGTCAGTCTGCTCATCGTCGTGATGCTGCTGCTGGCTGCCTGCGGCGGCGGCGCACCTGCCGCTGAAGCACCTGCCGCCGAGGCACCTGCCGCCGAGGCACCCGCCGCCGAGGCACCCGCCGCCGAGG
>CAIOHJ010000311.1 GCA_903858085.1 uncultured Chloroflexota bacterium
CCAATCATCGGCACAGGCGCACGGACGGCCACAGGCTTTGTCGTTGTCGACCCTGCAACCGGTGCCATCTATCAGGACCCGACCTGGGATGATGCCGGCGACCTTGGGCCTTATGTCTATGATCGCAACGGCAATTTCTACGTCGGCCCGACGCTGCCGGCAATTTCTCCAGCGCACCCCAATTGCTGCTCAACACAACTTCCCTCGCAGATGGCGACAGCCGCAAGGTACGCCGTATTCAGTTCACCCCGGACAATCGCATGGTATGGAATGCGATCGACTTCGATTTTACGCTGCGTACGGCAAGCGTGATCGAGGAGACTGTCTATTTCTTTACGTATGATTCCGTACAGGGACGCTGGGAACTGGAACGCGTAGAGCAAGTTCAACGTTGACGGGTGCATCGAATGTCAAGGATCCACAGGCCACCAATCGCGGTGGGGATTCTGCGGTGTCTTCTCCAGATCGTGATGCTGCCAACGAGCAACCTGCCCTGGCTCTGGTTGCAGAGCTGGTGCAAATCGCCGTTCCTTTGGGCTTCCGGCATCTGTTTCTGGATCAGGGTGATCTGCTCCCGGCTATGGTGCGACCGTTGGCACACGATCCGAAACTGCTGCCTTTTGTTCAGCCGCTTTTCCTCGACGATGGTTTGACAACGCTGCACACGCCTGCCCTGTCCCCGCTATTGCCGCCGCATCCGTGCGCAATCATCTCGTCAACTCTATCGCAAACCTGGTGCGGACAATCGCCATGACGCCGTTGCACGTGCTTTGCAGCTTGGCCTCGCCTAGCTGAACTCGGCTAGTTCCTCTTCCTGCCCCGCAATCCCCCACGGGAACCTCTTTTGCAACGCCTGCCGTTGGCACGGGTGGAGATCACCCGAGATCATCCTCCTTCCCGAAAGCCCCTACCCACGCGATACCCGATGGAACCACAAAAATAGTACAGATCGAGGCAGTCAAGAAGGCACATTCATCCTATGTGCTCATGCCTGCACAGTGCTAGTCTATCGGATGCTTTTTGCTTGTTGGTGTTTCGTGCACAGTCAGGGAAAGAAGACTATTCCGCCAACTCTTCTGCGCGCACGCCATGGTCCGGCGTTCACCCGTCAATCATTGCTAGACCATCCATGCTGTCATTGCTCCTAGGAGTCTTGTATGCCGAATCACATGAAAATCCTGCTTGCCGTCGCACTCAACATCCTCGCCGTGCTGGGGGGGGGAGTGACCTCCAGTCTGGCGGCGCCCGCTGAGGTGGGCGGGGTCACCCCAGAGTCAGCCGCCATGGCCCCGTTGTTGCAGACCACAACACCGATTTCTGGCACCGTGTTTCTGGATTTTAACGGTGACGGTTTTCGCTCCACTGTCAGCCAGAACCCCTATGCCATTACAACCCCCGCATCTGTGGTGGGCAGCACGACGAGTGGTCTCTGGCCGCTAGACCCAGGGGTGCCCGGCATTACAGTGACCGCTTACATCAGTGGCACGATGGCGCCGGCAGCCACCACTGCCACAGAGGCCAATGGCGTTTACACGCTGAGTCTGGAAGTCGGCAGAGCGTACCAGATCGTCTTCAGCGGCTACCAGAACCTGGGCTACACCGAAGGCCCGCTTGGCCGGTTGACCGTTACGGGTTCGGGAGCGTCAGCGCAGGTGGAGCCATCTGCCTACACCAACAACAGCGTCACGGTGGAGCCATCGGTGGGCAACGGCTTCGTGATTGTCAACCTGACGGGGGGAGCTGCGCTCAACGGCAAGGTGCACTTTGGCCTTGTCAAGGCCGAACTCTACAGCAACGTGGTCCCGCGCGTCGCCTGGTCGGAGGCAACGGAAGGCTCTACGGCATCGTCTGTCTCTACGAGCTACCGCTGGCCTGTCATGAATAGCTGGACAGGCGGGACCGATCTTTGGGATCAAATTGCTGCACGGGTCGATCGCGACAAGGTCGGCACGGTAT
Organism: uncultured Chloroflexota bacterium; assembly: GCA_903858085.1. Lineage (GTDB taxonomy): Bacteria > Chloroflexota > Anaerolineae > Caldilineales > Caldilineaceae > Caldilinea. Next base: position 1,957 of record CAIOHJ010000311.1, read on the forward strand.
GGGGGCTGGCGTACCAGAATATCAGCGATCTGCTCTTTGCCTCGAGCGTGTTGCGACGCCACACACCTGCGTTGGCAAGCGATCCCAGGAGCGATACGATCTTCCTGATAGACAATAACAGCGCTAGCGATCCGAATGGGAATGCCGGCACCGCCACGCTGTTGGGTCAGGTCAGCCTCTCGACGCTGGGGATCAACACCGGTGATGTCATCACGCGTACGCCCTGGATCGGTAACGACGCTGACGCCTTTGCTCTGGTGGGCAAGCGCGGTATCGGCGGCATTGATCTGACCACCAGCGGCTACAACAGCACGCTCTACCTTGCCAACCTCACCGACCGCAAGGTCTACGGGTTGAAGGTGGGTGTGCCTGCGACGACGACGCTGGGCGCCGGGAGTGTGGTGGAACTGCCCGCAGCGCCGTGGATCACGGGCGACCCCTGCAACGGGCTTGGCCCAGCACGGCCCTGGGCAGTGAAGGTGTACGAAGACAATCTGTATGTCGGTCTGGTCTGCACGGGCGAGAACGCACCCAGGCGATCGCTCTACATCAATGCAGGCGCAGACACTGCTGCCAGTGGCTGGATCACCGACACCGGCAAGTACACGGCAGTCGTTCCCAAAGTGGCGGCCGTAGCCCTCACCAAACGGGGAACGCATACATGTATCCTGACCGATCGGGGCTCTGTCAAGTGCTGGGGAAAAAACGGTGAGGGCCAGCTGGGCAATGGCACGACGACAGACCAGACGAAACCAACGGTCTATGTGCCCGGTCTGGGGGATGGGGTCAAACAACTCTCGACAGGAGGTAACACTACCTGTGTTGTAACCGCGACGAATGGCGTCAAGTGCTGGGGGCGCAACGCATTCAGCCAGCTGGGCGATGGCTCGACTACAAATAGTTCCTACCCGGTGCAGGTTTCCGGCCTGATCAGTGGCGTGACCTCTATCGCAGTGGGGGCCGAACATGCCTGTGCTGTCCAGAATGGTGCGGTCAAGTGCTGGGGCTACAATGGCAATGGCCAACTAGGTGATGGCACCACCACAAACCGCACCACACTTGTGACAGCAATTGTAAGCGGCACGGTTTCAGTCTCTGCGGGGGAGTACAACACCTGTGCCCTGATGGCTGATACAACAGTCAGGTGCTGGGGCTATGCCGGTGATGGGGCTAATGGCAATGGTTCGACGAGCGGAGGTCTCTCGCCCGTTACTGTACAACTTGCCAGCAACAGCCAGAACCTCACGGGTGCTACGCAAGTCGTGGTTGGTGGCGCCGGTGCCTGTGCGTTGATGAACGACAGCAAGGTGATGTGCTGGGGGCACAATGGTGGGGGTCAGGTTGGTGACGGTTCAAACACCCAGCGCAATCGGGCTGTCTACGTCACCGACTCGACTGCAGGCAACGCTGATCTGACCGGCATTACATCCCTCTCCGGCGGTGAGCGCTATTCGACTGGACACTTTTGCGCCCTCACAAATGCCGGCACAGTCAAGTGTTGGGGACGCAACGCCGATGGACAGATCGGCGACGGCACCACTGCTGACAAAAACCGCGCCGTGGCGGTCCCTGGTCTGACCGGTGTAGCTGGCATCGGGTCCGGCTCCAATTGGAGCTGTGCTGTGTTGGATGATGGTACCCTCAAGTGTTGGGGGAGCAACTCCGATGGGCAGCTGGGCGATGGCACCTATGTGGGGCGCTCTACCCCCGCCAGCACGCTTCCGATTCACACCCCTCTCACCTTTTCGGGACAGCCGGTTCCGTATGACACGGCGCGCCTTGGCGGATCGAATGTCCTTACCTATTCGGTTCCCTATACCAATGGCACCTATGAACTGGGCCTGTTCTTCTATCGGACGAGCCTCACCGCAACACTTTCCATCAAGGTCGAGGGGCAGACATCCTCACTGGTTGTGCCGGGCAATACCCAGACGGTACACCGACAGACTGTCACCCTCAGCGATGGCAAGCTTGACGTCGTTGTGGACGGCAATGCTGATTTGGCTTTCCTCAACGGCCTGACGCTGGGTGAACCACCTTTTGCTGGTCGGGCGCTGGTCTATGCCTATCCCCTGGCTAGCGACGGCACGCCGGACGTCAGTGCGGGGATTACCTGGACGCTGCCCATCTCCGTGCCGCTGAACTACGCACGCTCGGCACAGATTAACGACGATGCCTGTGCCGCTCTGGGCATCGGCACGCGCAAGAGCGCCGGCTGGAATGCCTGGGCCGACAGCTACAACGACGTCTGGCACAGCAGTGTGACCAGTACTACCGGCTGTGGGCCGGTAGGGCGGCGCATGGCAGCCTGGCCGCAGCCCATGCTGGTGGACATCGAGTTCGGGCCGGGCGGGAAGATCGCCCTGGGCTTTGCCGACCGCTTCGCCTATCAGATGGCCACCTCGGGCGACGCCAGAGGCAATAACAGCACCACCGACTACGCTGCACAACCACACCCGCCGGGCAGCGCCAATACGAGTGGTACCGGCTACTACTCTACCGACTATGCGGGTGATGTGCTGTGTGCCAGCGGCACAGGGACAGGCGACAACGGCTGGACGCTGGAGCCGGCCGGCCTTTGCAGCGGCGGCGGTGCGACAGGCAACAACGGCAGCGCCACCGAATTCTTCGCCGACAGCTTCACCGACGAGAACAGCATCCGGCGCTGGGAGCCTGCGCGCGGCGCGCTCTACACGATTCCCGGCGCGCCCAGCCTGGCA
>CAIOHJ010000312.1 GCA_903858085.1 uncultured Chloroflexota bacterium
GGCCTCGAAGGGCACATACATCAGCGACCGCGTGCGCGCATCCCCATCCCAGGCACCGGCATCCTGCGACGGGTCGGTGGCGGCCAGCGAATAGCGCCAGGTATTCGCCAGATAGTTCACCTCCACATAGAGCGGCTGACCCGGCCAGTTGTTGTCGTAGATCAGAATATGGAAGAGCCCTTCCCCCTGGTCTTCCACGCCGTAGGCCAGCACAGAATGGCCCCCGCCCGAACGGCTGAAAATCCCCAGATCCACCAGCGCCTTCTTCTCCAGCAGCTGGTCGATGATCTGGCGCGGGGTGCCGGTGACCGCCTGGCTCGACACCTCCGGCGTCACCTGCAACACCCAGTCCCGCGCAATCTGCCGCATGATCGCCACATTCTGGTCGATCTCAAAGGGGTGTTGCGCGTCAGGGATGAACTCGACCGGCGTCAGCTCTCCCAGGCGAAAGCGGGACGCCGAAACCGTGAACCCAGCACAGTGTCCTGCACGCATGTAGTCGGTCATCGTGTCGATCCAGATCTGGGCAGCCGGGGTCGGTGTACAGCGATCCCCTTCCACCGCAACACAGACCTGGTCTCCGAAGAGGCTGCGCACGTCGTCCGCCGTCAGATCTCCTTCGGGAAAGCGCGAGCCGTAGTTGCGAAAGCCCAACCCGTCCTGGTCAAGGGCAAACTCGACCACGTAGCCGCTCCCCGGCGGGGGCAGCGTCACCTCCCCCTCCTCCTCCGGCAGCGCTCCCCCCAACGACACCAGCTCCCCGCCCGCAGCCAGCTGGGGCAGGCTAGCACGCAGCACAGAGCGGCGGGGACGGCCGCCCAACGCCATCCGCTCCTCCGCAGCCACATAGGCGCCAGGAACGATGTCGACTGGCACCAGCCAGCTGAGCCAGCCCCGAATGTCAAAGCGCTGGGCGCGGGCACTCTGCACATTCGCCGGGTCCACCCATGAAGAGACCACCGGGTCCTCTGTGGCAGAGATCCAGGTAGCGCTGACAGCAAGCAACACACCTGCAGCCATCACCGCCGTGAGCGCCAGTACACTCCATCTGACGAACACTCTATGCCACAAAGACTGTTTCATACATCTATTGAAACTGTTCTCAGACGCCTTCTCTGTCAGGAAAAAACCAATGGGTTGGATTGTTCGCGAACACGTACCTGCTCAGGCTGCTAGTACACATCAGCGCAGATAAATCCACAAATTCATGTGGCGCAATCTGCCGAATTGTGGACTGCACACTCGAGCAGAGTGTGTCACACTATCAACGAGGTGTTTGCAACGACGTGTACCAGTTCTCCAGTGCCTCGATCCGTATCCCCAGCACTTCAATAGTCTGCTGCTCCTGTACGACACTGATGTCCGCAAGCCCAGCTATTAAGGAGACGACAGCTTCTTCGCCTTCAACGTAGGCTGCATGACTCTCTTCGCGGCCAGACAGTCACAACACGTCCATCTTATAATTTTAACCGATTTGTACGATTTTGGCAACTGTGATTCAGCACGCGGGTGTGGTTCAAAGTTTTGCGGAAAGAGTGTTGAGAGAGGGCAGGATCCGCCCCATCGGGGCGGATGAGTTTAGAGGAGACCCTGAACGACTCCTGCGCCGAATGGCTCAACTCCCTACCCCCGACCGTAAGGGAGGATTCTTCGACACGCCAGCAGACGCTCCCTCTGGCATCCAACGTATGCAGGGACGACGATCCGCCCTGTCGTGCAGCAACAAGGTGCACCGATGGCGGGGAAATGCAAGAAAGAGAAAGAC
>CAIOHJ010000313.1 GCA_903858085.1 uncultured Chloroflexota bacterium
CCCGGCCGGCACCCCCAGGAGCAGCGCGCCCCGGCTGCCGGTCAGCCAGAGCGCGACAGCCACCCCGACTGTCCCCCCTCCCAGCCACCACCGGCCCGGACGAGCACAGAGCATGCATGCAGCCACCCCCACCATCAGGGTGCGCTCCAGATACAACGCCGTGTGGTTGGGGGAAAAATGGGGCCCGACCAGCCGCCGCAGGCCATCCACCTCGGTGCCCTGCTGGCCAGCCCAGTGGGCCAGCCCGACCCCAGCAGCCAGCACCCCGCCGCCGAAGAGCGCCAGCAGCAGCCGCCGCCGATCCGCCGCGGCCGGGGCCAGCAGCCCCACCTCCAGCCCAAGCAGCGCCGGGACCAGCACCAGGTCGAGCAGCCCGCGGCCCCATGCGGGCCAATGCCAGACGCTGGGTGCCGACAACAGGCTCAGCGGAATCAACAGCGCTGCCGGCGCGGCGGCCCAGCCGGCCCGCCGCCCAGCCCCTGGCTGGCCGAGGGCGGCCAGCGCTGCCGGCAGCAGCGCCAGAACCAACAGCTGGGCCGGCGGCACTGTCCAGTACAGGCCGCCCAGCGCCAGCTCTTTGTGCTGGTAATAAAAGGGAAGCAGCGCCACGGCCAGCCCCAGCCCCACCCGCGGCTGGGCCAGCGCCAGCCAGGCCAGCCCCAGCCCGCAGAGCAGCACCCAGGGGGGAAAGGTGGCCAGATGGTACAGGAGCGCCAGCCCGCCCCAGGCCCCTGCCTGCACCCAGCCTGGCGCCCGCCGATAGGCGGCCAGCCAGCGGCCCCCTTCCAGCGTGCGCGCCGCAGCCAGACCGCGCCAGCCCACCCCTGCGGCACCCACCAGCATCCACAGCCAGTCTTGCGGGGGAGCTGCCGCCGTGGGGCGGGCGGGCTGGGCCGCATGCTGCCAGTCGGCCAACGCTGCCAGCACAGGGGCCGGGCTTCCGTCGGGTTCGACCAGCGCAAACCCCCACTCTGGCCTGGCGGGGGACAGCGCCCCCGGCCAGGCCAGCACCCAGCCCATCGCCCCCAGCCAGGGCCACTCTTGCCAGGCCCGCGCCAGCGCCGCGGGGGCGTAGAGCGCCTGCAGCGCTGGCGTCACGCTTGCCCAAGGGGAATCTGGCCGCCGGTTCCAGCCGTAGCGCACAGCCCAGATCGCCTTGTCGCCCAGCCCGGCCTCCACCAGCGCGCGGCGAACCCAGCCGACCCGCGCCAGGTTCAACACGGTCCGCTGCTGCCGGGGCTGGTCCGCACGGTAGCCAAAGCCCAACGGCTGAACCGCCACGACATCCATGTCGGGCGCTGCCCCTGCCGCCACCATGCGCTGCAAAAAATAGACCTCGTCGACCGCCAGGTCTCCCCGGTCTGCTGTGGGAGCCAATGCGGCGGCCAGGATCACCGCGTCTGGGTCTGCGCGGCGAATTGCCGGCGCCACCGCGCGCAGCATCTGCGCATATTCGACCGGGTTGACCCGCCGCGCGCCCCAGTTGGGGAAAAGATTGGGTTCGTCCCAGATCTGGTAGAAGCGGATCCGGTCGCCGTAGCGCCGGGCAAAGGCTTCTGCAAAACGCGCCAGCCGGGTGAAGTCGGCCGGCGGGGCTGTCCAGAGGGCCGCCTCTCGCTCGCGCGGGGTCAGCGCCCAGGCAGGGGTGCCGTTCAACACCACCACCGGCTCCAGCCCGGCTGCGGCCAGCGCATCCACCGTGCGGTCGGCCGCAGCCCACACCCACCGCCCTGGCTCCGGCTCCAACGCCCGCCAGGCAATGTGCTGGCGGGCCCAGCCGAACCCCGCTGCGCGCAGCGCCGCCAGCCCGGCAGGTGGGCTGGCACCCTCCCACGGGAGGTTGACACCCGCAAAAGCGATGGGCAGGGCCTTGGGAGCGGGCCGGTCCAGACCAGCGTTCTGTTCGATCCCTGTCTGCCAGAGCCGCGCCGCCTGCAGCAGCCCCAGCCACAGCAGCCCATAGAGCAGACAGAGCCGCACAGCCGCCAGCAGCGGACGAAGCCTTCCACCCGCCGATTTACATGCCGGCCTGGCCACGCTGCTCCAGAGACGCCCGGATCAGAGCGGCCTGCCGCTCCACGGCAGCCTGCTCTCGGCCCAACCGATCCAGCTTCTCCCGATAGTGCTGCAGGAGCTGCTCGGTCGGCGGCGCGCTGTCGAGCCGGTGCAGCTGCACCAACAGATCTTCGCAGACACGCAGCGCATCCTGAAACATCTGCAGCAGCGGGCGGAGCGCGCCGGGCAGGGGGGCGCTCCGCAGCACAGCCAGCCCCGCCAGCCCCGCCTCCAGCTGGTCAGTCTGCCGACGCAGCGCTGCCAGCTCGAGCGCAGGAGCCGCTGCCGGGGGAGCCGCTGCCGGGGGAGCTGCCGCCGGGGGAGCTGCCGCCGGGGAAGTTGCCGGGGCAAAGAGCTGTCCTTCGGCGGCATTCAACCACAGAATTGGGGTTGTGTAGCCGAGACTTGCGGGGTTGAGGGCATACAGATTGGAGCGCGCCAGGCTGACCGCACGCGACACCAGCCCTGGGCAGGTGCCCCCAAAGAGCTCCTGATAAAAGTATTGGGTAAAGTCGGTGGCGACCCCTTCTTCCACGTCGAACTGCATGGCGATCACTGCGGGGATGCCCGCCTGCAGCAGCTGGGCACCGACCGAGGCCAGCCCTTGGCGGAGCGAACCGTGGGCCGCCGTTGCGCAGGCGTTGAGCACCACCAACTTGACGCTCTCTGCGCCTTCCAGCGCCGTGCGCAGGGCGGGGGCAGGCGTCAGCACCGCCTGTTCCTGCTGCCAGAGCAGCACCCCTTCGGGCGAGCCATGTGTCACCAGGTGCACGATATCGGGCTGCAGCGCGGCGATCTTCTGGCGCAGGTCGACAACGCTGAACTGTCCCTGCAGGGTCTGCACGACCGCCTGCCCCGACGGGGCCAGCACTGCCTGCAAACGGTCCAGCTCGGCGGCTCCGTCGATCTGGTCGCTGGGGTCTGTGGGCAGGGCGGCCAGCAACCGCAGCGGCAGGGTGGCGGCCAGGGGACGCGAGGGCCCGACCTGGCGCAACAGCCGTTCGGAACGCACCAGAGGGGTGCGCAGGCTGCCCGCAAAGACGACCCGCCGGTCCGGGTCGTACAGCGCCTCCCACGGCAACGCCGCCACCGCCGGCGGCTGGGCCATCAGACGGATGCAGACCCCGGCGCGGTTGTGTTCCAGATCGCTGCGCGCCTGGAGCCAGAGCTCACGCACATCGGCGTGAAAAAGCTGGTGGTAGAGGAGCGCCCCGATCGCCTCCAGCTCTTCCTGGCCGGGCTGCCCGCGTGGGGCAGCGAGCCGGGCCAGCCGAGCTGCCCACACCGGATGGGTGGCGTCTTCGGCCAGCGTGCTGCTGGCGGTCTGCTGGCGGTAGGCTGCGTGCACCAGATAGGGGGCCTGCTGGCCATGGATGGTAATTTCAAAGTCGATGAAGCTGCAATGGGCCATGGTCGTGTGCAAACGCTTTTCTACAATCCCGGTGTATATGGGCCACGAGAGGCGTGCTGCCTTTGACAGGGGTGCCTGCGCACCGTACAATGGCAGCGTGATTGCCATCTATTATAGTACACAGAAGAAGGTATGCAAACCAATCTGCTGAGCAGGTGGCGGGCCCGCTGGTTCGGGCGCGACCCTGGCGTCCGGCAGCGGCCTCTGGTCGGGGTCACCAGCTACCCAGAGCGCATCAGCGTGGCCACCTGGGTGCTGGTCTTTGGCTTTGGGCTGAGCCTGCTGCTGCAGATTCCCACGGTCGAGATCCGTTTTTGGGCCTTTGGCTCTCCCACCCAGGTCGAAGTGACGGCCACGACCGTCATGGCTGCCATTCTGTCGGTAGCGGCCGCTGCAGGTGCCGAAAGCATCCTGCGCCTGCACCCCCGGCTGCGTGCTCGGCGGCAGCGGCTGGCCTGGACCTACTGGGCGCTGCCTGCGGCCATCAGCATCATCACGATCGTGCTGCTGCCCGCCGTTCCCACCCGCCTGCTGCAGGTCGCCGTCATCCTGGCGGCTGGTCTCTTTTTGATTCTGGCGTTCTACAGCCTGTACGCCACCGTCGAACCGGGCCAACCTGGCTTTCGGCGGGCGCGTTTCTGGCTCGATCTGCTCTCCTACGGGGTGGCGCTGCTGCTTTTTCTCTTTGTCTACCAGTCGCGCACGCGCAGCCTGCTTTCGGGGAGCTTGATCGCCCTGACTGCCACGCTGCTGGCCGTCGAATTGTTGCGCCATTCGACGGCGTCCACCCGCTCTGTGCTGGTCTACAGCGGGGTCGTGGGGGTGCTCTTGGGAGAACTGACCTGGGCGCTCAACTATTGGCCGCTGCTGCCGGGTCTGACCGGCGGGTTGATCCTGCTGCTGAGCTTTTATCTGGCGGTGGGCATCGCCTTGCAGGGGCTGCAAGGACGTTTGAACCGGCGGGTGTTGATAGAATTTGGTGTTTTTGCTGTGGCTGCCGTGTTGTTGATCGTCGTCTTGCGGCCTGGCGCCTAGTGCACGGCGGTGCAGATCAGTCGAGAGCGATTTGCGCCGCAATTGCCGATCGTCGCCGGGCGGCTGGAGACTTGTCAACGGGGATCTTCCTGGTCAGGAGCAGAGCTGTGGGGTGGAACATCTTGATCGTCGGTGCCGGCGCGATCGGCTGTCTGGTCGGCGGCAAACTGGCACAGGCGGGGCAGCAGGTGACCTTGGTCGGGCGGGCGGCGTTTGTCGAGCAGGTGCGCGGCCAGGGCCTCCAGCTGGCGGACGCCCAGGGCAGCCAGAGGATCCGCTCGCTGCGCGTGGCTGCCGATCTGCTGGAGGCCTACGAACGTTCGCCGAGCGCCTTTGACCTGGCGATTTTCACCGTAAAATGTTATGACAGTGCCGGGGCGGTGGACGAGCTGCGCCAGGCGCTGGCGGCCACCGGTGCGCCGCCTCCTGCGCTGCTCAGCTTGCAAAATGGCATCGGCAACGAGGCGCTGCTCGGCCAGCTGGCGCCCACAGCGCCTGTGCTTGCCGGCAGCCTCACCACCCCTGTCAGCGTTGTTGCGCCGGGCAGCATCCGGGTTGACAAACCCAGCTACGGGCTTGGCCTGGCGGTCTGGCGGGGCAACCAGGCCGACGCGCAGGCGGTCGGCAGCCTGCTGGCGCAGGCGGGCTTCGTCGTGACGAGCTACGCCGACGCAGCCGCACTGAAATGGACCAAGCTGCTCATGAATCTGCTGGGCAACGCCACCAGCGCCATCCTGGACGAGCCGCCGCAGCAGATCTTCGCCGACCGCCGCATGGTCGACCTGGAGATCGCAGCCTGGCGCGAGGCGCTGGCGGTGATGCGCGCGTCCCACATTGCGCCTGTCAACCTGGAACGCTACCCTTTTGCCCGGCTGGCCCCTCTGATTCGGTGGACCCCCAAGGGGCTGCTGCGCCTGTTTTTGCGTCGGCAGATCGGCGCCGCGCGCGGGGGCAAGCTGCCCAGCCTTCACCTCGATCTGCACCACAAAAGCAAAAGTGAAGTGACCTGGCTGAACGGCGCCGTCGTGGCTGCGGGCCAGCAGATGGGCGTTTCGACGCCAGCCAATGCGGCGCTGACGTCGATCGTGCTGCGCCTCTGTCAGCACCCCGAGGAGCGCTCAAGCTGGCGCGGGGCCTACGCCAGGCTCTGGGAGGCCGCTGGTTTGTAGGGCGAAGGGACCCTTCGCCCTCTTTGTCTATCCACATGCCAGTTTGCCCATACACACACTCCTGCCGGGGGGCACAAGAAGGCTTTTCCAAAAAATTTCGCCCGGCTTCGCCGGGGAAGAGGGGGGCTGGCCGCCCCCCGCCGCTGCGCTTCCCCCCCGCCTTTCCAGAAGCTCAGAAGCCCAGAAACCAGAAAACCAGGATCAGAGCGAGCGGACACACCGGAAACCGAGGCCGAAGTTGAGCCAGTCGACGGGGAAGTCGTTGACCCGGAAGGCGGAGCGCACGCTGCCGACGTTGCTGCCCCACGACCCGCCCCGCAGCACACGGTACGTGCCCCTCTCCGGTCCCTGCGGGTTGGCGCGGGGCAACCGGCGGTAGTAGTCCTTGTCATACCAATCGTTCACCCACTCCCACACGTTGCCCGCCATGTCAGCTACCTCATACGGCGATTCCCCGGCAGGAAACATGCCGACCGGAGACGTGCCCCCGATGCCCGTATCCCGCATGTTGCAGCGCGCTGCGTCAAAGACGCCTTCCCAGGGGTACGTACGTCCGTCTGTCCCGCGCGCTGCCTTCTCCCACTCCGCCTCCGTCGGCAGGTGAATCCTCGCCCCACACCG
>CAIOHJ010000314.1 GCA_903858085.1 uncultured Chloroflexota bacterium
TCGGCCTCCTGGATCGCCCGCAGCGTCTGGGCGTCGTTGGCGCCCATGGCCACACGCGCCACGTAGACATAGCCGTAGTCCATCGCCATCTTCGCCAGATCTTTTTTGGGCGTACGCTTGCCGCTGGCCGCAAACTTGGCGACCGACCCCAAAGGAGTCGCCTTGGAAGATTGCCCTCCCGTGTTGGAGTAGACCTCGGTGTCCAGCACCACTATGTTGACGTTGCGCCCGCTCGCCAAGACATGGTCCAACCCACCGTACCCGATGTCGTAGGCCCAGCCATCGCCGCCGACAATCCAGACATCCTTGCGGATCAGCTTGTCCGCCAGGCTCAACAGGTCGCGCGCCTCCGGGCTGTCGATCTCTTCCAAAATCTGCTTGAGCTGCTCGACCCGGGTACGTTGGGCCGCTATCCCGATCTCCTCCCGCTGGTCGGCGCCCAGCAACCCCTCCACCAGCTCGACATCCACAGCGCTGCGATCCCAGTAGTCCCGCATGACCTCGGGCAGGTTGGGCAGCAGCTCGGTCTTGTGAACACCGATCCGGTCCCGCAGCCGCTGCACCAGCTCGCGCGCGTACTCGTGCTGTTTGTCCAGCGTCACCCGCATTCCCAACCCAAATTCGGCGTTGTCCTCAAAAAGCGAATTGGACCAGGCCGGCCCCCGCCCTTCCGGGTTGACTGACCAGGGGGTCGTCGGCAGGTTGCCACCGTAGATGCTCGAACAGCCCGTCGCATTGGCGATCACCGAACGGTCGCCGTACAGCTGGCTGATCAGCTTGAGATAGGGTGTCTCGCCGCAGCCAGCACAAGCCCCCGAAAACTCAAAGAGCGGCTGCAACAGCTGCACATTTTTGACATTGTTCCACCTGACGGTGTCGATGTGCTCCGTCTCTGGCAGCCGGGTGAAGAAATCCCAGTGGCGCGCTCCCTGCTCGCGCAACGGCAGCTGCGGCTCCATGTTGATCGCCTTGCGCCCCACCGCCTGCTTGTCTTTCGCTGGACAGACCTCCACACAGAGCTGGCAACCCGTACAATCCTCCACAGCCACCTGCAACGTGTACCGACGGTCCGGAAACTCCCGCCATTTGGACCCCGCAGTCAGAAAGCCCTCCGGGGCATCTGCCAGCAGCTCCGGCTGCACCAGCTTGGAGCGGATCACAGCATGTGGACAGACATAGACACACTTGCCACACTGGATACAAAGATCAGGGTCCCAGACCGGCACTTCCAAGGCGATGTTGCGCTTTTCCCACTGCGTCGTCGCCGTCGGGTAGGTGCCATCGACCGGCAGGGCACTGACCGGCAAGAGATCCCCCTCCCCTGTGATCATCCTGGCCGTCACCTCCTGGACAAAGGCGGGTGCCTCCGCCGGCACCGCAGGAGGCAGTTCAAAGGTGCTCGTCACCTGCTCCGGCACTGCAAGCTCGTACAGATTGGCCAACGTGGCGTCCACCGCCGCATAGTTGCGCCGCACAACCGCCTCGCCACGCTTGCCATAGGTTTTTTTGATCGTCTCCTTGATCCGGTCGATCGCTTCCTCACGCGGCAATACACCGCTGATCGCAAAAAAACAGGTCTGCATGACCGTGTTGATACGCCCAGCCATCCCCTGCTCCGCCGCTACCGCATAGGCGTCGATGGTGTAGACATGGAGCTTGCGCTCCAGAATCTGTGCCTGCACGATCCGCGGCAGATGCGCCCAGAGTTCGTCGACCGCATAGGGCGCGTTGAGCAACAGCACAGCCCCCGGCTCTGCCGCCGAAAGCAGGTCGTAACGCTCCAAAAAGCCAAACTGGTGCACCCCAATAAAGTTGGCCTTCTGGATCAGGTAGGTGCTCCGGATCGGGCGCGGGCCAAAACGCAGATGCGAGACCGTGCGCGCCCCCGACTTCTTGGAGTCGTAGACAAAATAGCCCTGGGCATAGTGGGCCGTCTCTTCGCCGATGATCTTGATCGAGTTCTTGTTGGCACCGACTGTGCCGTCCGAGCCCAATCCCCAAAAAAGCGCCCGCACCCCCTCGGCGGGTTCGGTCGAAAATGCCGGGTCATAGTCCAGGCTGGTGTGGGTCACATCGTCGAGAATCCCAACAGTAAAATGGTTTTTGGGCGCAGCCTTGCGCAGCTCCTCGAAGACCCCCTTCACCATCGCCGGCGTGAACTCCTTGGAGGCAAGGCCGTAACGCCCCCCGATCACCCGCGGCAGCTGCACAAACGGAGACCAGCCCGCCATCATCCCCTCCGCCAACGCGGTCAACACATCCTGATAAAGGGGCTCCCCCGCTGCCCCTGGCTCCTTGGTGCGGTCCAACACCGCGATCGCCTTCACCGTCGGCGGCAACGCCCGCACAAACTCCTCCACCGAGAACGGACGAAAGAGCCGCACCTTGACCAGACCGACCCGCTCCCCACAGCCGTTGAGCCACTCCACTGTCTCGTGCACCGTCTCGGCCCCTGACCCCATCAACACCAGCACCCGCTCGGCGTCCGGCGCCCCCACATAGTCGAAAAGGTGGTATTGACGCCCGACCAACCGGCCCAGTTTGTCCATCTGTTCCTGGACCAACCCCGGCGTCGCCAGATAGTAGGGGTTGACCGTCTCACGCGCCTGGAAATAGGTGTCCGGGTTCTGCGCCGTCCCCCGTAAAACCGGATGCTCGGGGTTGAGCGCACGCGCCCGGTGCGCACGCACCAGGTCGTCGTCGATCAAAGCCCGGATCTCTTCGTCGGCCAGCTGTTCGATCTTGGCCACCTCGTGCGAGGTCCGAAAACCATCAAAAATATGCAAAAAGGGCACACGCGCCGCCAACGTCGACGCCTGGGCAATCAACGCCATGTCCATCACTTCCTGGACCGAATTGGCAAAGAGCATCGCCCAACCTGTGCTGCGCGCCGCCATCACATCGCTGTGATCCCCAAAGATCGAGAGCCCTTGCGCCGCCAGCGAACGAGCAGCGATCTGAAAGACTGTGCTCGTCAACTCACCCGCAATCTTGTACATGTTGGGGATCATCAACAACAGCCCCTGGCTGGCTGTAAAGGTCGTCGTCAACGACCCGGTCTGCAGCGCACCATGCACAGTGCCCGCTGCCCCCCCCTCCGACTGCAGTTCGATCACCGTCGGCACATTCCCCCACAAATTGCGCATCCCAGCCACACTCCAGGCGTCCGCCAGCTCCCCCATCGCCGAAGAGGGGGTGATCGGATAGATGGCCGCCACTTCGTTGGTCTTGTAGGCAATGTAGGCGGCAGCTTCGTTGCCGTCAATCGTCACTTGCACCCTGGACATCATCTTTCCCCTTTGTAAATTCTCCCCTAGACCACACGTGCGTCGACCACATGGTCGCCAAGCGCCTCCAGGGCAGAGATCAACTGTTCTTTGGTCACCCCAGTCACTTTGACGATCAGCTCCCGTGTCCCATTTCTCTCGCGCGCCGTCGACCCAACACTCAAAATCAGCCCGCCAAGCTCGGTAATCTTGCCAGCCACGCTGGCCAGTGTGCCCGCACCCGCCGGAACCAACACCGTCAGCCGCACCCCCCGTTCTCCTCCCCCCAGCATCTCCACAAAAGCCCGAAAAATATCGGTCTCGGTAATCACCCCAACCAACCGGTCACGCCCATCCACCACAGGCAGCCCACCGATCTTGTTGTTCACCATCAGGCTGGCCGCATCCTCGATCGGCGTCTCCTCTTCGATCGTCAACACACGGTGTGTCATGATGTCGCCGATCTTCAACTTCCAAAGCAGATAGTTCACCTCCCAGACACTCAACGATGTGGCTGGCGACGGCGACGCATGCAGCAGGTCGCTCTCCGACACAATCCCCACCACCCGCCCAGCACTGTCTACGACAGGCAAACGCCGCAACCTCCGGTCACGCATCAACTTCAGTGCATCTTGAAACGGCGTTTCAGCAGTCACGGTCACTGCCGGCGATGTCATGCGATCACGGACCAACATAAGCCCTTCCTCCTCGTCCAAAACCAAGTCTTCAGGCACCCTCACTATAAAACAAAATCTCCCCACCATGCGTCATGCACGTGGGGAGATTCCCAACAGTCATCTGTGCAGTCACTCCCCTGGCCATCTGACCAGGGGAGTGACTCGGTTTACAGAGCGCTCTCTTTAGCCAAGCCCCCCCCACCAAAGCTCCGCCAGCCGGAAGAGCGGCCGCCCATGGCTTGCAGCCCACGGCCACGGAATGGAGAGCAAAATCACCAGCACAGTGATGCCGGTCAGCAGGGCACCACGCTTGAACTGGGCCGCCGCCAGACGCGACACCCGTGCCCCACGGGCCGCCACATGGGCCAGCACCCACGCGATCACCATCATAAACAAGTGCTCAACTGCAAAAAAACGCACCGCACTCTGGCTCATCCCCCCCGGCAACGTGCTCCACCAGCCGTTGGAAATGTACAATACCAGCCCCAACAACAGCTGCACATCCATCGAAATCGCAAACCAGGAGAGCGCCTTGCGGTCTTGCCCGGTAAACTCCCGCTTTTGCACAAGCCCCCCCACCATGCGCCCCAACGCATACACCATCAACACCACAACCGCCCAACGAAACAAGTTGTGCAACACCAGTACAAACTCCATCACCATTCCTCCTGATCGGTGGGGCAACGGCTCTCTGCAAAGCCGTTGCCGTCCTGGGTCAATTTTCCAAACTATTGTACCACCACCCCTGCACAGCCCCCCCCCCTCAGCGGTCAATTTCGATGTCTTGCAGCGAGACCGGGTCTTCCAGCGGTTCCAGATGGGTCAGGACAGTCGTCGACCCCGGCAACCCCACCCGAATTTCATGCTCTACCTGTTCGAGCAGATTGTGCCCCCGCTGCACCGTCCACTTGCCCGGCACCAGCACATGGACCGAAATAAAGCGGCGCTGGCCTGCCTGGCGCGTGCGCAATGAGTGGTACTGCACCCCCTGCGGCGCATAGCGGGCAAAGATCCCCGCAATCTGTTCCCGCTCCACCAGCGGGATCGACGAGTCAAGCAGCCCAGCCGCAGACCGCCGCATCAGCTGGATGCCCGACCAGACGATGTTGGCCGCCACCCCCAACGCAATCAGAGGATCCAAAATCAGCCATCCCCCCGCCGTCACCGCAAAGACCCCCACCACCACCCCTACCGAAGTCCAGACATCGGTCATCAGGTGGTGGGCGTCCGCCTCCAACGCAATCGACTGGTGCCGACGCCCAGCCCGCAGCAGCACACGCGCCACCCCAAAGTTGATCGCCGCAGCCAGCACCGAAATCGCCAACCCCACCCCTACGTTCTCCAGCGGCTGCGGGTCAAACAGCCGCTGCCACGCAGCCCCCCCAATGCTGTAGGCCGCCACCAGGATCAGCGCCCCCTCCGCCGCACTCGAAAAGTATTCCGCCTTGTTGTGGCCGTAGGCATGTTCTGCATCAGGCGGGCGTTCGGCCAAACTGACCAGCAGCAGCGCCAGCAGCGCCGCCGCCAGGTTGACCAGCGATTCCAACGCATCGGAGAGCAACCCCACCGACCCGGTCAGA
>CAIOHJ010000315.1 GCA_903858085.1 uncultured Chloroflexota bacterium
CGACCGCTTCAACTATACGGTGACGCTCCGCAGCGAGCAGTTCCAGGTGCAGATCCAGGACGAACGAAGCCGCCGACTGAACCAGGCGCGCAAGATGCCCGCCCTGCCCGCCGGCGAGTTGGCGATCACCGCTCCGATCCCCGGCCTGGTGGTCAAAACCCTGATCTCGGCCGGTGAACCCGTCGAGGAAGGACAGCCGCTCGTGATTTTGGAGGCGATGAAGATGGAAAACGAAATTCGTTCGGCGCGCTCCGGCATCGCCAAAACAATCCTGGTCACACCGGGCCAGCGCGTCGAACAAAATGCTGTGCTGATCGTGTTGGAATAAAGATGGCTGCACAAGAGAACGCCGATCCATCTGAACCAAGAGCCCGTTCCATGAACAGCGGCGACCCAATCCTGGCGGAAGACAAGCTGTTGGCTTTCGCACAATGTCTGACCTTTCAAGACTACAGCCAGTGGCTCGGCGGTGAACGCAATCTTCTGCTGGCCAGACGCTATACAGAAAGCCGGCGGACCCCAGCTGCGCAGGCTGCGGTGAACAGCTACAGCGAATCGCTGGCCGTGCTGGCCCTGCTCACCGACGACGACCCCGACACTGTCGCCGTGCTGCCTGTCCTCGCCCGCCTGTTCGACGCCTCCCCGCGCCTGCAGCTGCGTATCCTGTCCGACAGTTTGGATCTGGCCCCGCTTGAGACCTTGTGGCCCGAACTCGATGTCGCCGCTGCACTCGAAGAGTGGGACCTGCCGCAGTTTTTGATCTTCGACGATGACTGGGAGCTGCAGGCGCAGTGGGGGCCCCGCCCGCGCCAGGCCGAAGAGCAGCTCTCTGCATGGCTCCAACGGTACCCGGAGTACGAGGCGCTGGCCGACGACGAAAGCCCGGCTGCCCAGGCACAGTTTGCTGACTTGACCGTCAAACTCACCCAGGAGATGCGTGCCTGGTACAACAGCACGCTGTCCGCAGCCTGCCAACAGGAAGTTTGTGAGCTGCTGGCAACCTTGCTGCCCGCAGAGGAGAGCGCAGACACGGAGGTGGCCCGTGGAGGGTAAGATGCAGAATCCCATCGGGGTGCGCTACGTGGCCTGCTGCCTGCTGCTGCTTCTCCTGCTGGCGGGCTGTGGCCAGGAATACCAGCTGCGCGGCACCCGCTACGACCCGATCCTCCCTGCCCCCCCCCTGGTCGGCACCAACCTGGACAATACCCCGTTTGTGCTGAGCGAACTGCCAGAAGCGGCCAAGATCGTCTCTTTCGGCTACACCTTCTGCCCGGATATCTGCCCGTTGACCCTCTCCAATCTGAAGGGAGTCTACGATGCGCTAGACGAACAAGATCGTGGCCGGGTCGCCTTCATCTTTGTGACCGTCGACCCGGATCGCGATACACCAGAACGGCTGGCCAGCTACGTGAAGGCCTTCCACCCCACCTTCTACGGCGTACACATCGAAAACGACGCCCTCGCCGCAGTCAAACAGGGCTATGGGGTCTTTGCAGAGAAACGGGCCTTGGAGGCGTCGCAGAGCGCCGCAGACTACCTGGTCGATCATACAGCCTTTCTCTACGTGATCGACGCACAAAACAACCTGCGTGAGATCTTTGCCCACGATGCCCCCATAGCGGATATCGCTGCGGACCTTGCCTACCTCGTCGATCGTTGAAACCGCTGCGGCGCACAATACACCGAACAGCGTATGCATTGGCCAGACGCAACATGATACAATCCCTTTCCATGAAAGGTGAATCCTGGCATGGACCGGCTGGCAGAGCGAGTGAGGGCTGATGGGAAACCTACGAAAACCGGCGACAGTTTGGGGGGCATCGGGCATGGTGCTGGTGGCCCTGGCGATTTGGCTGGCACAGCCAGCACTGGCTGCGATCGAACTGAATTATTTCACTGTGATCGCCAACCCTGCTTCGGTCATTCTGCAGTGGGGGACCCTCAACGAGTTCAACGTGCAAGGCTACGAGATCCAGTGCAAACGAGAAGATGAACCAGAAGCATCTTACCACCGTATCGGTTTTTTGCCCGCCAAAGGCGGAGAATCCCTCCCTGCACAGTATAGTTTTCCGGTCACCAGCGGGATAGAGACCGGTGTCCCGTACTGTTTTCGTCTGGTCGAGCTGACCACAGACGGCACCCCTGGCGAGAAAATTGACCGCTGTGGCTATGGGCCCAGCATCACACCGATCCCAGGCGCACCCACCTCTACGCCTGTCGCGGCCCCCAGTTCAGCCGTTCCTACCGACGCCTTTGGCAACCCGCTGCCCTCTCCGCCACAGGCCACCGACGCCTTTGGCAACCCGCTGCCCCCGCTGCCACAGGCCACCGACGCCTTTGGCAACCCGCTGCCCTCTCCGCCACAGGCCACCGACGCCTTCGGCAACCCGCTGCCCTCTCCGCCACAGGCCACCGACGCCTTCGGCAACCCGCTGCCCTCTCCGCCGCAGGCCACCGACGCCTTTGGCAGCCCGCTGCCGCAACCACAGGCCACCGACGCCTTTGGCAGTCCGCTGCCGCAGCCACAGGCCACCGACGCCTTTGGCAGTCCGCTGCCCACGCCCGACCCCAATGCACCGCCGACGCCAATTGTGGTCACCCCGCTGCCGCCTCCCAGCGAGGGGGCAGCCCCCGTCGAGGTAGCCCAGCCATCTGCCGCAACGACCGCGACGGTCGATGCCGCTCTGCCAGCCTACGTCGTCGTCACCGCGGTGCCGACGACAGCACCGGTGGCGCTCGGGCCTGTGTTGACGCCCCTGCCTACCCTGACGCCGACACCGTCTCTCCTTCAGCTGACCACGCTCTTGACGCCGAGCACGACCCAGAATATGATGCTGATGCTGCTCTGCCTGACAGTGGCAGGGGCAGGGGGGATCGGGCTACTGGGGCTGATCACCAGCGTGATGTTCATGCGTTCCCGCGCGACCCAGCGTGAATTTTATGACCGTTCCAGCTTGCCACGGCGCCGCTGGTGAGTTGCCCGTCCGACGAACCTACAGGCTCCCCCGGTTGCTTTAGCGCCACTGCGCATAGGGGGAAGCTGCAACGGCGCCGAGGGTCGCGCGCAGCCGGGGCGTTGTGCTGGTGATCGAGGCTGTAGCATCCCCGTCGCCCAGATAGTTGACCAGCGCACTGCGGTCCTCGGCGTCGATCGAGCGGCCGATCAAAGCCTCTATCAGCCGGTCGACGGTCTCTGCCGCAGTGGCGGGTGCGTTCAGCCAGCCATCCAACGCTGCATTGGCTGGCGCTGCGTCGACGGCAGTCTGGTCGCCAAAACAGGCGTTGACCAGCGCGTTGGCCAGGCTCCAGCGTCCAAAGACCTGGTTGGTGTTCCACCAGGCGAACCGCACATCCGGCAGACCGGTCGGCGCAGAGAAGTCAAAAAGTTTTTGTCCCAGCATTTCGATCTGGTTTTCAAAAAAACGCGCGCCCAGCGCATCCTCCCAATCCTCGGGCAGAAAGTTGATCGGGCTCTGAATGCCCAGGGCGCGCAGCGTGGCGACGAAAAATTCGAAGGGACGTCGGATTTTTTGTCCCCAGCTCGCTGCAAATTTGGGGTGCAGGAGAAGGGCACGAACCGTTGCCCGAATGTCTCCATGCGTGTGCAGATAGGCCTGGGCCCCAGCCTCGATCGCATCTGGGCAGAAGCTGTCAGGGTCGTCGCTGATAAAACGACGGCAGAGTTTGAAGGCCAAAAAATAGGCGGTGCTGGGGTGCTCGGCCAGGATGTCGAGCAGCAGTTCGCCCTGTTCTTCGCCGCCCTGGGGGAAAAAGTAGCGGGCATCGTTGCCCAACCAGAGCTGTTTTTCGTGCCAGTGATGGGCAGGCCAGCTGCGTCCGGCGTTGAAGTGATAGGCGTCGGTCGGCGAATTCAGGGTGGTCCAACCGCTCAGAATCTGTGCTGCGGCGTGCACATCTGTTTCGGTGTAGTTGGGTTGCCGCAGAAAACCTGGGCCAGGCACTCGGCTGTAGCTGCCCAGCGTGTGCAGCTCCATAAGCTCGCGCGCATAGTTTTCATTGGGATTGGCGCCGTCGCTGTAGGTGTTGCTGAGAAAGTAGAGCATCGACGGGCTTTTGGCGCTGGCACCTACCAGGTCGCGGAAGTTGCCCAACGCATGCTGGCGGATGACGTGGTGGTCCTCCCAGTATTTGGTATGGCTCTGGAAGTTGGTCTGAAAATGATTGGTCCAGAAGTCGACCATGACTTCAAAGAGCTGGCGCCGGCTCAACAGCGCCCGGGCGTAGGTGGCACTCCACAGCTGTCGTTGCAGATTGCCGTTGGGCCAGCCGCCGGCTGCCAGGCTGGCAGCTCGGTAGTCGGCCAGCTCAGCCAGCCCGGCAGCTGGCGGCGGGACCGCCAATCCTTCGGGGTCGGTGCGGTCCAACGCAGCAACGGCGTGCTCGCAGGCTGCATCGTCGATCGACTCGATCTCGAGCTGTGCATCGACGTAGGCGGCCAGATCGAAGTGCTCCAATCCCGACAGATCTTCTGGCCGCGGCCCAAATCCAAGACGGTTGTAGGCCAGACGTGCCAGTGTTGGGGCTTCTCCGGGGGGGCTGTGTGGTGTTTCAGGCATTTTGTTTTCCGTGAGCGAAACTGTCCCGGTGGGTGGAGACGCTTTTCACCGGAGCACAGCGGGCAGGTAGATCCAGTGTGGCAGCGTCACTTCGCCGTCTCCAGTATGGGTTGCATAAAGTACCGGGGTGCGCTGGTTGCGGCTGTCTGGAAAGACCGCAATGTAACGATCCAGGAGCCCATCGTAGGCGATGGCCCCTGCGCTGTCGCTGCCAAAATAGCGGCCATTGAACGTGCCCGCTGGCGCCCAGCTGGCAGTCGGCTCCCCCAGTCGCTGCACCGCAGCGACGGTACCGTTCTCCATCTGTGCGACATAAAAACTCCACGCCCCTTCGCTGCGGCTCGGATAGAGGAGCTGCGCTGTGCCCCCCGGTCCTGTGGCCAGAGCGGGCAGGCTGACCACCTGGTTGTGGTGTTCTTCGTCCTCCGGTGCGACGGTCAGCCCGACCCTGACCGGCTGGCTGAAGGTGACACCGCCGTCCTGGGAGGTCGCGTAAAAGATCTGGGCGTCGTGCGGCCACTCGTCTGGCGGGTTGCGCAGCGCACAGCCCGACCAGACGACGTGGAGCCTGCCGTCGCTGTCTGCGCGCAGCTGGGGGCTGTGCTGGGCGCACCAGTCAGAGCCCACTGGCGGGCTGACCTGGGTGAAGGCCCAGCCAGCTCCCCCTTCCAGCGCGTGCCGGGCGGCCAGAATGCGCCCGCGCCCGGCAGCGTCTGTTTCGTCCCAGACCACCACCGCCGTCCGATCCACCAGCGCAACGCTCAACGGCACCGACCAGGCTTCGGCCAGCCGTGTGGCCAACAGGGGCGACGGGGCTGACCAGCCGCCCCCTGTGTTCCACTGGGCGTAGAGCTGCACATCTCCTGCAGAGTCGAACTCACTCCACGCCACCGCCAGCACGCCGTCGCGGCTGGCAATGGCTGGGGCGTAGCGCGCTCGTCCATCGTCGTCTTCCCCGCTCAGCCGCACTGGGGCACGCCAGAGGCCCTCCTGGTAGACGCTGTAATAGATTTGCGTGCCGTAGGGCCAGAGGTTGGCCGACCAGACGGCGTGCAGCTGGCCTGTTTCCTCCACAGCGATCTGCGCTCCCATCGCCGGCCAGCCGGCAAAAAGGGTGAGCTGGGCACCCGAGCGGGCCCAGGTCGGCAGCGGAACGGGCTCTGTCCAGGCTGTTGTCTGCCAGGGCAGGGTGCTCAGCCAGAGCTCGTTGTCGCCGTCGCGCGAGTCGAGAAAGACTGCGTAGGTCACCCCGCCGGCGCTGGCCAGCGCCGGCGCCATTTGCACCGGGCTGCGCCCTGTGTTCGTGTTGACCTGTGTGGCCTCCGACCAGCCGTCCCCCAGCCAGGTCGCCGTGAAGAGGTCGGGCTCCCCCCGGCGTGTGTCTTGCCAGACAGCACGTACCCGCTGGCCAGAGACAGCCAGGGCTGGCTGTGCCTGGCGTCCTGCCGCAGTGCTGACCGCTCTTTCCTGCCAGCCAGCCCCGTCAAAGCGCGCCGAATACAGGTCAGAATTGTAGGAGCCGCTGCGGTGATCCTGCCAGACCACAAAGACGCCGGCATCGCCTGCGGCCAGTGCCGGTGCCAGCGCACGCGTGCGGGCGGGCGCACGGTCGACCCGCTCGGGTCTTTCCCAGCCACTGCCCTGCTTCCGGGCAGCGTAGATGTCGGCGGGGGCTGTGCTGCTCCCTGTGCGTTGCTCCCAGGTCGCAAACAAAGAGCCGTCTGCCGCATAGGCAACCCCGGGATGCGCGGCGCTGTCGAGCCCTTCCGGGCCGGGCACCGAGACGCGCATGTTGGCCCCCCAGCTGCGCCCGCCATCCTCAGAGAGCGCCGCATAGATCTGCTGCGCCTCCAACCCGGCTTCGCGTGGGTCCTCCCAGAGCACGGCAACCTGGCTGCCCCGCCGGCTGACTTGTGGCCGGCGTTGATCGCTGTGCGTTTCGTCGTCGTTGACCCGAACATTCTGGTCGGTGCAGACCAGGGTGGCACCGTCGCAGGCAGCGGCATAGATGTCGCTGCCCAGACCCGGCTCGGAGCCGCTGTTGCGGTCATCTTCCCAGACGACCACAAGGGCGCCGTCCCCGTCGGTGGCCAGCTGTGGAGCGCGTGCCACCGCATGCCACTCCTCCAAACCGCGGGTGACCTGCACTGGCGCGCTCCAACGTCCGATCGCTGGGTCGTAGCGAAGGAGGTAGATCTGGGTCTCATCGGCGTAGACGGCGAACGCTCGCCCGCTGCTTTCGACGACAACAGCGGGCGTCTGCGCCATCGCGGTCTCGAAAGTGGGCCGCTGCGCTCTGGCGGGTTGCTCCTCACCCACCTCTTCCTCTTCCCAAAAGAGCGTGTACAGGCCAGAGGCGTTGTCGCGCGTGTCACTCCAGCCGATCAGGGTGTAGGGGCCAGCCAGGGCCAGCGCAGCCTCGCTCTGCAACGACGGCCGACTGTCCAACGCCAGCGGCTGGGCTGGAGTCCAGCCCGGCCCGGAGGGGACACCCAGCGGGCGTGCTGTGGCCGGTTGGGTCAGCAGCAGCGTGAGCAGCACCGCAGCTGCCAGCCAGCAGGAAGGCGCCCACCTGCTCATGAAGCGGCCCCAATGCCCAACCCGGCGGTGTAGTTGAGCCCTGGAAAGATCGTGTTGTTGATCTGCGCCGCGTCGATGCCCATCCGGGCTGTCAGAACATCGGCCAGCACCTGGCGGTAGTCGGTGGTGATCTGCAGCCCGTCGTTGAAACCAAAGGTTTGCAGCCCGGGCCAGTCGCCGTAAATCTGGCCACCGCGGATGTTGCCCTGGCTGCCGGCGACCAGCAGCACGTTGCCAGCCCCGTGGTCGGTGCCGCCGCTGTCGTTTTGGTAGAGGACACGGCCAAACTCACTCAGCATGACCACCACAAAGCGCCCGCGCCAGGCTGGGTCAGCGTTCATATCGTCGCAGAAGGCTTTGACGTTGTTGGCCAGGTTGGCGACGAGCCGGCAGTAGCGGGCGTTGCCGTTCCATTCCAGGACCCCTTGGTTGTCGTGCGTATCGTAGCCACCGCCCACATCGATGGTGGCGACGCGCAGCGGGTTGGCCAGCGACGACTTGGCGATCTGGGCGACGGCCTGCAGCGAACTGCCAAAATGGCCGTAGTCGGCGACGTGGCTTTCGTCGGTGAGGTAGGCAGCGGCAGGGGTGTAGGGGGTGTCCAGCACCTGGCGCAGCATGTCGTAGTTCTGCAGCGCCGACTGCCCGACCTGCTCGATAAAATCGCCCCCGCGCCGATACATCTGCTCCAACAACGTACGCTGTGCTGCCACCAGCGCGGCTGCATCTTCGTGTGCGGTCCACTCGCGCGTCCGCCACTGCGGGCCGAACTGTTGGGTATCCGGCACCGCCACTGCGCTGCGGCCTGTCAGGGAGAGGAGCGAGGGGGAGATCCCCCACTGGGGGGCCACCGCCAGAGCGTCGTTCGGCTCCCCTGCTGCGTCGAGATAGCGGGCCAGCCAGCCACCTGGATTTTGTTTGCCACCCAGATCGACATAGAGCTCGGTGTCGAAATGGGAGCCGGTGATGTCTGGGGAACCGCACGCGTCGACAATGGCCAGATCGCCGCGGCGGAAGAGTTCGTAGAAGCCGCCACTGTCCGAGGCATGGCCGTTGGGCACTGCGGCACCAACTGCCCCCCGTGCGGCGTCGGGGTGGAGGGCAAAGCGGCCGTCGAGATCGAGTGCTTTGCGTGCGGCGTTGGTGTGGGGTGCTGGGACATGGAGTGTTGGGCGCAGTGTCCCAAAATAGCTCTGGCGGTCGGCGTTGCTGGTGTTGAACGGGATGACCAGGTTCAACCCGTCCAGCCCGCCGCGCACAAAGACCAGGACGAGCAGGTCGCGGTCTGCGGGCGGCTGGTCGGGCACAGCGCTGGGCAGTGCAGGGGTCTGCTCTGTGTCGAAGCGCAGGTGGGTGATGCCAAACCCCCGAAAGGCTGCAGCCGCGGCAAAACCGGTGCAGCCCTGTAAAAAAGTGCGGCGAGAAAACAGTGGATTCATGGCTCTATCTTGCCAGAGACAGGCGGGGTGTGTCAAGCGATCAGCTGTTGGTACAGCCGGTGCTGGCGTTCGACGGCGGCCTGGTAGCGGCTGTGGCGCGCTGCATCGGGGAGGAAGCAGGTCCCGTCGGCGGCGGGGAGCTCGTCTGGACGGTCGATCGCTCCCAGCGCGTGCAGGGCAAGCAGCGCGCTGCCACGGCTGGTGGCCTCGGTTTCAGCCGAGAGCACGACCGGCCGGCCCAGCACATCGGCAAAGATCTGGCTCCAGGCTGGGGACTGCTGCAGCGCACCGCCGCTGGCGATCAGATGGCGGTCACCGCCAGGGTCGCCGCCAGGGTCGCCGCCAGGGTCGCCGCACAGCCGCTGCTCGATCAGGGCAAAGCGATAGGCCACAGACTCCAGAGCAGCCCGCAGGATCTCCAGCGGGGTCGTCGCCAAGGTCAGCCCATGCAAGGTTGCCTGGACGTTGCCAGCCCAGTTTGGGCTGCGTTCGCCGGCGAAGAAGGGCAGGACGGTCAGGCCGTGGCTGTCGGCTGGCAGCGCGGCCAGCGCCGCCTCGGTCTGGGCTGGATCGCCCAGCGCCAGAGAGCGGCGTGCCCAGGCGTAGACATTGCCCCCTTCGCTGGTGGCCCCCCCGACCAGATGGTGGCTGCGGTCGACCCGGTAGCTCCAGAGCCCGGGCGGCACGGGTGGGGCCTGGCTGGCCGCCAGGATCTTGCGCAGCGCGCCGGTGGTGCCCAAGGTCAGTGCGATGCGGCTGGGCCCGCTGCAGCCGCTGCCCACGTTGGCCGCCGCCCCGTCCCCGAGCGCTGGAAACCAGGGAACCTGACGCAGCGGGGGCCAGCGGTCGGCGTAGGGGGGGAGCAATCCGCACAACGCCGCGTCGCGATCGACCAGCGGCGAGAGCTGTTCGGGGGAGATCCCCAGAGCGCTGAGCAGCGGCCCATCCCAGAGCAGCTGGTGGCGGTCCAGCAGACCGCTCCACGAAGCAGCCGAGTAGCTGGCCCGGCAGTGTCCAAAGAGACGTAGCTCCAGATATTCGCCGAGGGTGAGCCAGCGTGCAGCCTGCATCCAGAGCTCGGGGCGGCTCCGGCGGTACCAGGCCAGCCGGGCTGGCCAGTAACTGGCGCGCAGCAGGCAGCCGGTGCGTTCGTGCACGGCCTGCTCGTCCAGCGTCGAGCGCAGGAGGAGCGCCTCCTCGCCGCTGCGGGTGTCGGCGTAGGTCATCAGCGGGGTCAGGGGCTGTCCATGGGCATCGACTGCAACGAGGCTGGTCACAAAGGTGTCGACCGCCACTGCTGCGATCTGCGCTGCCAGCGGGCCCGCCTGCTCCAGCGCAGCGTCGACAGCGCGGGCAATCTGCGCCAGCAACGGGTCGACCTCAAACTCGGCTGCCCCTGGTTGGCTTGCCTGCACCGCATAGAAGGCGCGCTCTCCGACCCCGTCGACGCAGCGTCCGCTGCGGTCATAGAGCAGCACCCGCGCCGATGAAGAGCCGGCGTCGATCGTCAGCACCAAGGGGGCTTCTGCCTGGGGCAGCGGGAGAGTCGTGGCTGCCATCACAGCTCACGCCACATAGGTGCTGGCTGTGACATCGCCGCCGGTGCCGGTCCAGTTGGTATGAAAAAAATGTCCGCGCGGCCGGTCGATCCGTTCGTAGGTATGGGCGCCAAAATAGTCGCGCTGGGCCTGCAGCAGATTGGCTGGCAGCGACTCGCGGCGATAGCCGTCGAAAAACGCCAGCGCGCTCGACAGCGCGGGGACGGGAAGGCCGACCTCAACCGCCTTGGCCACCACCCGGCGCCAGGCGGTCTGCGCTGTTTCGACCTGGCTCTGGAAATAGGGGTCGAGCAGCAGATTGGTCAGTGCCGGGTTGCGGTCGAACGCCTCTTTGATCTTGCCCAGGAAGGCCGAGCGGATGATGCAGCCGCCGCGCCACATCAGCGCAATCCCGCCGTAGTTCAGCTGCCAGCCGTACTCGGCCGCCGCTGCTCGCATCAGCATGTACCCTTGGGTGTAGGAGATGATCTTGGCCGCATACAGGGCCTCGCGCAGATCGTCGATCCAGGGCCGGACATCCCCCTCGAAACGCACAGGCGGGCCCGAGAGCAGCTGGGCAGCGGCCACCCGCTCTTCCTTGAGCGCCGACAACGAGCGTGCCATCACGGCCTCGCCGATCAAAGTCAGCGGAACACCCATCTCTAAGGCTGAGATGACAGTCCACTTGCCGGTCCCTTTCTGGCCAGCGGCGTCAAGAATCTGGTCGACCAGCGGTTGGCCAGACTCATCGCGGAAGGCCAGAATGTCGCGCGTGATCTCGACCAGATAGGAGTCGAGTTTGCCCTGGTTCCACTCGGCGAAGACCTGATGCATGGCGGCGGCGTCCAGACCGAGCAGGTCGCGCAGCAGGTGGTAGGACTCGCTGATCAGCTGCATGTCGCCGTATTCGATGCCGTTGTGCACCATCTTGACAAAATGGCCCGAACCGTCGCTCCCCACCCAGTCACAGCAGGGCGAGCCGTCGGCGACTTTGGCTGCCACCGCCTGAAAGATCGGTTGGACATGTGGCCAGGCGGCGGGGGATCCCCCCGGCATGATCGACGGACCTCGACGCGCCCCTTCCTCGCCGCCAGAGACCCCTGCACCGACGTAAAGCAAGCCTTTGGATTCGACATAGTGGGCACGGCGTGAGCTGTCCAGATAGTTGGAGTTGCCCCCGTCGATCAGGATGTCGCCCGGCTCCAGGTGTGGCAGCAGCTGTTCGATGAATTCGTCTACGGCAGGTCCGGCCTTGACCAGCAACATCACCCGCCGCGGACGTTTGAGCAGGCTGGCCAGCTCTGCGATGCTGTGGGCACCAATCACAGCAGTGCCCTGGGCAGGACCTGCCAGGAATTCATCCACCTTGGCGAGGGTGCGGTTGTAGACTGCTACGACAAAGCCGTGGTCGTTCATATTCAACACCAGATTCTGGCCCATGACAGCCAGGCCAATCAGGCCGAAATCTGCTTTACCCATGTTTGCTCCTCTGTCTTTTTTTGCCTCTGTTTTTTTTGCCTCTGTTTTTTGGAGCACCCCTGTTTCTGCAAGGCTGCCCACCCCAAAGCGGTGGCTCCCGTGTCCTGGCAACATGGCCGAAAGCCTCCTCCGCCACGCTTCGTTCATGGGTCAGGATTATATCCCCGACTGGGTCATCCCACGAAACTGCTCCTCGTTGTTCTCTGCCGTTCTCTTGGACCTGGCAGCCTGTCGGAGAGGGAAGGGCCTGCCGGAATTTCCAGGGGACCATGTTTGGAAATGAGTGAAATGGGGTTCTTGCGTGCGCCATAGATGCGTTGGCTGAGTTCAGTCTGCAACATGCAGGCCATCTGCAATTTTTTTCCGTCAAAAAACCAATCTTTTTGGGCTGAACAATTGTTACCCATCCAATCAGTTTTCTGTTAAAGTATAAAGATAATTTTGAAGGAGTGTCGAAGCCGTCGGGCTGCGCGTTGTTGTAGTCGATCCAGGCGATGTTGCGAGCAATTTTTTTTGGGGCTTCACAAATCTATTTGCAAGGAATTTCCCTTTCGCACAGGCTGGTAGGCAAAGAGCTGGCTCTTTTTGCCTATCTGGCAAGCCACAAAGAGTTGTGCCCACGTGCCAAATTGTTGGATCTGCTCTGGACAGAGGTGAACGAACAAAAGGCGCGCGAGAATCTGCGCAGCCTGATCTACAGTTTGCGGCAGACGATCGGCGACTATTTGATCGTCACCCGCCAGGCAGTGGGGCTGAACCGCCAGCTGCCCTACTGGCTGGACGTGGAGGTGTTTCTCAGTTTGCCTGCACAGCTGGGGGCACAGGATCCATTTCTCTGGTCAGAGGTGCTCAGGCTGTACAACCAGGATTTTCTGGATGGTTTTTCGATCTCGAACGCGCCGGTCTTTGAGGCCTGGATTGCCGAGCAGCGCGACCAGCTGAGGACACAGGCCGTGGCTGGCTGGCGGCAGCTGGTCTCTTTCTACGAGGAGCGGCAGCAGTACGAAGAGGCCCTGGCCGCCAACCAACGGTTGCTGGCCCTGGCCCCTTGGTCCGAGGAAGCCCACCGTCAGCAGATGCAACTTCTCTCCGCGACAGGGCAGCGTTCCGCTGCCCTGGCTCAGTATGAGCTCTGCTGTCTGCGGCTGCAGGATGAGTTTGATGTCCTGCCCAGCCACGAGACGGTCAACCTCTACAACACGATCCGCGCCCAGAGCGACGTGCTGCCGACGGTAACCCTGCTGCCTGCCGTGCAGCCAAACAAGGAACGTATGGTCCCTTCTCCTCCATCTGCCGCCCCCCCCGCTGCCAACGGTCATTCCCAAGAATACCGGGGGGCGCTGGTGGCCCCCCCGGCAATTTGGGGGTACCAGTACGAACTGCTGCAGCTGCAGCAATGGGTTCTGGTGGAACGTTGCCGGTGCGTGGCTGTGGTGGGGCTGGCGGGCGAAGGCAAATCGACGCTGGTGCACCAGCTGGTGCAGCTGGCATCGGCGAACGGGGCTACGCCGTTGTTTGCTGGGGTCGTTGTCTTTTCGTGTCGCAGCCCGCTCCCCTTCCCCCTGCTCCTCAAAGAGTGGCTCGACCTGCTGGGTGGCCGCCCAAGTGTGCCCCTGCCGGCGACCTTGGATCGCCAGCTGGACCTTTTGGCCCACCATCTGCAGCAGCGTGCCTTTTTGTGGGTGCTCGATGATTTTGACTGCTGTTTTGCCCCAGACGGCTGGGCCAGCCCCGCAGACCGTCTGGCATTTTGGCAGCTCTGGCGTCTCTTTGGCGAACGATCACATCGGTGTACTCTGTTGGTCACGGCACGCAAGTGGCCCTCTCTCCACGGCCAGGCCGAAACCCCAGGCCGTTTTCGACGGCTTGTCCTGCATGGGCTGGAGCTGGATGCAGGCTGTCAGCTGCTCAAAAGCCATGGACTGCAGGGCAGCCAGGCCGATTTTGAGCAGCTGCATCAGGAATGTGCCGGCAGCCCGCTTGCACTCAAGCTGGCCGCACAGACGATCGACGAACTCTTCGAGGGCTGTGTGGCCACTTTTTTGCAGGAACGAGCGCTTTTGGTCGGTGAACTCGCAGCTCTGCTCGAAGAACAGCTTTCAGAGTTGACCCCGCTCGAAGGAGAGCTGCTGAACTGGCTGGCATTGGCGGGCACGCCCCTCTCCAGCCAGCAGCTGTGGGAACTCCTTGTCCTGCCCCCAGCCCGGCCCGCCTACTTCACCGCGCTGCAAAGCCTGCTGCGCGCCTTCCTGCTCGAAATCCACGGCGGCCAGTTTCAGCTCAGGCCCCTGCAAAGAGCCTATCTGTGCTGCCAACTCTCTGAACAGCTTTTTCAGGAGTTGTACCAGAGCCTGCTGACCCTTCAGCTCACCGGCGAGACCCTCCACTGCTACCGTCTGACCGCCGAGGATGCCAGCCAGACGCAGGAGTGGAAAAATTTTGCCGGCCTCGCCGTTGAACCGCTGCTGGCGCGCCTGCAGCGGTCTGTAGGCAAAGAGCGGCTCGTCGATGGCCTGCTGCAACTGGTCGCTCCCCTGCAACAGCGACCAGGGTCCCCGCCCTGCACCCTGCGCAGCTATGCTCTTGAAAATTTGA
Source organism: uncultured Chloroflexota bacterium (assembly GCA_903858085.1). Taxonomy (GTDB): domain Bacteria; phylum Chloroflexota; class Anaerolineae; order Caldilineales; family Caldilineaceae; genus Caldilinea. The sequence goes on from CAIOHJ010000315.1 coordinate 14,209, forward strand.
CCTGTCTGCTCGCTCTTTGCAGCGCGCCAGAGCCGTAGACCGGTTCATATTGCACTCACGTTCAACTCATAACCCGGTTTTATACTGTTCAATGAGAAACTCTGCATAGGCAGATGAATCGGCGAAGACAACCCGGTGAAGACCATTCGGTGCAGACCATTCGGTGCAGACAACAGAGTTCGGATCATCGAGTAAAACCCTGCCGTGAACCGGCCAAGAAAAACAGTTCAGAAACATGCTTGTCTTGAGTGTCTATTTGATCACCGGCAGTGCGATTTCAGCTGTCTATTGGCGCTATCGTCAAATCCAAAACAGGCCGTTGTCGCTCTGGTGGCAAGCCATCGAATCCAGGACATACAGGTTGTTTTTTGTGAATTCTGTCTTCAAACCGCATCAGGAACGCCAGCGGGGGCTGCAAAGCGAGTCTGTCCTGCAGGCAGAAGCTTCTTCTGCCGCAGAGGAGAAGACCGGCTCTCTGGAAGAATCCGACGAAGCAGGTGAGGAATTTGAACTGTTCGAGCAGGGGGCGCAGAGCTCGTGGGGCTCGCCAGATTGGGCACGGGTCTGGCTGGTCGAACGTGAATCGCTGGTGCGAGTCCAAGATCTCTGCCAGGGCGATACGGTCCTGGTCGATGCCGGAGAAATGATCCCGACGCAGGGGGTCATTCTGTCAGGGAGTGCCTGGGTGCTCTCTCGCCAGGACTCCCTGTCGGTTCAGTACCCGGCTGTCGACATTCCTGTGGCTGGATACCGTGTGAGCATCGGCGACCGCGTCCATGCGTTGGAAATTGTGTTGGTGGGAAGTCTGCGCATCGCGGCTGAGGTGTCTGGTCGAGTCTGACAAAAACTGCCATTGTCAAGGATGTCTGCGGGAATGGAGCCCGGATTGAAATAACAAGATGACATTGCCTTTCAACCAGGCGACCCGTGCGCTGCAAGCCGACCGTGAGTGGCCTACCCTCTGGATAACGGCCAGCGTGCTCGTTTTGCTGGTGTGCTGGCTGGTCTGGTTTTTGTGGGCGCCGGTCAGCCTGTATGAGACCGGATCTTTGGCCGCAGTGACCAGGCGCGGGCTTGTGATCGCCTACTTTCCGACAACTCTCCTCGGGCGGGTGCAGCCCGGGCAGTCTGCCCTGTTGCGCGTCGAAAAAACCGAGGCTGCAGCTTCGTTGCCGACACAACCTGCCCTGGCTGCGGTGGTGCTCTCTGTAGACACTGGCAGCACGGCCGACGAACTGGCAGTCACACTCGCTACGCTCTCTGCGCAGTGGCCCGCATCGACGCTTTCGAGCGGCTACCCGATCTCGGGCTCCGTGACTGTTGCCGTGGAAGAGGTCTCGCCAGCACAGCTGCTCTGGCGTTCGACCGGACAAGGGGTCGACAGCAGCGCCGTTCTGCTTGGATCTACAGCTCCCTAGGCAACACTGGGGCAGAAGAGTGCAGGAGATAGGAATTCATCGTCGTGGAGAAAACGATCGCCGCCAATGAGCGGCGTTTCTGGGTGCCCGAAGTCGTGCAAACTTCCGCTATGGACTGCGGGCCAGCTGCTTTGAAAGCGCTGCTGGAGGGCTTTGGGCTGCCCATCGACTATGGCCGTCTGCGAGAAGCCTGTCAGACCGATGTGGATGGGGCTTCGATCGACACGGTTGAAGATGTCGCGCTCCGTCTGGGATTGACCTGCCGGCAGGTGCTGGCCCCCGTCGACCATCTTTTTATCGCCAGCGCCCATCTGCTGCCTGCGCTGGTGATCGTGCTGCAGCCGACCGGTGCCACCCACTTCGTTGTCGTCTGGCGGGTGGTCGGATCCTGGGTTCAAATTATGGACCCGGCACAAGGCAGGCGCTGGCTGACACGCAGTGAGCTCACCCGTTCTATCTATCGACACCATTTTGTGATGGCTGCCCAGGAGTGGCGTTCCTGGGCAGCCAGCGAGGGGTTTTGTGACCCCTTGCGTACCCGCATGCAGCAGCTGGGGCTCTCCAGCTCCTTGGCCGCTGCCCTGCTCGCACAGGCGTTGGCGGATCCCTCCTGGAGACCGCTGGCCGCCTTGGATGCCACGATCCGGTTTGTCAAGGCGCTTGTGACGGCCGGCGGCGTGGCGGAGGCTGCAGAGATTGTGCGTCTGGTGGAAGGGTATTTTGTACAGGCCTCCCGCATACCCGACGCTGCCCCCCCCAGCGCAGCCACGATCCCGGCCACCTACTGGTCGGTGCTGCCGCAAGCCACACCGGCGGAGGAGATAAAGAGCGCTGAAGAGCTGCTGACCGTGCGCGGTGCGGTGCTGCTGACGGTGACCGGCCGTGACCCTGTCGTGGCCCCGAGCGCCGAACCCTCCCCTGCCAGAGCTGTGCTTTTGCCAGGGCTGCGCGCAGCCCTCACCCCACCCCTTTCGCCGGCGCGTGCCGCCGTCGACGCACTGCGCGCCGACGGCCTGCTCGCACCGGGTGTGCTCGCCTTGGCTGTGCTCGTTGCCGCGTTGGGCGTCACCTTGGAGGCCACTGTGCTGCGCGGGTTGATGGATTTCCATACCTGGCTGGTGCGCGATTCGCTGCGTCTCACACTGGCTGTGGGAATCTTCAGCTTTGCGATTCTGCTTTTTTTGCTCGAGGCCGCTCTCACCACGCTGAGTTTGCGGCTGGGGCGCCGAGTCGAAACCAGGCTGCGCATTGCCCTGCTGACCAAAATCCCCCAAATCGAGGAACGCTATTTTCACAGCCGTCTGATCTCTGACATGGCGTACCGGGCCTACAGTCTGACACAGCTGCACAGCCTGCCCGGGATCGGGGTCGACCTGCTGCGCCAGAGTGCCCAGCTGCTTTTTACAACGATCGGTGTCGTCTGGCTGGCCCCGCAGAGTGCTCTGCTGGCATTTGCCATGCTCGGTGCCGTGATGGCGGTCGCTCTGTTTTCACAGCCGATCGTCGGAGAACGGGATCTGCGCGTGCGTACCCATACGAGCGCACTGAGCCGCTTCTACTTGGATGCGCTGCTTGGTCTGTTGCCAATCCGTTCGCACAGCGCAGAGCGCATTGTCCGTCGGGAACATGAGATGTTGCTGACCACCTGGATGCGCGCTTTGCGCGAGCTGGCCAATCTCGAGCTGCTTTTGCAGGGTTCGGTTGCTTTGATCGGCCTCGGCGGGGCCTGTGCACTTGTTCTGTCCTACATTGGCGGCGGCGGCGAGGCGAGCGGGGTGCTGCTGTTGCTCTACTGGGCCCTGAACCTGCCCGTGCTGGGCCAGGCCTTCGTCACGAACGCACAGCAATATCCCAGGGCACGCAACCACCTGCTGCGTCTCCTGGAACCGCTCGGGGCACCGACCAAAACCGATGCTCCCCCAGAGAAGGAGCCACTGCCGGACCCAGCAGTGGACCCAGCAGTGGACCCAGAACCGACCGCTCTGCCGAATTCCTCCTGGACCCAAGGCGTTGCTGTCGTGCTGCAAGGGGTCACCGCAGTCGCAGCAGGCCATCCGATTTTGCACGATCTGAATCTGACGATCCAACCTGGCGAGCACATTGCCCTGGTGGGCACATCGGGGGCCGGCAAGTCCAGCCTGGCAGGGCTGCTGCTCGGCTGGCACCGCCCCACCCAGGGCGAAATCTGGGTCGATGGGCAGAGGTTGACGGAGACACGCCTGCAGTCTCTGCGCAGGATGACCGCCTGGGTCGACCCGGCAGTCCTGCTCTGGAACCGTTCGCTCTCCGCCAATCTGCTCTATGGAGTGACCGAAGAGGAGCAGGAGAAGTTTGCGCTGAACGACGCCCTGACCCTGGCGGATCTGGACGTTGTGGCGGCCAGGCTGGCGGAGGGGCTGGCGACCGGGCTCGGGGAGGGTGGTGGGCTGATCTCGGGCGGGGAGGGACAACGGGTCCGGTTCGCACGTGCACTGCTGCGTCCGGGCGTGCGCCTGGCCATTCTGGACGAGCCTTTTCGTGGGCTGGAATCCTCGCAGCGACGCCAGCTGCTTGCCAGGGCCCGCCAGCACTGGCGGAGTGCGACCCTGCTCTGTATCACACACGATGTGGCCGATACACAGACGTTTGACCGTGTGATCGTGCTCGACAACGGCCGGATCGTGGAGGAGGGCGCACCGCAGCAGCTCGCCGACGATCCGAATTCGCACTATCGTGGCTGGCTGGATCTCTCGGCAGCCAGCTGGCAGACACTCTGGAACGCAGAGGGCTGGCGCCGCCTGCATCTGGAACAGGGGCAGCTGCATGAGCTGTGAACAGCGGGCACCTCTCCAACCGAGGGGCTGCACAAGTGACCGCAGAGGAGGCTCTATGTCAGCAAGCAAGTCAACCACCAATCGGCCGAGGACACGATGACAGGCAGGACACTCGAGACCGCAAAAGAGCCGTTCTCCGAACGGTTTTACAAAATCGCCCGTGCGCTGCAGCTGCTGTCGGCACAAGTGACTGCGTCGAACGGCGCGCCCACAGAGCTGTCTGTGGGCCAGGAGCTGCTGAGCCGTTTTCAACAGGCCAATGTCCAGCCCCTGATGGCCAAAGCCAGGGAGAGTTATCTGTCTGGCCAGGAGCAGGCGCTGCCCCTGCTCAACCATCTGGGGGAGTATCTGACCGAGCTGGATGATCGGTGGCAGCTCTTTGTGCACACGCGCATCGATCCCCTGCTGGGAGGAGAACGCAGCCAACAGCTCAGCGACCTGAATATTCAGATGAGCGCTGCGGAAAAGGAGATCAACCGTCGTCTGCTCCTCTCCGTCGGAAACATGGGGATCGCCTGGGTGGCCACCCAATTTTTTCCGCCGCTGGCGTTGCTCAATGCCGGCATGATGGTCTGGTTGGGCTTGCCGATCTACCGTCGCGGCTGGCAGGCGTTGGTGGAAGAAAAGCGGCTCACCTACCCGGTGGTTCTGGCGGGCGCGGCAGCCACCATTCTGCTCGGCGGGCAATATGTCCCCGGCAGCGTGATGATGTTTGCCATCACCGCGACAAACAAACTGGTCAACCGGACCGAAGATCACTTTCGGCGCAGCATTGTCGATGCCCTCGGCCAACAGCCGCGCACAGTCTGGCGGCTCAGGGGAGATGTCGCCGTGGAAACCCCGCTGGCCGAGATCGAGCGGGGGGATTTGCTGGTGGTGGGTGCCGGTGAAATGATTGCCGTCGACGGTGTGATTGTGGAAGGGGCTGCTGTCGTCGACCAGCACCGCCTGACCGGAGAGGGGCAGCCAGCTGAAAAAACCGCTGGAGATGAAGTGCTGGCTTCTACGGTCGTGCTCTCCGGAAAAATTCAGGTGTACGTGCACAAGACTGGCCAGGAGACCAGCGCTGCTCAGATCGCTACCATTTTGCAGCGGGTTTCCCGCAACCGCATCAACTTCACCTCCCGGCTGGACAAGTTTGCCGACAGCATGACAGCCCCGATGCTGGCCCTGGGCGGGACTGCCCTGCTCACGCTGGGCCCGCTGAGCGCCGCCGCCATCATGTCGGTCGGCGTAGGCAGCCTGGCCCGGATCGGCGGCCCGCTGGCCACGCTCAACTATCTTAACGTCGCCGCCCGCCATGGCCTGCTGGTGAAGGACGCCCGTTCCTTTGAGCTGTTGAAAAAGGTCAATACCTTTGTCTTCGACAAAACTGGAACGCTGACCCTGGAACAACCGCAAGTCCACACGCTCCATCTCTCTCTGCCAGCGTGCCAGCCGGGCAGCGAAGCGTGGGCAGAGGCTGAAAATCTGCTGCTCCGCTTCGCCGCAGCCGCAGAAGCCCGCCAGTCCCACCCCGTGGCCAGGGCCATTCTTGCCGCTGCCCGGGAACGCAACCTGGAGATCCCTGAGATCGAAGAAGCCCACCTTGAACTTGGGTACGGAATCAAGGTGCGCTTGCCGGCTGCAGAGGGCGCAGCATGGCTGAACCCACAAAACCCGCTCGCCGCCCTGCTGCCACCTGAAGCAGACCTGCAGATTTTGGTGGGCAGCTGGCGCTTCCTGGAGATGGAAGCGATCCCCATCCCTGCCGAGCTGGCCGCTGTCCAGGAGAGATGTCATGCCCAAGGACATTCGCTGGTGCTGGTCGCCCTCAACGGCCAGACAGCAGGTGCCCTTGAACTGCAGCCCACCGTTCGGCCCGAAGCACGCCAGGCGGTCGCCGAATTGCGCGCGCGGGGAATGGCGCTGTACATCATCTCAGGCGACCACGATGCACCGACGCGCCAGCTGGCACACTCGCTCGGCATCGAACATTTTTATGCCGGGGTCCTGCCCCAGCAGAAAGCCAGCCTGGTGGAGGAGCTGAAAGCCCAAGGCGCCAGGATCTGTTTTGTCGGCGACGGTATCAACGACGCCATTGCGATGGGCAAGGCCGATGTCTCGGTCTCGCTGCGCGGTGCCTCCACCCTTGCCACCGATACCGCCCAGGTCGTGCTGATGAACCAAAAGCTCACCCTGCTCTCTTTCCTGCTCCAGCTCGCCGACGAGTTCGACCGCTCGCTGCTCTCGCTCTTTCGCGCAACCCTGGTGCCCGTCGGCAGCGTGGTCGTCAGCACATTTTTGTTCCAGACCGGAATCTATGCGTCCTTGCTGATCTGGCAGCTCGGTGTGGCCAGTGGGCTGGGCATGGGCTTCTGGCCGCTGTGGAAACATCGCCTGCACAGGCTGCCAGGCGCCGAGGGCCCAGACAGCCACAACGAAATTGTCGGAGAGATGGCGCTGGAAAGCATCCAGATCCCCACCGTTCCCCAGAGCCCAGCCCTCTATCGACCTGAAGATCCCCACGCGCCTTCCGCAGCCGATACCGTCTTGGCCAGCCCCGCCCGCCCCCAGAGCGGCTCCAGCCCAGCCCGGGAGGGGTAAGAGAATGCACAGACAGCGCCACACACCCAACAAAAAAATCTGGGCGCTCGGCCTGGCCGCCCTGCTCGGCGTGGCGGCTCTGGCTCTCTGGCTCCTGCGCCCAGCCCAGCCCCCCCCAGCCCAGCCTCCAGCCCAGCCAGTCTCCAGCACAGCCTTGCTGGACGCACAAAGCTGTCAGGAATGTCACGCCCAGCAGTTTTCGGAGTGGCTGGGCTCTCACCACGAACAGGCGATGCAACCCGCCAATGCCGAGACGGTGCTGGGCAATTTTCAAAATGCCACCTTCAGCGACGGCGCAGCCACCAGCCGTTTTTTTCAACAAGATGGACAGTTTGTCGTCAATACGATCGGCGAAGATGGGAAATATGCCGATTTTACGGTGCGCTATACCTTTGGAATTACCCCGCTGCAACAGTATTTGTTGGAGATGCCGCAGGGACGTCTGCAGGCATATACAGTGGCCTGGGATACGCAGAAATTGCGTTGGTTTTCGCTCTACCCCGGTGAAACCTTTGCACCAGGCGATCGGCTGCACTGGACGTCACGCCAGTTTACGGCCAATTCCTCCTGCATCGACTGCCATGTCACCGGCCTGGAACTCGGCTACGACCCAGCCAGCAACCACTACCGATCGACGTGGGATGCCCCCCATGTCAGCTGCCAGGCCTGCCATCTGGCGACCGAACAGCACAGGATCTGGGCACAAACCCCAGACCGGGCCGAAGCCCCAGAGAGCAGCCGGGGGCTCGAGATCGAGCTCGCATCGTTCAGCCCACAAGAACAGGTGGATCTCTGCGCCCGCTGCCATGCCCGACACTACCCGATCAGCCCACAGGATGGCTACGACGCACCGTTTCTCGACGAGTTTATGCCAGAACTGCTCCACGCCGGTTTCTACCATGCCGACGGCCAGATGCTGGATGAAGTGTTCAACTACGGTCCCTATCTGCAGTCCAAGATGTACAACGCAGGCTTGAGCTGCACAACCTGCCATAACCCCCATACCCTTCAGCTTCAGCTGCCCGGAAACCAGCTCTGCGCCAGCTGTCACCAACTGAATGCCCCGGTCGACACCTATCCTACTTTGACCGCAAAAGTGTACGACGCACCGGCCCATCATTTCCACAAGGTTGGCTCCGCCGGCGCAGAGTGTGTGGCGTGCCACATGCCCGCCACCACCTATATGGTGGTAGACCCGCGCCACGACCATCGTTTTCCCATCCCGCGGCCTGACCTGACCTTGCAGTGGGGAACCCCCAATGCCTGTGCCCAGTGCCACAGCGATGTCGGTCAGAGTGCAGCAGAGGTCGCCGAATGGTCGGCCCAGGCCATGGATGGATGGTATGGCCCACAATGGCGCCAGCGTCCCAGCCCGGCCGGGCTGATGACGCTGGCACGGCGGGGGGAAGCAACTGCAGCCGTGCCCCTGCTGACGTTGATCGGAGACCCCGCTCAGCCAGCCATCCTGCGCGCCACTGCCGCTGAGCTGGCCCCTGCGTATGGTGCAGGGGCGTTGACACAGCTTGCCCCCTATGTGGCCGATGCCTCGCCTTTGGTTCGGATCGGGGTGACGCGCGCGCTGGCTGAACTGCCTGAAGAAAACAAACTGCCCCTGCTTGCACCCCTGCTTGCAGACCCGGTGCGCGGGGTGCGAATCGAGGCGGCTCGTGCCCTCGCTGCGACCCAGCGCTCGCTCCTGACCCCAGCACAACAGAGCGCCTTGGAGGCTGCGCTGGAAGAATACAAGGTTGCCCAAACCGTGTTGGCCGATCACCCGGAAGGACACCTGAACCTTGGCAACCTCTATGCCCAGCTTGGCGACACCGCCCAGGCGGAGGCCGCCTACCAGATGGCTCTTGCGCGCGGCCAGAATTTCCCCCCCGCCTACATTGCGCTGGCCACCTTCTATTACCAGCAGGGACGTATTTCGGAAGCCGAGCAGACGCTGCGGGGGGCCTTGCTGCGCCTGCCCAGACAAGGAGATCTGCACTATTCGCTTGGCCTGTTCCTGGTGCAGCAGCAGCGCCCGGAGGAGGCCGCTGTCAGCCTCTCCAAGGCAGCAGAGCTGCTGCCCACGCAGCCCCGTCTCCACTACAACTACGGGCTGTTGCTCCAGCAGCTAGGCCGCAGCGCGGAGGCGGAGGAGGCGCTGTTGCGTGCCTATCGACTGGAACCCGACAGCCTCGATACCCTGTTTGCGCTGGCAACCTTCTATCGAAACCAGCGCCAGTGGCAGACAGGGCTGCCTTACGCAGAACAGCTGGTGCAGCTGCGCCCGGAGGTGCCTCAATACCAGGAATTGTTCACCCTGCTGCGCACCGAAAGCCAGCTGCCATGAATCCGGCTTTCTGTCCCACACAGTGTGAGTCAGGCCAGGGTCTGCCCCAACACAACCCTGACCTTTTCTCAATATTTTTATCCATTCTGTATGTTTGACCAGGAGAATACCCATGACATCTGAAAATCCAAATTGTCGAGGGGGGGCTGCCAGGCAGATATCGCACTGGCCTGTCACCCCTGGAAGCCTCTGGTGGAGGGCGCTCCTCTCCACTGCTTTGCTGTTCCTCTGGCTGGTGGCGCCTCGCGCAGCCTACGCCCAGGAGGAAAGCCCGTCCGCAGCACCCCAGCGACCCAACGTCGTGTTGCTGGTGGCAGATGACTCCGGCTATTCCGATTTTGGCCCCTTCGGCGGCGAAGCTTCGACACCGGTCATCGATGCGTTTGCCGCCGAGGGGGTGAAGCTGACCAACCACCATACCCAGCCTACCTGTTCCCCCAGCCGCTCTGAGATTCTCACCGGCGTCAAGAACCATATCAATGGTTTGGGCGTCATGCAGGGAGCCGTTCCCAAAAACCCACGCGCAGCGCAGTACGGGCTGCCCGGCTACACCGGCTACCTCAACCACCATGTGGTGACCGTGGCCACTCTGCTGCGAGATGCCGGATACGACACCTACCATGTCGGCAAGTGGCATCTGGGCGCAGAAAGCGAGATCGACGGCCAGCGCATCTACCCGCGTGGGACCTGGCCGATCGACCAGGGCTTCGAACATTCGTTCGGTATGCTCGAAGGAGGGGGAGACCACTGGGGAGCTTGCGAACGTGGTTCGGGCTGGTGCACACACTTCGTCGACGACGACGAAATCATCAGCGGCTATCGAATGCCCCTCAATTACTTTGGCGCTCGAACCCACACCGATCGGGCGATTGAGTTGATCGAGGAAGGGTTGACCGCAGAGGGAGGAGAGAAACCTTTCTTTCTCTACTTTGCTATCACGCTCCCCCACGAGCCGAGCCAGCTTCCAGAGGAGAACATTCGACAGGAGCTCATCGATCTCTACCTGGAAAAAGGCTGGGACGGCATCCGCGCCGATCGTCTTGCCCGGTTGAAGGAGCTGGGAATCGTCCCAGCGTCGATGGCGTTGGGTGAGCGCTACGAAGGAGTGCCCGACTGGAACGATGAAAGCGATCCGGCGTGGGCACCGCTTCTGGAAGAGGTGACAACCCCCCCCTACGACGCCATCTGGCAGGTCGAAACGGTCGCCGATCTCAAGCGTACGCTCGCCAAGAAAATGGCTGTCTACACCGGGATGGTCGAATACTTCGACCTGCAGGCTGGCCGAATCGTCGAAACCCTGAAGGCCAGCGGCGAATACTCGGATACGGTCTTTATTTTCTTGTCGGACAACGGTGGGGAACACGAGGCGGTCGATATTCTGGAAAGCGAACTCCTGGTGCGCCGAGGGGTGGACAACAGCTATGAAAATATCGGCCAGGCAGGTTCTTTTGTCTCCAATGGATTTGGCTGGGCCCAGGTAGCGAATTCCCCGCTCTATGGTGCGAAATCGACCATGACCGAAGGCGGCATTCGTACCCCGATGATTGTCTCCTACATCAATGGGGGCGTGCAGGCCGGCATCCAGAGCGACTCGGTGGTCAGCAGTGTCGACATCCCGGCGACGATTCTGGATTTTGCTGGCGTCTCTCACCCGGCTGGCGTCGGCGTTGCGCCCGACTGGGATGCCTGTACCGGGGTCTACAACGACCGCACGGGTATCTGCCCGATCAACGGCGCAAGCCTGCGCAGCCTGCTGACAGGCGAAACGTCTGTGGCCCATCTGAATCAGCCCCAGGTCTTTGAACTGTGGGGCCGCACCAACAAGGCGTTGTTCCGCGAGGATGAAAGCGGCGTCTGGAAGATTCGCAAAATTGGCAACTTCGAAACGTTGGAAGGCATCAACTACGGTGTTGCGGCCAACGAGCCGTGGAAATTGTTCCATGTGACGACGGACATCGGTGAAACGACCGATCTGGCTGCTCAAAATCCAGACAAGGTGCGTGAGTTGGTCGAGCTCTACAACGAGTACGAGTATCAGGTCAATTTCGCGCCGGCGACCGCCACGGCCATCCGCCATGCCCAACCAGGCACTTCTTTCGTGCAAAGCATCGTGGTGACCAACACCAGCACAGGCCCGGACACGATCCACTTTGTCTGCCGCTCTGGCTGGGAATGTTCGGTCACGGCCGAGGCCAATGAACTGGTGACAGCGCCCCCTGCAGAAGAAGGCGCTGCGACCCCGACAGAAGGCGCTGCAGCCCCGGCAGAAGAAGCCACAGCAGCCCCAGAGGTACCCACAGCGACTGTCGCCGTGCCTGTTGCGGGTGATACATTGCAGGTACGTGCACAATTCAATGTGCGGATCGACACGTCATCGTCTACCCCGCAGATTATCATCGTGCCGGAAATCACCGTCAGCGAAGCAGCGGCTGCGGGTGAAGCAGCGGCTGCGGGTGAAGCAGCGGCTGCGGGTGAAGCAGCGGCTGCGGGTGAAGCAGCGGCTGCGGGCGAAGCGGCTGCAGGTGAAGCGGCTGCGGGTGAAGCAGCGGCTGCAGGTGAAGCGGCTGCAGGTGAAGCGGCGGCTGCGGGTGAAGCAGCGGCTGCAGGTGAAGCGGCTGCAGGTGAAGCGGCTGCAGGTGAAGCGGCGGCTGCGGGTGAAGCGGCTGAAGCGGCTGAGCTATCCCCGTCGAGTGTGATCCTGGCTGCAGGACAGACGGCAACCGTGCATGTCAAGATCAGTATCCCGCTCAACGCTGCTGCCGGCGCAACCAATGTCGCCCAGCTCAACATGCTTCCGGCCAACAACCCCCATCTCTCTCAGAACTTCACGATGGCAGCGTCGGTTGCAAAATAAGGTGTTGCACGGCGGAAATCTGTAGCGCAGGAGTTCTCAATTGTGTGCGGTGGCTCTGCCTGTCAGGCAGAGCCACCGCAGATTTTGCGCAGCTGTACAGCCAGGCTGTGGCTGCAAAGGAGGAGAAGCATGGACTGGACTGCCAACTCAGCATTGCGGCGACAGGTGCTTGAAGCGCGACAAAAGCGGGTTCGCCGCCAAATACAGTCCTTTCAGCCGCCGCATCTGGTGCAGCCGCTGATCATTGTCAGCGCACCGCGCGCCGGCAGCACACTCTTGCTGGAAACCCTGGCAAATTTTCCTGAACTCTGGACCATCGGCGAAGAGAGCCATGAGATTCTTGAAGGGATTCCGGCATTGCACCCGGCGGCGCGTGGGTACGCATCCAATCGCCTGGGAGCTGCCGATCTGACAGCGGCGTTGGCTGAACAGCTTTGCGACCGTTTTGCCCGCCAGCTACGCGACCGCACAGGTCGGCTCTGGATCGAGTTGTCCCCTCAGGAACAGCCGACGGCTGTGCGCTTGTTGGAGAAAACCCCCAAAAATGCGCTGCGGATCCCCTTCTTGCAGGCACTTTTCCCGGATGCTCGTTTTTTGTTTCTGCATCGAACCCCGGCCGAAAACATTGCCAGCATTCTGGATGGCTGGCAGAGCCGACGTTTCATCGCCTACCATGCGCTTCCTGGCTGGCCATCAGGTGACTGGAGCTTTCTGTTGACACCTGGCTGGGAGCTGCTGGCGGGCCATCCTTTGGTGGAGGTCGCTGTCCAGCAATGGCGTGTGGCCAATGAGACGATCCTGGCGGATCTGGCTCTGCTCCCACGCCAGCAGTGGTTGGCTGTGAGCTATGCCGATCTTGTGGCCTTTCCCCAGCCGACTGTCCAGCGTATCGCTGCGTTTGCCAGCCTGCATTGGGATGCAGGTGTCGAACAGGCACTTTCGAATCCGCTGCCGCTGTCGCGCATGACTTTTTCAGCGCCTTCTTCGGAGAAATGGCGTCAATACGCAGCAGAAATTGTTCCAAGACTGCCCGAGCTGGAACAACTGGCGCGCAAGCTCGGCCAGTTGGGGGGAGAGGGCGGCTAGTGCATCGGGGCGGGCGAAGTTTTGTCCTCGGCGGGCAGAGCGTTTGGCTGTTTGTGCATGGTGTATGGCTCACATTCAACTTATGTTCAAGTCATAGTCATTTGCTAAAGTAGGGGCACAGCCAAGCTGGCTGTCAAGCAGCTCTCAGGTGGAGAGAGCGCAGTCGCTCAAAAAGGTTGGGTCCATGACAATGCTGGGGCAGGATTCATTTTTGTTTCAAAACACCCATCAAATTACCGATGGCAGCCTGAGCTGCAGCTATCAGGAACTGCCCTCCCTGTTTGTCGAACTGGACGAACAATTTGTCAGGCTGGGGATCCACCCCCACCAGACCGTCGCCTACGAATGCCCCAACAGTGTGACGGGTGCAGTGACCCTGCTCTATCTGCTGGCGCGCGGCCGCAGCTTTGTGTTGCTGCCTCCTGCCCAGCACGCATCCAAAGGGGCTGGCTACCAGCCGTCGATCCCGGCGTTTTGTCATCACCACCTGACCCTCCAGCCCGACCGTCTGTTTTCTGAGGCGCTTCAGGGGAGAGCGCTCTCGGCCACCTGCGATCTGCCTGCCGGCCGTCTCTACTTGCGCACATCGGGCAGCCTGGGTGCGTCCAAAATCGTGGTGCACCAGCAGGAGAAGCTGCTCCGCAACGCCCAGAACTGTCTGCAAAAGTATCAGATCACGGCGAACGACCGCATGTTGATCCCGGTCCCGATTTTTCATATGTACGGGATGGGCGCTGCGTTTTTGTCGGCTGTCCTGGCTGGGGCGGCAATCCAGATCGTCGACAAGGCCAATATTCTCAAAATTCTGACCTACGAAAAACAGTTTCAGCCTACTCTGGCCTTTTTGACGCCCGATCTCTGCGAGATGATGCTGCGCTGGAAGCGCAAGAACCGTCTCTACCGGGTGATCGTGACCTCCGGCCAGCGCATTCAGGAGTCGTTGTTTGAGCAGTTCGATGGCAGCTTTGGCAGCTGTCTGGTCAACCAGTATGGGTCTACCGAGATGGGGGCGATCGCCGCCTGTGGCTGGCAGGAACCGCTGACGGCCCGGATTGCCACGATCGGCACGCCGATGGAGGGGGTGGAACTGCGGCTGGAAGGGACAGACAGCCTGACCCAGATCGGGGAACTGTATTGTCGACACCCTTATGGATACCTCGGCTATGTAGACGAGTGTGGGCAGTGGCTCAGCCAGGCCGACGTCTGGTATCGAACCGGCGACCTGGCATGTTCTGTCGGAGCAGAGGGGCTGAAGGTTGTAGGGCGCAGCCAGGAGAGCTTCAACCGTCGCGGTTTTTTGGTAAATCTCTTCGAGGTGGCCCAGGAGATCGAACGACTGGAAGGTGTGCAAAGCACTGTCGTGTTGTATCTGGAGCGCACCGACAGGTTGATCGCCTGCTGCGTGGCCACGGTCGAGGCTTCCCAGATTCGGGAAGCCTGTTTTGGCAAACTGCCCCCCTACGCCCTGCCGGACGAAGTGGTTGTGCTGGAGTCGTTGCCGCTGCTGCCCAGCGGCAAAATTGACCGTCAAAGCTTGCAGGCCAGGCTGGAGACCGCCGTTGTCTGAGGGTTCCCGCCAATGCCGGCTGACGGGGGCCAGGGGGGGGCACCCCAGCCGGGGAAGATCCGTCCAGGAAAGGCTGCTGTCAGGATGATCGCCAACTATGAGAAGGCCCTTCAGTTTCGTACGTTGCTGAAGTCAAACCGGGAGCTGTTGCAGCAAAAAAACAGTGCCAATCCGGCCAGCCTGCTGGAGCTGATCAAAAGCGACTACGAAAAGGTGCTGCTGGCGCTGACTGAGGTCAAGGGCAGGAGCGTCCCTGCGCTGCTGCAACGCTTTTTTGAGGGCCACGATGGCTTGTTGCAACTGCTTCTGCCAACAGTGAATCTGCAGAAGTTGTTTCATGTCGGCTTGGAAATTTATGAGCCGATGGATCTGGTGGTCGAAGGGTTCGAGCATTGGAGCCGCCGGTTCGAACAGCTGCTGGGGGTCGACATCCAGGTGGTCCGTTTGCTGCGCTTTCCGGCCTCGGCGGCGTTTCAGAAGCGGGTCAAGGCCTCGGCCGAGATTATGCGCATCTGGATGGGGGTGGAGGGCCAGGAGCTGATGTTGGAGCTGTTCGACATTCACCGCCCTGTTCTTCAGCTTCCGTCGCGGGTGCCCGGCCAGTTCAGCGTTTCGGATCTGCGCGCACGGCTGGTCGCACCAGGGCTGGCACCTGACCATGACCAGATCCTGCAGCGCCATTTTGGCGGCGACGCCATCTGGCACTATGCAATTGCAGTCCACGAGAGGCAGGCAGTGACGAAGCTGCAGGCTGCGTTCGAGCAGCTTGCAGGCCAGAACAGCACTTTCCGGCTCGCCTACCCAGCCTGCGTGTACAATCCGCACGATGGCTCCTACCATACCAAAATTATCCATCAGCACCAACGTTTGGAACTCGAGTTTGTGAACCATGCCACGTCCGCTGATTGACACCACCCTCCCAGCCAGCCTGTACGCCGATCTGCAGCTGGACCCGACGATCCAGCCCACTGCACCCATGATTCCGTTGGTGCCGGTCGATTACGTCAGCGGTGCAGTTGTGCAGCTGGCATCACAACAGAATCCCTGGGGGCACGCCTTTCATCTGGTCAATCCCCATCCAATGCCCTGGGCAGAGCTGTACAGCCTCTTGTGTGACTGCGGGTATTCGCTGGAAAAAATTCCGTACGGAGAGTGGCTGCGCAGGGTCAAACAAAAGGCCGTCTCCTGCCCCCCACTGGACCGTGCATTGATGGCCATCTATCTTCGCTATTTTCAACAGGTGGGTTATCTCCCACTGCCATAACTATACTGCCATAACTATACTGCCATAACTCTTTAGAGAAGACGAGGAGGGTCTGTTTTCTATGCGTGTCTGTGTGATCGGAGCTGGAGCTGCCGGGCTGACGACAGCCAAACACCTGGCAGAAGAAGGAATTGCGTTTGATATTTTGGAAAAACGGGATGGTCTGGGGGGGCTTTGGTACTTTGACCAGGCGATGTCAAGCGTCTCTGACAGCACGGTCGCCAGCAGTTCCAAAACCTTTCTGCAGTTTTCGGATTTTCCGATCGACCCGGGGGTGGCAGATTTCCCGCACCACACGGTCTATCTGGACTATCTGTACAAATATGCCCGGGCCTACAAGCTCCTGGAGCATATCCGCTACAATACGGCTGTGACCGAGCTGCGCAAGAGTGTCGACGGCTGGGAGGTTGCCTTTCAGCAGGAGGGCTCTCCCCAGCGCCGCACCTACGACGCGGTCGCTGTCTGTTCTGGGCTGCACCACATCCCGCTCATCCCCGACTTCCCCAACCGTCAGGCCTTTCAAGGCTCGATTGTCCATTCTTCCCTGCTCAAGAGCACGGAAGATCTGAAAGGAAAACGGGTGGTCGTCGTCGGCGGCGGTGAGAGTGGGGCGGACATGGTGAAGGAGCTGACGCCCCTGGCTGGCAAGCTCTACTTCTCGCTGCGCCGCGGCATGGCCCTGACCCGAAACTTCAGCCTTGAAAAACTTCCTGCCGACTTCGACTCGACGCGCGCCAAGGTGTGGCTGCCCCGCCAGTTTCTCCACGACTACAACGTGGACTGTCGGCTGCCCGACCGTTATTCGCGCTTCAAAACGATCTACACGCTGCTGGGGTTGCCTGTCCTGCTGGTCATGTGGCTCTTTTTCCCGCGCAAAGCAGCCATGCTGCTCAAAGATCTCTTCAGCTGGCAAGCCTGGCGAGCCCTTTTCAAATCTCCTCCGCGGCATGGCCCCGCCTCCGGTGTGGAGCTGAGCCGGGCGTGCGACGAATTCTGCCGGGAAATCCCCCAATCCGAACAGGAAATCCAACAAAAAGCCTACCAGCTGAAGTTTCTGTTTGACTGGTATTCGGGAACGCTGCACAACACGCAGCCTTTCACCAAAAGAATGGAATTTCTGCGCGGGATCGTGGATCACTCGGTCAAGATGATGCCGGGCATCCGTTCCTTCCAAGGGGGCAACAAGGTCGAGTTCGACGATGGGACGCAGGCCGAGATCGATACGGTGGTTCTGTGCACGGGTTTTCGGACCCATCTGCCCTTCTACACCGCCAACCCCAAGCTGGATGGCCGGGATCTTTACAAGAATGTTTTCTTGCCAGGGGAGTCTGCACTGGCCTTCATTGGGTTCGCCCGCCCCAACGTCGGGGCTCTGCCCCCGGTCGCCGAATTGCAGGCGCGCTGGTTTGCCGGTGTTGTGGCTGGCAAGCTGCATCTGCCCGATGCAGACTCGATGCGTGCGATGATTCAGGCAGACGCCGCACATTACAACCGCACCCGCGCCAACTATGCCGAGCGTCTGAACAGCCTGGTGGACTACCATGTCTACACCAATCAGCTGGCCAGCTTGATCGGATGTCAGCCGCAGCTGTGGCGGCTGCTGGCAAGACCCAAGCTGTTGTACCTCTGCCTGTTTGGCCCGTATGCCTCCTACCAGTATCGTTTGCACGGCTACGGCGCCAAATTCGACAAAGCGTTGGCGGCAGCCCGGCAGATCCCAGCAGTTCCAGCCGACCGTGTCTTGCAGCACACGGTCGTCTATGCGATGAAACCCTGGTTCCATCTCTTCAGCTGGCTGGGGTTCCGCAAACTGAAGCCGGTCTTTTGACGAAATAGCACGAGGAGAGGGGATGAATCTCGCACCAACAGCGCTGATGGCCCAGGCAGAGGAGGCCACAGGACTTTCGGACTGGGGAACTGGGGAGGTGTATGAGCCGCTGCAGCGTTTTTGGCAGGCCTTGCACCACGAAGCCAGCCTGACCCCGGCTGGCATACAGATCTTTCAACAGGAGAGCGTGCGGCTGCTGGCCAATCGCCTGCTGCTGGAAGCGGAGTTTGCACGGCTGCCGCCAGGAGCGTTCGTGCCTCTGACAGCGCCGCTGTTCGTGGTGGGGCTTTTCCGCAGCGGCACCTCCCTGCTGCACAATCTGCTGGCCCAGGACCCTGCTGCACGCTGGCTGCACCTGGCCGAAGCCCTCTATCCGGTGCCAGCCCCGGTCGCGGCGCACTGGCCCGCTGACCCCCGTCTGGAACGGGCCAGCGCCCTGATCCACTTGCAAAATGGGCTGGCTGCTGACTTTGTCAGAGCACACCACATTGCCGCCAACAAGCCAGCCGAGTGCAGCCGTCTTTTTGAACATAGCTGGATCGGCCATCTGTTCGATTTTCGAGCCAGCGTGCCGAGCTACGCCGACTGGCTGTTGCACCAGCCGCTGCGCGCTCCGTATCGTGACTACCACCGCCAGCTGCAGTATTTGAGCCTCGCCTGGCCGCCAGAGAGCCACTGGGTGCTGAAAGCGCCCGCCCACCTCTACGCGCTGGAGACCTTGGTGGCCGAGTTTCCCAGCGCCCACATCGTCTATCTTCACCGTGACCCGCAGGAAGTTCTTCCCTCCTGCTGCAGCCTGACCGCAGCAGGGCGCAGACGCTTCAGCGACCGGATCGACCCGTCGGCGATCGGCGCCTACTGGCTGGAACGTCTGGCGGCGCTGGCCAGACGTTCCAGCGCCGCCAGAGCTGCCATTCCTCCCGCCCAGATTCTCGACGTGCACTATACGGAGCTGACCGCAAACCCGCTTCAGACCGTGTATGCGATCTACGAGTATTTTGGCTACCGCTGGAACGCTGGGCTGGCCAGGAACCTCTCCCAGTGGCTCGCACAAAACCCACAACACCAGCACGGTCTCCACCGCTACACCTTGGAGCAGTTCGGGTTGGTGGAGAGCCAGGTGACAGAGGCGTTTGAAGCCCGATGAGCAGACCTCCTCAACCGAGAAAGACAACGATCCATGTCCAGTTTTGAACTTTCCGTGCTGTTTTTCCTGCAGCTGGCCATCATCCTCCTGGTCTGCCGAATCGTCGGGTGGGCCGCACGCTGGTTCGGCCAGCCACAGGTGGTGGGTGAGATGATCGCCGGCGTGCTGTTGGGGCCCTCCCTGGTTGGCTTGCTCTTCCCCGACCTGCAGGCGTGGCTTTTCCCAGCCGATTCCAAAAGTCTGCTCTACGCCGTCAGCCAGGTCGGGCTGGCGCTCTATATGTTCCTGGTCGGCCTGGAGTTTGACACCGAGTTGATCCGCCGCCGGCTGCGTAGCGCCGTCGGGGTTTCGCTCTCCGGGATTTTGGCGCCGTTTGCCTTGGGCTGCGGTCTGGGCTTTTTTCTGATCCAAAGCGGCGGGTTTTTTTCCCCCGAGGTCGTCGTCTGGGAAGGTATGTTCTTTGTCGGCGCCGCGATGTCGATCACAGCCTTTCCGATGCTCGCCCGGATCATCTACGAGCGTGGGCTCTCTGGCACCTCGCTGGGCGCGCTGGCCCTGGCCGCTGGCTCGATCGACGACGCAGCAGCCTGGTGTGTGCTGGCATTGGTGCTTGCCAGCTTCACCGGTGACCCGCTGATCGCTGTGCTTGCGATCGGCGGCGGCAGCCTCTACGCCCTCAGCCTGCTCACCGTTGGGAAAAAGTGGCTGCGGTGGCTGGGTGCCGTTGCCGAGCGCGAACAGGGGGTGCGTCCTGCACTGCTGACGGTGGTCCTCTCTCTGGTCATGCTGGGGGCCTGGTTTACCGACCGCATCGGAATCTACGCGGTGTTCGGCGCGTTTATCATGGGGGCTGCGATGCCGCGCGGCCGGTTCGCCCACGAAGTGCAGCGCCAGATCGAACCGCTCACCACCTCCTTTCTGCTCCCGCTCTTTTTTGTCTATTCGGGGCTGCAAACACGCATCGCTCTGTTGGACACCCTGTGGCTGTGGTTGGTCGCGCTGGTGGTGTTGCTGCTGGCCTGCCTGGGCAAAGGGATCGCCTGCTGGGGAGCTGCCCGCCTCAGCGGCGAGGACAACCGCAGCGCCATGGCGATCGGCGCTTTGATGAACGCACGCGGTCTGATGGAGCTGATCATTCTCAACATCGGGTTAGAACGGGGGATCATTACCCCCCTTCTGTTTGTCGTGATGGTGATCATGGCCATTGCCACCACGCTGATGGCAACCCCTTTGTTCGAGAGGGTCTATCGGCCGGGTGCACCGCCCGTGTCCCCTCCGCTTCCCTCCTGACGAGTGGACCCTCTCCAGCGGCTTGCCTTTTGGGGAACTCATATTCAACTTATGTTCAAATCACAGCGGACTGCTATAGTGTCGCAAGAGCAAGGAAGCATGGATTGCTGGTAAGGGTCCGGCCTGCCTATTCAAAAAGGAAAGTGATGTATGCAAGAGAACCGAATGGACGAAATTGTAGAACAACTGCGCACCATTATCGCCGAGCAGCTGGATGCCAATCTCCGTCGCGAGGAGATCACACTGGATGTTCCGCTTCTGGAAGAGGGGTTGGGGCTGGATTCGATCATGGTGGTCGCTTTGATCACCCTGGTCGAAGAGACCTTCCACTTTGAATTTGCGGAAGACGAGCTCGAACTGGGGGTGATGGCCAATCTGCGCACGTTGGCTGCATTTGTCGCTGCCAAACAAGCACAAAATCAAGCAGAGCCGGTATAAGGTTCAGGAACGCAACCGATGATCAACACACGACAAGACCACGACTACTGGGACCCGGCCCGCAAGGGCTTCATCACCAATTACCCCAACTTTCCCCACTGGAAGCGCATCGAGGCGACCCAGCTGGAGGATACGCGGCCGTTTAACATCTATTTGCATACCCCCTTCTGTATCCAGCGCTGCAGCTACTGCTACTACAAGACGATCAACCTGCGCGGCACTGAAAAATATGAGCGGATGGACCGTTATGTGAATGCCCTCTGCCGCGAGATCGAACTGGCATCGCAGCGTTACGGGCTGAAGCGCCGTCCGGTGCTTTCGATCTATTTTGGCGGGGGGACCCCCAGCCTGCTCTACGAAGAGCAGATCGAGCGGGTCGGCCGTGCCCTGTACGACAACTTCGACATGTCTCAGAACCCTGAATTTACGATGGAAGCCGAGCCGGTCACCATCACCAAGTCCAAGGCCGATACCATGCTCTCGCTCAAGGTCAACCGCATGAGCATGGGGGTACAGTCCTTCGACGACGAGATCATCCAGGCGTCGCACCGCCTGGACAGCGAGAAGAAGGCGCTGAAGGCAATCGATCTGGTCCTGCAGACCGGCGTGCCGCTCAATATCGACCTGATGAGTGGGCTGGCAGGAGATACGACGGAAAAATGGCAGCACAGCGTGCAGCGTACGATTGAGACCGGTGTGGAAAGTGTGACGGTCTACAAGACCGAGCTGTACAGCAACACAGAATACTATCGCGGGGTGCGCAACCAGACGCTGGAACTGCCCTCCGACGAAGATGAGATGGCCTCGATGCGCTATTCGCTGCGTGAGCTGATCAACGCCGACTATGTGCCTTGGAGCTTTTTCAGCTACACCAAACGAGGAGGACACCAGCATGTCCATTCTCCCAGCATCTTTCGCGGCGACGACTGTGCTGCATTTGGCGTCTCTGCCTTTGGCCGCTACGGCGATTGGCTCTACCAGAACACCAACGACGAAGAAAAGTATATTCAGATGGCCGAGGCCGGCGAACTGCCCGCCCAGCGCGGCTATCCCTTGTCGAGCCTCGACAGCATGATCCGTGACGTCGTGCTGTGTATGAAGCTGGTCCGTTTCGACCTGCGTTGGTTCCAACAGAAACATGGCTTCAAGTTGGAATCGATCTGTGCAACGACCCTTCAGCAGCTGCAGGCGGATGGATTCATCGAGATGGAAGAGAACGAGATCCGTCTGACCGAAAAAGGGATGGTCTATGGAGATTATGCGGGCAAAAGCCTGGCACGTGCGTTGATGGCCTTTTACAACTAGCATGTTGATCTCGCACAGCCATTGTTTTATCTTTTTCCATGTGGCCAAGACGGGGGGGATGAGCATGCGTGATGCCCTGCTGCCCTACGCTGAAGAGCCCGATCGCTTCAAGATCAAGCGGCCGCCCGCCCAAAAAGGTGGGCGGCCCAATCCCTTCTACGCGGTCTGGGAGGCGCTGCTGCTGCACGCTACGGCCAACGACGCACAAAAAGAGCTCCCTGCCTCGATCTTCGACCGCTATTATAAGTTTGCTTTTGTGCGCAACCCGTGGGACTGGCAGGTGTCGATGTATCACTTCATCCTGAACGAACCGACCCACATCCGCCACAACCGGGTCGTGGCACTGGGCTCTTTTGACCGCTACCTGGAGTGGGTGGTCGAGAGCGCTGCCCCTTACCCGAAAGGTGCTTCCAAACACCAGCACGCTGCGCTCACCGACGAAACAGGCCGATTGTTGGTAGATTTTGTCGGCCATTACGAAACGCTTGCCCAGGATTTTGCCCATGTCTGCCATCAGCTTGGGATCGCAGCGACGCTGCCCCATTTGAACCGTTCGACCCATCACGACTACCGTGCCTACTACACCGAGCGTTCCTGGCAGCTTGTCGCCGAACATTTTGCAACGGATATCCAGCTGTTCGGGTATACCGCCGACCTCCTGCTGCCTGCTTGAATGCAGTGGCCTGGCCAGTTGCAGGCTTGTTGAGATAAAGGATCTGTATGCAGTCAATCCAGTCACAGTTCAAAGAACCGATCGCCGTGATCGGCATGGGCTGCCGTTTTCCCGGAGACGCCGATTCTCCTGAGAAATTCTGGCAGCTGCTCGCCCAGGGCGTCGACGCCATCACGCCGATCCCTGCCGATCGGTGGGAAGTGCCACTTTATGCAGAGGTGGTGCCCAACCACGGTGGGTTCATCCGCCAGGTCGATGGGTTCGACGCAACCTTTTTTCAGGTCGCTCCCAAAGAGGCGACGATGCTGGATCCCCAGCAGCGTCTGTTGCTGGAGGTCACCTGGGAGGCGTTGGAACAGGCTGGAATCCACCCAGCCAGCCTGCGCGGCTCCGACACAGGGGTTTTCGTGGGGATCTTTTCCAACGACTACCAGATGTTGCAGGTCAAGCAGCAGGACGACCCACATCTGTACATCAGCACGGGGGCCTCGGCCGCGACTGCCTCCGGGCGGATCGCCTATTTCCTGGGTCTGCAAGGGCCTGCTGTCTCGATAGACACTGCCAGTTCGAGCTCGTTGGTGGCGCTGCATCAGGCGGTCATCAGCCTGCAGACTGGAGAATGCCAGATGACGCTGGTGGCTGGGGTGAATTTGATCCTGGCGCCCGATTTGAGCATCGCCTTTGCGCGGGCCGGGATGCTCTCCCCCGACGGCCGCAGCAAAGGGTTTGACGCGGCGGCCAACGGCTACGTGCGCGGCGAGGGCTGTGGGGTGGTGTTGCTCAAACGCCTTTCCGATGCGATGCGCGACGGGGACAACATTCTGGCCCTCGTGCGCGGCAGTGCTGTCAACCAGGACGGCGCCAGCCAGGGACTGACGGTGCCCAGCGCCCTGTCACAGGAGGCGGTCATCCGCAAAGCGCTGGCAGCTGCCAGCCTGCAGCCACAAGATGTTTCCTACATCGAGGCGCACGGCTCCGGCACCCCGGTCGGCGACCCGGTGGAAGGCAGCGCCCTGCAAGCTGTGTACGGTGCCAACCGCACGACCCCCTGGCTGGTGGGCTCCGTCAAGACCAATATCGGCCATCTCGAGGCAGCGGCTGGGATCGCCGGCGTGATCAAGGCCGTGCTGATGCTGCAAAAACGCCAGATTCCCCCCCACCTTCACTTTCGTCAGCTCAACCCTGCCCTGGCCGGGCTGCAGGCGACGATCCCCACCCAGCTGCAAAGCTGGCAGAGCGGTCGCGGACCGCGCCGCGCGGCGGTCAGCTCGTTTGGATTCAGCGGGACCAACGCCCATGTGATCCTGGAAGAGGCACCTGCTGACCTGCAATTTGCCCGCTATGCCCTGCGGGTGACCCGCTCGCCCGCCCAGCCAGGGGGCCAGCTGGCGGCCGGGCCCCTCTCTCCACTCCTTCCGCTCAGCGCACAGACGCCGCAGGCGCTGCAGGCGCTGGCCCAGCGCTATCTGGAGTACCTGGCTGGCCATCCAGCCGTGGAGTTGGCCGATCTCGCCTATACGGCCCAGCTGGGGCGCGCCCACTTCCCCTGCCGTCTGGCCGCAGTCGCCGCCACCGCCGAGGAGCTGAGCGAACAGCTGCAAGCCTTTGTCGCTGGCGAGTCGGCACCAGGGCTGGCCTGCCCACCGGCTGCCCCCCAGCGCCCGCGCATCGCCTTTTTGTTTACAGGCGGCGGCGCCCAGTCGATCGACATGGGACGCGAGCTCTATGCGACGCAGCCACTCTTTCGCCAGATCCTCGACAAATGCGATGCACTGCTGCGCGCCAGCGAAGGAGTGTCGCTCCTGGAGATCCTCTATCCTGCAAGCTCGGAGACTGACCCGGCCGACCTGGCCCGGATCGACGAGATGGCCTATATGCAGCCGGCGCTGTTTGCAATCGAATATGCGCTGGCCAGCCTCTGGGAAGCCTGGGGAATTCGCCCAGATTTTGTGATGGGTCACAGCGCCGGCGAATATGCTGCTGCCTGTGTGGCCGGTGTCTTCAGCTTTGAAGATGGGCTGAAGCTGATCGCCGCGCGCGGGCGGCTGATGGGGAGTACGGCTGCCGGGGCAATGGTGGCTCTGGACGCCGAGGAGAGAATTGTGGGCCAGGCGGTGGCGCCTTGGCAGGATCGGGTCTCGGTCGGTGTGGTCAACGGTCCACAGAATGTGGTCATCTCAGGGGAGAGCGCGGCGATCGAGCAGCTGCTGGCCCAGCTGCCTGGGGTCAAGGCGACCCGCCTCAAGATCAGCTGTGCCTCCCATTCCCCCCTCATGGAGCCTGTCCTGGACGAATTTGAGGCGATCGCCCGCCAGCTGACCTTTTCTCGCCCTCGGGTCGCGTTTGTGTCGAATGTCACAGGCGCTTTGGAGGACGAGCAGATCGCCACCCCAGAGTACTGGCGGCGCCATCTGCGGGCCACTGTACGCTTCGCCGACGGGGTGCAGGAGCTGCACCGACAGGGCACGACTCTCTATGTAGAGGTCGGCCCCAGACCCACTTTGCTGGGAATGGCGCAGAACTGCCTGCCCAGCCAGCCAGCCGCCCTCCTGCCCAGCCTGCGACCTGGACAAAGCGACTGGCAGCAGCTGCTTTCCAGCTTGGGTGAATTGTACGTGCACGGCTGTCACGTCGCATGGGAGGGGCTGTGGCCGCCAGAGGGCGGCCAACGGCAGCGGCTGTCACTGCCCACCTACCCCTTCCAGCGCGAGCGCTATTGGGTTGCAACGGTCGCGACCGCTGCGCCGTCACGGGCCAGCCAGCTGCCGCTGGTCAGCGACGGCGCCCAGCGTCTCTCTTACGAGGTCGGCTGTCACCTGCCTCCCTATCTCGGACATTACCGTGTCTTTGGGCGAACGCTGCTCAGCACGGGGTTCTACCTGGAAAATGCGCTTACTATCGGCCGCGAGATTCTCAACGTCGACCAGCTTTGTCTGGAAAATTGTATTCTGGAGCAGGCGCTCTGTCTGCCCGAATCGCCAGGGGCGACGCTGACGATGCAGTCGGTGCTGCTGCCAGCCGAAGAAGGACAGCAGGAGGTCCAAATTTTCAGCCTGGCGGCTCCTTCTTCCCGGACGCGCCACCTGCGCAGCGCGCTGCGCACGCTGGAAGGCACAGCTTTCCCCGCCGCCCACCTGGCAGCCTTGCGCAGCCGTTGCCCCGCCGAGGTCCCGCCCGAGCGTTTCTATGCCCAGACCCGTGCCCGCCAGATCGTCTATCGGGCACCGGAGGAGATCTCGCCAGAAGGCTTCGACTATCAGATTCTTCAGGAGTTGTGGTGTGGGGAGGGCTGTGCGCTGGGGCGTCTGCAGCTGCCTGCCG
Organism: uncultured Chloroflexota bacterium; assembly: GCA_903858085.1. Classification (GTDB taxonomy): domain Bacteria; phylum Chloroflexota; class Anaerolineae; order Caldilineales; family Caldilineaceae; genus Caldilinea. The sequence continues at coordinate 40,137 of CAIOHJ010000315.1, forward strand.
CAGCGAGAGCGGAAGCTGAACTCTTCGGGCTGCATGCAGTCCTGCTCGAAGGGGGCATTCAGGTCGCTCTGGCCGCTTTCCCTCCCCTCCTGGACGGGCAGACCTATCTCCCCGTCAGCATCGCACAGCTGCTGCTCTGCCGCACCGCAGGTATGGGCCTTTGGGCGTATGCCTGCCTCCAATCCCCCGAGACGGCTGGCCTGACCGCAGCAGAGGCGCTTGTGAATGTCGATGTGACGCTGTTGGACGAGACCGGTCTGGTCGCCCAGCTCACCGGTGTGACCTTCCAACAGGCAACGGCGGCCGCTCTGTTTCGTACCGCCCCACAGCGGGAACAGGAGACCAGCAAACCAGCACAGGCCAGGCTGCTCGAACAGCTCTGGCAGACCGCTCAGGAGCAGCGGCTCTCCCTGCTGGTCGCATTTGTGCAAAAGCAGGTGCGCCAGGTGCTGGGGGTGCGGGCCAGCCAGGCGCTGCCACCGGAACGCCCGCTCAGAGAGCTGGGGTTGGACTCGCTGATGACGACCGACCTGAAAAATCGGCTCGAGCGTGAATGCAAAGTGATGATCCCGGCCGAGCAAATCCTGCGTGCCGGCGCCACTGTGCAGAGTCTCAGCACAATGATTCTGGGGCGCCTTGCCCCAGAGCCGACCGCTTCCCAGCCTCCCCCGGCTGAGGTGGAAGATTTCACCGCTGCTGCAGAAGAGGTGCCGCAGATCCACGCAGTGGTGACCGAGCAGATCGGACGCAAGGTCAAAGTCGAAGGACGCTGGATCTTTGACTTTGCCTCCTGCAATTACCTGGGCATCGATCTGGAGCCGGAGGTGATGGAGGCGATCCCGCCAGCGCTGCAAAAATGGGGCGTGCATCCCAGCTGGACCCGGGCGGTCGCTTCGCCAGGTATCTACGAAGATCTGGAACAGGCGCTGGCCGAGCTGGTCGGAGCCCCGACGACGTTGGTCTTCCCAGCGGTCACCCTGCTCCATGCCGGCGTGTTGCCCCTCCTGGCGGGGCCAGACGGGGTGATCTTCAAAGACATTTCGGCACATCGCTCGATCATCGAAGCGTGCCGGCTGGCCCAGACCAACGGCGCCGAATATCTGGATTTCCGACACAATGACCCGGTGGACCTGGAAGCAAAACTGGCCCGCTACCCGCTCGAACGGACCAAGATCATCGCCATCGATGGGGTCTATTCGATGTCGGGGGAGTACCCGCCACTGCCAGAATTTGCCCGTCTGGCCAGAGAGTACAACGCCTGGGTCTATATGGACGACGCCCATGGCATCGGCGTGATCGGCGAAGATCCTTCCCCCGCCATGCCCTACGGCCACAAGGGCAATGGCATCGTGCGCTATTATGGGCTGGATTATCTGAAAGACCGGCTGATCTATGTGGCTGGGCTCTCCAAATCCTTCTCCTCCTTCGGTGCCTTTATTACCTGCCACGACCTGAAGATGAAAAATCTGTTTCGCTCGGCCTCGACCTTCATCTTCTCGGGCCCATCGCCGGTGGCCAGCCTGGCCAGCGCGCTCGCTGGCCTCCAACTCAACCAGCGCGAGGGCGAGCGGTGGCGAAGCCAGATCTATCAGCTGACCCACCGTCTGATCCAGGGGGCTCGCGAGCTTGGGTATGAGGTGATCAACGACAACGACTTTCCGATCGTCTGTGTCGTGGTCGGCAAGACCCAGGATGTGATCGAAGCCTGCAAAATTTTGTGGGAATACGGCATTCTGATCACCCCTGCCCTCTACCCGATCGTGCCCAAAGACAAAGGGTTGTTGCGCTTCTCGATCACAGCCGCCAACACGGAGGAGGAGATCGACCGGTCCTTGGCGGCGTTGGCCGCCGTGCGTACCAGGTTGTGGGAGCCAGAATATGCCGGACAACGCTAACCCGGTGGTCTTCATCACGGCAGGGGCCTCTGGGATTGGCACTGCCTGCGCCCGCCTGTTGATGGCGACCGGGGTCACGGTGGTGGCCGGGGTGCGGGATCCGCACAAAGGCGAAGTGCTGCAGCAGCAGCTTGGCAGCGCTTTGGTGCCTGTGCAGTTGGATGTGACCGACAGTGCGTCGATCGCTGCCGCCATCGACGTGGTGCAGGCGACGCTGTCACACCAGGGAGGGCGGCTGGCCGGCATCGTCAACAACGCGACCAATGAGCGCCATGGTCCGATCGAACTGCTGCCGATGGCGTTGATCCGGGACGAGATCGAAGTTGACTACCTGGGGACAGTGGGGGTGGTCAAAGCGGCTCTGCCGCTGCTGCGCCAGGCGCGCGGGCGGATCGTCAACTTCAGCTCGATGAACGGGCGCTGCGTCTTTCGCAGCATCGGCGCCAATTCTGCCGCCAAATATGCCATCGAGGCGCTTTCCGATGCGCTGCGGTTGGAACTGGCCCCTTGGGGAATCGAGGTCGCGCTGGTCGAGCCGGGGGCGATTGCGACGCCGCTTTGGGAAAAGGCCCTGCAGAAGTTTGTCGAGCTGCCGACCCATGTGTCGGCTGACCAGCTGCAGCTGTATTACCCGGACTGGCCGGCTGCGGTCGCGCATGCGGCCGCAGACAAAGAACGATTCCTGCGGGGGGCCCTGCCCCCCGAGCGGGTCGCGGCAGCCGTGCTGCACGCGCTGACGGCCCGGCGTCCCAAAGCACGCTATGTGGTCGGGTGGGACGCCCGCATCGTCTTGTTCATGAAGTGGCTTTTGCCTGACCGTTGGTTCGACCAGATCGCCATGCTGGCCTTCAACGACCAATAGAACCCACAGATCTGCAGAGAGGAAGGTTGCGTTTGAATCGCTCAGAAACGACGCCAATGCCGACGGCCTGTCCGGTCAACTCACACAACGAGTGGGACCCGCTGGAAGAGGTCATCGTCGGCACGCTGGAGGGGGCAATGTTTCCAGCCTGGAATACGATCAACGTCGCTACCGCGCCGCCGGGGGAATGGCTGGCCGCCGAACGCCGGGTCGGCGGCGGCGGTTCCCCCTACCCCCCCGCCCTGGTCGAAGCGGCACAGCGCGACCTGGAGGGCTTCATCCAGATTCTGGAGGCAGAAGGGGTGCGGGTCCGGCGCCTGGACCGGACCCATTTTGCCGCCGGCTTTGGTACCCCGGAGTGGCAGGTCTCCAGCGGCTTTTGTGCTGCCAACCCGCGCGACCCCTTTATGGTCATCGGCAACGAAATCCTGGAGACGCCAATGGCCGATCGCTCGCGTTATTTTGAAGCCTGGCCCTACCGCCCGCTCTTCAAAGAGTATTTCAAGGCTGGGGCAAAATGGACCGCAGCCCCCAAACCGCAGCTGCTCGACGATCTCTACGATCGACAGTATACGGTTCCTGCCCCCGATGAACCGATGCGCTTCGTTGTCGGTGAGTTTGAACCTGTCTTCGACGCCGCTGACTTCGTGCGCTGCGGCCGCGATATTTTTGGGCAGAAGAGCAATGTGACCAATCAGCTGGGCATCGACTGGCTGCAACGCCATCTGGGAGAGGGCTATCGCGTCCATGTGCTCGAAAACCTCAGCCCGGAAACGATCCACATCGATACAACCTTTATGCCGCTGGCACCCGGCAAAGTGCTGGTCAACCCAGATTTTCTCGACCTCGACAGGCTGCCCAGCCTGCTCAAACGCTGGGATCTGTTGGTGCCGCCGCCACCTGTGCCGATCGTCGGCGACCCCCTCCAACTGGTCAGCGAATGGGCTGGGCTCAATGTCCTGATGCTGGACGAAGAACGCATCATCGTCGAAAAGCGACAGGAACCGCTGATCCAGGCGCTCAAAAACTGGGGCTTCAAACCGATCCCCTGTGCGTTTGAGCGCTATTACCCCTTTTTGGGCTCCTTCCATTGTGCCACCTTGGATATCCGTCGCCGCGGCGAGCTCCAATCCTATTTTTAGACGAGGGGCGCCCTGTTGAAGTTTGTACGCCTGTTCAGAAAGATTTTCAGGGGATGACAAAATTTACAGTCCGTACCGTTGCTGAAGACTGGACCCTGCAGGAACGAATTGAAGCGATGTATCGAAAGCTGTGGCCCCGCCCGATCCTGGAGGGCCATCCGGCTGGCCTCTATGCGACGCCCGCCTGGGAAACGATCTATCAGCGCTGGCCCCAGCTCCAGTTTGCCCTCTTGGACACGGAAGGGCGCCTGGTGGGGGCTGGCAATACAGCAGCGCTGCCCTGGGAGCAGGATGTGGCCGAACTGCCAGAAGAGGGCTTTGACTGGGCCATGACAGCCGCCTGCCAGGCCCACGATCTGAAAACGCCGGCCACTGCCCTGTGCGCCTGCGGAATTATGGTCGATCCCGCCTTCCGTGGCCAGGGAATCAGCACGGTCGCACTCGAGAGCATGCGGATGCTGGCTCGGGCAGCCGGGTATCCGTCCCTGATCGCACCCGTCCGGCCGACTGCAAAATGGCGCTATCCCCTCATTCCAATGGCAGCCTACCTGGCGTGGCAGACAGCAGATGGGCTGCCCTTCGATCCCTGGCTGCGCACCCATGTGCGGGCAGGCGGGCGGATCGTGAAAAGCTGTTCCTGCTCGGCGACACTCTCTGGTACAGTGGCCGAGTGGGTCGAATGGGGGGGAATGCCGCTGCCAGGCAGCGGCCAGCATCTGCTGCCTGGCCTCTTCGCCCCCGTGCAGATCGATCTGGAAGAAGATCGTGGGCTGTATATGGAACCCGCAGTCTGGGTGGTACACCCTGTAGGCAGGGACACTCGGTGAATCGACCGGCCCCGATCGGCCGCTCGAAGGGATAAGAAGCTGATGAATTTGTTTTTTTGGCGAAAATCGACGCCAGACCTCCCAACAGAGAGCCACTTTCTCTCGTTGGAGCAGAAAATGGTCAGCGCGCTCGACAACCTTGTCGACGCTGTCGAAGAAAACAGCAGCTGGAATTCGCTCCGGCGTACGTTGAACCACTTTGACGACCGCTATCAACAGTGGATCGAGGAGCGCATGGATCCACTGTTCAGCGGCACACGCAGCCGACATACTGAAACGCTGGAGCAGACCCATACGACCTCGTCTCTGCTCCAGACGGGAGCGCTTGCCCCGATGGGGATGAAACTGGATGGGGTGAGTGCCAGCTCGATCGTCGAACAGACCCGCGAAGTCAACCGCAATATCGGGCTTTCGGTCTTTTTGACCCTCACCGCATTGGTGGCCCAAGCTGCCCTGTTGCCGGCCACCCTGATCTGTCTGCCGATGGGGCTCTATATTTCGCGTTCGATCTTTCAGGAAGCGTACGTCGATTATGTCACTGAACGCAAAGTGGGAGACCCGGCGCTGGCCTCGGTGTTGATGATCGGTACCTTTCTCGGGGGCTTTTATATCGCCGGTGGGGTGGCCAGTATGCTCTATTATCTGGCCAACAAGATGATCCTGATGACCCAGGACCGGTCGCGCAACAAACTGGTCAATATCATCGGCCAGCTGCCAAGCCATGTGTGGATTCTGATCGACGGCCAGGAGACCGAAATTCCGCTGGCCCAGGTTCAAGAAGGCGACACGATTGTGGTCGGTGCGGGGCAGGTGATCCCTGTGGATGGGGTGGTGGTTGCCGGCCATGCGACCGTCGACCAGCACAGGCTTTCCGGCGAAGCACAGCCAGTGGAAAAAGCCAGAGAGGATCGGGTGATGGCCGCCACCATGGTGCTGGCGGGCAAAATTTATGTGCAAGTCTCTCAAACAGGGGTCACGACCGTTGCGGCCCAGATTGGGGAGATCCTCAACAACACAGCCAGCCAGCCCCTTTTGATCGAATCCAAGGCGATTCAGGTGGTCAACCGGGCTGCGATGCCGACCCTGCTGACGGCAGGTCTGGCCTGGCCGCTGGTCGGCTATCAGGGAGCCGTTGCAATCACCGGCGCATCGATCGGTTATAACTTGCGGCTGACCGGCCCGATCGCCATGCTGAACTATCTCAACATGGCTGCGGAGATGGGGATTTTGATCAAAGATGGGCGTTCGCTGGAACTGCTGCACGAGATCGACACTGTCATTTTCGACAAAACAGGTACGCTGACGGAGGAACAACCACAAGTTGTCCAGGTCGATTGCCTGGGGGCCTTTACTGCTACCGAATTGCTGGCCTACGCCGCCGCAGTCGAATCACGCCAGAGCCACCCGATCGCGCGCGCGATTGTGGCGGCCGCCCAGCGACAAGGGCTGGCCTTGCCAGCGATCGACGACACCCAGTATGTCGTCGGCTACGGCTTGCAGGCCCAGATCGCTGGTCACCAGGTCCGGATCGGCAGCAGCCGTTTTATAGAGATGGAAGGAATCGCGGTGCCACAGGCGGTCACACACCTGCTGCAGAGGGCGCACAGCCAGGGCCATTCTGTCGTGATGGTTTCGATCGACGAACACCTGGCGGGTACGATCGAACTGGAACCGACGATCCGAGCCGAGGTGGCGGAGATCGTCGCCGATCTGCACAGACGCAAGATTCAAGTCTATATCATCTCGGGAGACCAGGAACAGCCGACCGAGAAACTGGCCCGCAACCTGGGGATCGACCACTACTTTGCCAATACATTGCCAGGAGACAAGGCAGCGCATGTGGAGCGTCTGCAAGCCGCAGGCCACAAAGTCTGTTTTATCGGCGACGGCATCAACGACTCGTTGGCGCTCCGGCAGGCCAATGTCTCGATCTCGCTCAGCGGGGCTACGTCTGTGGCGACAGATACTGCACAGATTGTCATGATGGATCAATCGCTCAGACAGCTGCCTGCCTTGTTGAACCTGGTAGACGAATTCAACGGCAATATGAAAGCTGGGTTTGTCGCGGCGATGGTTCCTGGCTTTGTCACGATCGGCGGGGTGTTTCTGCTCAAGCTGGGCATTTTTGCCTCGACGATGATTTACAATGTCGGTCTGATGGCAGGGGTGGGCATCGCGATGTGGCCTTTGTTGCTGCAGCGCAGCGGCGAACAGCCTGCTAAGGTGCACCCCGCGGGAGCAGGGGCTGCTGCAGAGCGTGGCGTGGTGCTGCAAGGTCGGATGGCAGAAGTGTATACCCATTGGACACAGGGTCTCCAGCAGTGGCTCTCGTGGAGAAAATCTGGCTAGAAAATCTGGCTAGGAAAGGAAGATTCTATGTTGACAACATTGTGGGCCACTGCGCTTACCTGTTACGGAGCTGTTCGGCTGCTGCGCCATTCGACGCGACCGGACTCCGCAGCAGACAGCCCTTCTTCTGCTCCACCAGAGGCTGCCCACCCGGTCGACCCGGTGCCCGATCGCGCGCCTGCCTTTCTGCGGCTGCTTGTGACCGACGACGACTTGCGCGCCACGGCCATTCTTGCGTTGGGAGGGGCTACTGCGCTGACCCATCTTCTGCTGGGCGCGCAGCTGGCCGCCCCGCTGTTGGTCTGGAACGGCATCGGCTACGCAGCCCTGCTGGCCAGCTATCATTTTGTCCCTCGGCTGGCACCCTACCGCACTACGACCAGAGATCTCCTGTCCGCCTACACCGGCACAACGCTTGTGCTCTATTTTGTCCAGCGCGGGATAGAAGGGCTGGTGGCGCCGGCTGGCGCAGTGAATAAAGTGGTGGAGGTCGGCCTGTTGGCGTTGCTCTGGTTCGAGAAGGAGAGGCCGGCGCAAACACCGGTCGCTGCACACCCCATAGCTGCCACGGATTGAATTCACTGTCAGCTCACAGACAACTCATGGTATATTTTTATACTGAATGCCAAAGGAGATCAACTCCCTTTGGACATCTCTCAATCGTCTTGTCAATACAAGGAGAATGAAATGCAAAACAACAAGATGTATGCGCAGCCGCCAGTCCAGCAGCCTGGTGTGTCTGGTGGCGTGCCCGTGCGCACCAATCTCCATGCCGGTCTTTCTTGGGAAGAGCTCGAACAACAGCTCGGTTCTCTCTGGGAGCAGGTGTCGACGACGGTCTCCGGTGCCGTAAGCAGCCTGGGCAACGGCAGTTCCAGCACCCCAACTGTCTGACCCAGAGCAGCGTTCGTGCCATTCTCATCTGGTCACCAATCCCATGCGGCCAGATGATCTCTTCTGGCCCGATACGAAAATCGGGGAAGGTATTTTTTGCCTTGCACAAGCCAGGAAGTGGGGAAATGCAGAGGACTCGGCGCCCCTCGACCTGCCGCTGAACGACGACGTGCGGTTGGGTGAATGGGTAGAGCGGGTCGCCCAGGAGTTGGCTTTAGAGGTAGAGCCGGTACGTTTTGTCTACAGCGAAACCCGTGCGCTGTTGCGCAGCGCAGGACCTGCCATCTTGCGGCCGCCGACGCGTCTGATTCAACGGCTGGCCCCCAGCTTTTTGCTGCTGCTGCGCAGCGACCGCCGTTGGGTCTATCTGATTGCGAACGACAAAAAAGTTTACCGTTTTTCGCATGAAGCGCTCCACGATCTGCTCTGGCAGGAGAGCAGCTCTGGCCAGCGTGCAGCCTTGGAAGAGCTGCTGATGCAGAGTGGGCTTGGCAAAAGCCGACGACGGCTGCAGCGGGTTCTGCTGGCGGAGATGTTGGGGAACAGCGTCGCTGGCAGCGGCTGGCTGTTGCGCCTGCCCCCTGGTGCGGGGCTGGCCATTCGGCTGCGCGCTGCACAGCTGCCACAGACCTTGGCTGTGCTGTTCGGCAGTTACCTGGGCCAGCTGTCGTTGACGCTGCTGGCCTGGTGGCTGATCGGGCAGGGGGCACTGAGTGGTATGTTCACCTGGAGTGGGCTGTGGGCCTGGGTCCTGGTCTTGCTGACGACCCTTCCCTTTCAGCTGACCCTGTTCACCGCCCAGCGCCATCTGGTCTGGAAAGTTGGGGAGATCTTCAAAACACGGCTGCTGTACGGCGCGCTGCGCCTGCACCCTGAAGAAATTCGCCATCAGGGTGCAGGCAATTTTTTGGGACAGGTGCTGGCGGCGGATGCGGTCGAACAGCTCTCCCTGGCAGGAAGCCTGGTGACCGCGCTGGCTGGACTGCAGCTGATCAGCGCATTTCTGATTTTGACGTTGGCCGCCGGCAGCTGGCTTACAGGAGTGTTGTTGGTGGGGTGGGCAGGGCTGTTGGTGGCTGTGGGCTGGCGCTATGCTGTGGCACGCAACGCCTATTCTGGCACGCAACGTGCCATGACCAACGCGCTGGTGGAGCAGATGGTGGGGCACCGCACGCGGCTGGTGCAGGAGGACCCTGCACAGTGGCATGGAGAGGAAGACAGGGCCCTGGAGCGGTATGTGCGCCTGCAGACTCGTGCCAACTGGGTGGAGAGCTGGCTGTCTGCCCTGCCCCGTGGGTGGATGACGGTCGGGTTGGGCGGTTTTGTCGGTACGCTGTTGTTTCAACCCTTGACCCCCAGCCAGCTTGCGCTCAGCCTGGGTGGGATTTTGTTGGGGGTTCAGGCGTTCACCGGGCTGACTGCGGGCTGGCATAGCATTGTTCAGGTTCGGCGAGGCTGGAACGAGATCCGCAACCTTTTTGCTGCTGCGAGCCGCCCTGCCGAAATCGGGCCGTTGGCCGAATTCAGACGTTGGATTCGCTTGGAGGGTGCGCGCCAGACCCGACAGGCAGCTGCTGACCAGGCTGACCCGTCAGCGGCCGGCGGGGGTGCCAGTCCGGGGCTGCCCCAACCGCTTTTGAAAGTGGAAGGGCTGACCTTCCGCTACAGGCCGGACGCCCCCCCCGTGGTGACGGGGTGCCACCTGCAGATCGACTCCGGCGATCAGATCCTGCTCACCGGCCTCTCTGGCAGCGGCAAGTCGACGCTGGCTGCGCTGCTGGCCGGTCTGCGTCTGCCCAGTGCGGGCCGTCTGTCCCTGTCGGGCTACGACCAGAACAGCCTGGGGGTCGCCCACTGGCGGCGCCGTATCGTGCTGGTGCCCCAGTTTCATGAAAATTATATCTTGACTGGCACGCTGGCCTTCAACTTGCTGCTGGGAAGAGAGTGGCCTCCTACGGCACGCGACCTGCTGGAGGCAGAGGAAATTTGCAAAGAGCTGGGGTTGGGGGGGCTGTTGGAGCGAATGCCAGCCGGCCTTGAACAGATGGTCGGCGAAAGCGGGTGGCGGCTTTCGCACGGCGAACGAAGCCGGATCTACGTTGCCCGCGCTTTGCTGCAGAGGGCGGATCTGTGGATTTTGGACGAGAGTTTTGGTGCGCTGGATGCCGAAAGCGCTCAGATCGCGCTGCGTTGCGTGCGTCGGCGGGCAGCGACGTTGCTGGTCATCGCCCACCACTAGTACACGTCGGCGCAGATCCATCCACAAATTCATCTGGCGCATTTCGCCGAATTGTGGAGTGCACACTCGAGCAGATCGCGTCACGATAGCAACGAGTTGTTTGCGCCGACGTGGAGTAGAGGCACAGAGACGATATTTTGGGCACGTTGAGTCGATGATGGATGCGGACCTATGCCGAATCTGGATGAACTGTTACGTTTTCTGAGTCTGTTGAGCTGGATCCTGTTTGGGATCTACGTGCTGGCTGTTTTTGTACGCAGCCTGCTCACCGAAGGATTCAAAAAGGCTGTGCGTCGCCTGGGCTCTGCCCAGGTCGGGATTCCTTTGGGGGTGAGTCTGCTGGTCACCTTCCTGAGCGCTGCCCTGGTTTTCGTCCCGCCGACCAACGTTGGGGTGGTGATCTCGCTGATCTCCCCAGGAGGAGTTCGCCCCGACCCGCTGCGGGCTGGTTTGCATTGGATCGTGCCGATCCTGGAGCGCGAGATCGAATACCCGATCATCTGGCAGAATTACACCATGTCTGCCAAACCCTCCGAGGGACAAGTGTCGGGCGACGATTCGATCCGCGCCCGCACCAGCGATGGCCAGGAGGTCCTGATCGACAGCTCGATCATTTTTCGGATCAACCCCGACCAGGTTGTGACCTTGCATATCGACTGGCAGGATCGCTACACGACCGACTACGTGCGCCCGGTGATTCGTGGGCTGGTCCGCACGCAGGCCTCCCAGTTCAGCGCGCGCGAGGTGAGCAGCTCGGCCCGGCGCAACCTGGAGACCTCGCTGGAGCGGTTGCTGCGGGAAAGCCTGGGGGAGAAAGGGCTGTTGGTCGATCGCTTTCTGTTGCGCGACATTACCTTCACCGACGACTATGCCAAAGCCGTGGAAAACAAACAGATCGCCTTCGAAGGGGAAACCCGCACCCTCTACGAAGCCAATCAAGTGCGTAACCTGGCCGCAGGAGAGCGAGACCGGCTGGCCACCGAAGCCCAAGGGCGAAGCGACAAATACCGGATCGAGGCGGAAGGAAGGGCAGCAGCCATTTTGCTCGAAGCAGAAGCACAGGCCCAGGCGTTGGATCTGATCGGCAAAGTGCTGGAGCAAAACCCTGACCTGTTGACCTACGAGTACATCGACAAACTTTCCCCCAATATCCGGGTCATGCTGGTGCCCAACACGGCTCCTTATCTGTTGCCGTTGGATGGTCTGACCGAATCGCTCAACAGTGATTCAGCGCTCAATGGGCTGGATGCGCAGATGACCTTTACCACCACCGTGCTGCCCAGCGTCTCGATCCAACTATCGCAGACGCTGACCAGCACCACCTCTCCTTGATCCAGGGACAGCGTATGGGGTTTGTTCTTGCTCTGATTGCCGTGTATTTCCTGTTTTTTCGATACTGGGAGACGATGCGGGCGCATCTGCGCATCGCAGGGGCTGTCTTCCTGGGAATCTTCACGGTTCTTTTTGCGCTCTTTCAGTTCAATCTGCTGATCCCAGTCTTGATTGCTCTGACGAGCTGCGTGCCAGATTGTACCGGCGCCAATCTGGTCGGGCGTTCTTTGAACAACCTGAATCTCGAGAGAGCAGACTTTGTCGACGCCAATCTGTCGGGCGTCGATCTTTCACGCTCCCGGCTGAGCGCCGCAGATTTCAGCGGTGCCAACCTGGCCGGCGCCAATTTTCAGAACGCGCAGCTGCAGGGCGCGTTTTTTCTGGGGGCGGTCCTGACCGGCGCCAATTTTGCCGGCTCTGACCTGCGCGGCGCCAATTTCAGCGGCGCGAATCTGACCAGTGTAGATTTCACAGGAATCGACCTGACCCAAACCAATCTCAGCGGTGTCAGCTTTGAAGGCGCGCGGCTGACCGGCGTCAACCTCAAAAACGCCAGACTCAACACGGTCAATTTGACCAACGCCACGCTGAACGGCGCTACGCTGGTCAACGCAGATTTGAGTGGTGCCATCCTCAGCAACGCCGATTTGAGCGGCGTCAACCTGTCAGGCAGCCGTCTCAACGGCGCCTGGCTGAATCTGGCCAAATTGGTTGGAACCAGCCTGGACGGCAGCAACCTGGTCGGCAGCAGCCTGATCGCGGCTGACCTGGCTTCGTCGAGCTTGAACGGTGCCATCTTGATCGGCAGCAACCTGGTCGGTGCCAATTTGAAAGGCAGCAACCTCAGCAGCGCCAATTTGAGCGAAACCAAACTGGACCTCGCGTTGCTCCAGGAGAGCGACCTGGCGTTCGACCCGGTCTTGATCGAACTGAATGAACTGCAACGCTCTCTGCTGTTGGTCGACGCGGATCTGAGCGGGATCGTTTACGACCGCCAGACGATCTGGCCTGACTCGCCCTTGGTGGAAGCGCTGCTGCCAGAGTTCTCCCAGGCGGGACAGGCACAATGAACAGGAGGAAACCATGAGAAGCCTCTGCACGTGGCTGGCTGGGATGTTCTGGATTCTCCTGTTGGCCGGCTGTCATCCTGGGCTGCCTTCGGGCTGTCCCCCCGATTGTCTGGGGGCAAAACTGTCGAGACGTGAACTGGCAGGCGCCGATCTGGCGGGCGCCAATTTGCGCAGCGCAGACCTGATCCAGGTCAATCTGAGCCAGGCCAATCTGAGCAATGTCGACCTGGGCGGCGCGGATCTCTCTTTTGCCAATTTGACCAATGCAGATCTGCGCGGGGCCAATCTGACCGGCGCCAACCTGACCGGGGCCAACCTCAGCGACGCCCAGCTGGACAACGCCAATTTGAGCGGCGCCAATCTGACCAGCGCCATGTTGATTCGGGTCGACCTGACTCAGGTCAAACTGCGTGCAGCGGTGTTGATTCAAGCCAATCTGATCGGCACCGACCTGCGCGGGGCAGATCTGCGCGGCATCAACCTGAGCAGCGCAGACCTGCGCGGGGCGAATTTGAGCTGGGCCTACCTGCAAGGGGCCAATCTGACCGCCTCTACCCCGCGTGGGGCCGGAAGCAATCTGCGCGGGGTTCTTGCCCAAGGTGCGGTGCTGACCGGTGCCAGTTTGAGCGGCAGCGACCTGAGCGGCGCACGTCTCGATGGGGCTGTGCTGACTGGCATTTCTCTGGAGGGGATGAACCTGATCGGTGCCGTCTTCACCGACGCGGATCTGAGCAACAGCAATTTGAGCGGCGCGTTGCTCGCCGGTGCCAACCTGATAGGTGCCAATCTGACCAACACCAATCTGTTGGGGGCCGACCTGCACGGTGCCAACCTGGAGTGGAGCGATCTGCGCGGCAGCCAGCTGGTCAGCAGCACCCCAGACTCTCTGCCCGATGCCGACCTGTTGGGCGTTACGTACAACGACGAGACACAGTGGCCGGAGGGGTTCGTCCCGCCTGCTACAGCACGGATCGTGGTGAGCCAACCGCTCGAGTGAGAGGGAGCCAATCTTCTCGTGAAAACTACACTTTTGGGTCAAGGGCCAGTTCCGGGCCCGATGTCACGGCGTGATCTGTTGAAATGGCTGGGGGGGACAGGGTTGCTGATGGCCGGCGGCTGTGCGGGCAGCACAACAAGCCCTTCCTCTGCCAATCAGTCCCTGTCCGCAGCAGATCTCATTGCGACAGCATCGTCCAACGATGGTAACTTTGCTTTGCGCGTCGCCTTCCTCAATTATCCGACAACGTTCGACCCGGCGCGCTCCGATTCGATAGAATCGATCCAAGTGGCCTACGCGATCTACGACGCCCTGGTCTATGTCAACCCCGATCTGATCCCCGAACCGCTGTTGGCTGCAGGCTGGCAGGAGGCCCCCGACCGACTCTCCTGGACCTTTGAGCTGGAGCGCGAGGTGCGCTTTCACAACGGCATGCCGCTGACATCCGCAGACGTGGTCTATACCTTCAACCATCTCTTGGACCCGGCGGTGGAATCCCCGATGCGGCTCGTGCTCGGCTTCATTGCACAGGTGGAAGCAGTGGACGAATACAGAGTCCGTTTTGTGCTTTCAGCCCCCAATGAAGATCTCCCTTTGCTGCTCGGCATTCCCTCGACGGGAATTGTCCCACAGGGGATGTCGACCAACGACCTGACGGCGCAGCCCACCGGCGCTGGTCCCTGGCAACTCGCCAGTAGGGTCTCCGGGGAGTCCATTCGATTTGTGCGCAACCCAAACTACTGGGATGAAGCATTTTCGATGCAGTTTGAAACCCTGCTCTACCGTTATTTCCCCTCCATCCCTGCACAAGCCGAAGCGATGCTGGCCCGCGAGATCGACCTGATTCCGGATTTCCCCCCTGACAGTGTGAACCAATTCACCGAAAACCCCGAGATCGATGTCCAGGAGGTGCCCAGCGGCCGCTATCAGTCGATCGTGATGCGGGCAGACCTGCCGCCGTTTTATGACCCACGGGTGCGAGACGCGTTGAAACTCTGCCTGGATCGGCCTGCGATGCAAGATCTGGTTCTGGCTGGACGGGGCACGCTGGCCAGCGACCAGCCGATCTCTCCCATTCACCCCTTCTGGGTCGAACTGCCTCTGCCCCGCTATGATCCCCAACAGGCGCGCCAGCTGCTGGCTCAGGCCGGCTACCCCGATGGCCTGCAGCTGACCCTGATCACGGCGGCTATCGAACCAGGGATGGTCGAAATGGCCTACGCCTATCGCGACATGGCGCTGCCAGCCGGGGTCGCTATCGAGGTGATCACAGTCCCCCCCGACATCTATCTGACAGACTACGCAGGCAGAGCCCCCTTTCATATCGTGAACTGGGGTCTGCGTCCCAGCGTAGACGAAACACTCACGGTGGCCTACCATTCCCAATCCCCCGCCAACTACAGCCACTGGAACAGCTCCCAGCTGGACGAGCTGATCGTCGCTGCGCGCAGCGAGCCAGACCCTACCCGCCGAGCAGCACTCTATCGCACGACCCAAGAGCTGATCGCGCAGGAGAGCTATACGCTGATCCCCTGCTTCAGACCGGTGTTGATGGCGGCCCATAAAAGCCTGGAGGGGTTCAGCTCTCATCCAACCGGCTGGCTGGACTACTCCGGTGTGCATCCTGTACTATCTTCGTAGTACAATGAGGGCGATGACGGACACAATCGAGAGGGAGACAGGAAATGGACAACCAGCAGAATCAAGAGATGCTTTTACGGGTCTTGCAGCGTCTGGAACAAAATGAAACAAGACTGGTGCAGGTGTCCAGACAACTGGAGCAGATGGTGGAGGGCGCTGCTGTGGACAAGGCTTCCCCAGAGGCGAACACCGCAGCGGAAGCAGACACCGCAGCGGAGCCGGAACGCACCAACCGTCTGACTGCCTTCGTCACCCTCTCTGCGTTGATTGCGACCATCGTCATGGTTGTGATCTCGCTCTTTCAATCCAAGCTGGACCCCGGTGAAGCCGCCAACTTTGGGATGGCCGCTGCGTTCAATCGGGAGCTGGTGCAGAATATCAACTACGGCCAGCTCTATTCCCAGTATCGCGCGTACACAGACTATCTGGCCTACAGCGAGCTGCAAAACCAGCTGGAGCAGACACTGGCCAGCACTGACGCGGCTGCCGAGGAAAACAGCGCCCTGACCGAAGAACTCGCCCAGTCCCAGCGGAAAGCGGCCTCCAGCCGTCTCTTTTTTTCCATGCGTTATCTCAACCGTGACGGCAGCTACGACACCGAACGCCAGCTGGGAGAGGCCTGGGCACGGGCAGAACAGCAGACAGAACTGGACCCTCAACCGTACTTTTTAGACGCCGACGAGCAGCGCTCGATCGGAATGCAGTTCATCTGGCTGTTGCTCTGGCTGACAGCGGCACTCTGCGTTTACGAGCTGGTTCAGTATTTCAATGAACGGCGTGTCGCCGTCCGCGGAACTTTCGTGTTTGCTGCAACGATCGGTATGTTGTTGGTGATTTTTGGAGTCTATTTGCTTCTGTAGCGCTTGCTGGGCGTCTACCGGATCCATACGGTGGGCAAGGAGTTGTCGATGTCAGAGAATTTGTTGAACGAACTGTCGGCACCAAAGACAGCAGAGGGGGAGTCGCCCAACGGCATTTTGGCCGCGATCCGCCGCTTTTTGTTTCATGAGGAAGCCGAAGAGGTCGATACGATCGTCTGGGTGGTGATGATCACCTTGGTGATCGCCCTGTTGACTGTGCAGATGGAGCACTACGGCGCTGAAGGGGGACAGGCATTGGACCGGGCACAGCAGTATGCCGTCCAGGCGATCGGCGTCAAGGCGCGCGGAGAGACTGTTGCCGGTTACGCCTGGAACGACGCCTATCGCCAGTGGCTGGACTGGGAAAGCCAGGCGTCCCTGGCCGAACAGCGCGGGGAGCCCGAAGCTGCTGCCCGCTACCGTGTGGTGCGGGATCGACTGGCAACGTTGACCCCGCTGCTCTCTCCAGCCTATCTGGATGCCAGCACCGGCCAGCCCGATCTGCGCGCCTTCGAGTCGGATACCTATCTGGTCGAGGCGACCGTGCTGCAGGAGCGTTATGTGCGCGCCATGCAGCTCTACGACCTGCTGATGACCCGCAGCGATACCTTTGGCCTGCAGATTGTCCTCCTGGGCATCGCACTGGCCTTGATCGCGATGGCGCCCAGCGAGGAGCTGGTCCCCAATCGTCTGCTGCGCAGGCTGCCCATCCTTACCGCGGTCGCGCTGACGATTTTTGTGGTTGGGTGGGTGGTTCAGATCTTTTTGGAGCCGATTCCTGTCTATTCCGACGAAGCTGTAGACCAGTACGCGCAGGGGGTCGGGCTGGCCTACCAGGGTGACCACGCCAACGCACTGCTTGCCTTCGACCAGGCGCTGCAGAACGAGCCCGACTATGCCAATGTCTATTACCGCCGCGGCAACACCAACTTTGCGCTGGGCAACTATGCAGAGGCCGCTGCTGACTACCAGGCGGCCTGGGACGCCGGACGCGAGGAAGTCAATGTGCTTTGGAATCTGGGCTGGACACAGTATGTGCTGGGCGATCAGCCGGCCGCCATCGCAACGACCCAGGAGGCGCTCGCAATGGCCGAAGACCAGGAGGCGCTCTATTTCAACCTGGGATTGATGCATCTGGCCGCCGGCGAGGTGGATGCAGGGCGCCAGGCCTTTGACACCGGGCTTGAGTACGCAGCCCGCCGTGTGGACGAGGCGAAGACAGCCGGCGACCAACCGCCTTCTTCGCTCTGGTCGTATTTTACGATCGCGTTGGACGACATCGACCGTTTGATTACCTGTCTGGAGAGTGAGCTCTGCAAGACCACTCCCCCCTACACCACGCTGGCAGTCGATGAAGCCGTCCGGCAGGTTGCTGCCGAATTGCGTCTGACGCTGAAAAATGCCGCCGTCGCGCTGGAGTACACGGGAGCGCTGCCCGGCGATGCAGGGACGCAGGAGATCGGTGCCTTTGAGTTTGGAACCGGCGAGTACGACGCCGCTGGCAATGTCACTGGGTTTGTCGCACTCGGCGAGGAAGCGGCCCCGTTGCGCTTTGGACTGGCCATCGAGGAAGAGTCCAGCCGCACGATCGATGAGAGCCTGATGCTGGCAACAGACACCTCTGCGCCTGTCCTGGTGCGCTTCCCCTACAAAAGTGTCCAGGACGGGCAGCTCTTGGTCCTCAAGGTGTATCGAAATGGGACCGAGTCCCCCTGGCTGCGGCTGGTCGAAAACTGGTCGCTCGGTGCTGCCGGTGAGGCAGTGCTGCCGCTGGCCCCCAGCAGCCAGTTTGCGCTCGCCGACGGCGATTACAAGCTGGAACTTTATCTGGATGGCCACCTGCTCCAGGAAGGTGCTTTCCAACTGGGCGGCTAGACAATTAGAATGCGTCTGGGTGACTGTTTCTGATTCGGTGAGAAGTGTAGCAAGGTCCGTGAAAACGCATCTGCAAGGCGCATGGTTGGAAAATTTTAATCGATGGGTGCTTGCGACCGTCGCTGCCGCAGGCACCCTTTTTCTGGTCAGCGCTACCTGGATCTCCGCCACAGAGGACCCGGTGGTCTCTTCATGGGTCGACCCGGCGAATGTGCGGAGTGCCCGCGGCCAGCGCTTTGATATGCGGGGCTGGCTCAGCTGGCTGGTGCCAGTCGACATCGTTCCTGGCGCCTATGTGGCTGCGGAGGAGCGGATGGCGTTGGGCGGCCGTCCCCGCCGCTCTGTGCTGCGTGCCAGCCTCCCCCAGCTGGCTGCGGGTGGGGAGCTGGTGTCGCTGGGGGGAGCGCTGCCGGAGGAGGAGGGGGAGGTGACACTGCCCCCGCCGGGGAGCGGCTATGTGGTCGAGTTTGCCCTTGACCGGGACGGGCTGGGCTTTCGCAACTACGGCTCGCGCTTTCCCGAAGGGGATCTGACGGCGGACGACGTGCGCAGCCTCTTCGGAGACCAGGTCTGTGTTGCGGTGGAAGGGGATCGCTGTACACCGACCCCAGCTGCCCAGATCTGGATCGACACGATGACCGACTACATGCGTGCAGGACACTGTGCTGGGTTCACGGTTTCGGCGTCCCGCTTTCGCCTGGGGGAGCTGACGCCGGTCGAGTTCATCCCCGACGCGCAACACCCCTTTGAGATCGACCAGAATGTGGCGATCATGCGGCAGATTGCGCGGGACTGGGTGCTGCAGGTGACGCCGGAGGTGTCGAGCCAGGCGGTCACCGGCACCCCACGCCAGATCATCGACCAGCTGCTGGAGAAGAAGGCGCTGGTGGATCTGGGGATTTTCAGCCGTTCGGGCGGGGGCCATTCTGTGCTGGCCTACGGTGTGGAAGACCGGGGGGAAGGGCTCTTCCATATTTTGATCTACGACAACAACTGGCCTGGTCAGCCGCTCTATGTGGAGGTGAACTATCTGGCGAATACCTGGCGCTATTCGCTGGCCGCCACCGACCCGTCGCAGGATGCCGGTGCCTGGGATGGGGATGCGCGCACGCGGTCGCTGATGTATGTGCCCTTCGAGGCC